>NZ_JACLIC010000040.1:0-76594 GCF_019748695.1 Paenibacillus cucumis (ex Kampfer et al. 2016) | reverse complement strand
CGCGGGTGTAGGCGCGTGGAGCGAGCTGATTAGTGCAACAACATTACTGAACACGCCTGTTCTGAAAGCAACATCGGAAGAAACAGTAATCAACCTGACATGGGTAGCGATTGCCAATGCAACGAAGTACGAAATAGAAGCGGACGGCGCAGTCGTAGCTACGGTGGAAGAACCAAGCTACAGCCATACCTCCCTGTTGCCAGGCACAGCACATAAATATCGTGTTCGTGCATTAACGGAAACCAATACAAGTGCATGGACAGCCGTTCTAACACAGAGCACGATTCCTGCATCCGTCAGTGGTCTGGCGATTAACACCGTGACCAATGCAGCCATTGCGTTAAAATGGAATGCTGTCTCAGGAGCAACCGGTTATGATCTGGAAATCGACGGCACCGTTGTAGCGGCTACCGGGACTGCATATACGAAGAGCGGCCTCGCGGCAAACACGGATCACACTTTCCGTATTCGTTCGAAGAATGCCGCGGGTGTAGGCGCGTGGAGCGAGCTGATTAGTGCAACAACATTACTGAACACGCCTGTTCTGAAAGCAACATCGGAAGAAACAGTAATCAACCTGACATGGGTAGCGATTGCCAATGCAACGAAGTACGAAATAGAAGCGGACGGCGCAGTCGTAGCTACGGTGGAAGAACCAAGCTATAGTCATACCTCCCTGTTGCCAGGTCCAGCACATAAATATCGTGTTCGTGCGTTAACGGAAACCAATACAAGTGCATGGACAGCCGTTCTAACACAGAGTGCCGTTCCAGGTAAAGTTGAAGGGCTATTGCTCAACACAGCAACAACTGCAGCAATCTCAATCAAATGGGCAGCAGCCATCGGAGCTACAGGCTATGAGCTGGAAATCGACGGCACCGTTGTAGCGGTTACTGGAACAGCGTACACGAAGAGTGGTCTGGCGGCGAACACCGACCACACTTTCCGAATCCGTGCCAAAAATGCAGCCGGAATCGGTAGCTGGAGTGACATGCTGAATGCCTCTACGCAATTAAACCTGCCAACCGCTTTGAAAGGTGTGCCAGAAGAAACAGCAGTTGTTTTGACATGGACAGGGGTCGTTGGAGCAACGAAATATGAGATTGAGGCAGACGGAAGCACTGTAGCAACCGTGAGTGAACCTTCTTACACTCACAGCGAGCTACTTGGTGGCACTGCTCACAGGTATCGCGTACGTGCATTGACCGATACCAATGCGAGTGCATGGACAGCCGTGGTCTCCCAAACGACACTGCCAGGAAGTGTATCAGGTCTAACTGTGAATTCTGCAACAACCGCAGCAATTGCGCTAAAATGGAATGCGGTAAGCGGGGCAACCGGTTATGATCTTGAGATTGATGGTACAATCGTGGCAATCAATGCAGTTGCCTACACGAAGAGTGGGTTTGCACCCAATTCGGAGCATTCCTTCCGAATTCGAGCGAAAAATGCTTCCGGTGCCGGAGCATGGAGCGAAATAATTACGGGAGTAACTCAATTAAGTGTAGCGGTTCCTAAAGGGACAGTAGATCGAACAAGCATTACAATCACATGGGAAAATGTAGCTGGTGCTACATCTTATGAGATTGAAGCAGACGGACAGATTGTTGCGATTGTTAGCGATCCAGCATTTGTACATCTGGATTTATTACCGGCAAGTGTGCATAAATACCGTGTTCGGGCTTTTAATGATCAGAATACGAGTGTGTGGTCTTCTGCTCTGAGTATTAGAACCTTGAATTAATGATATATAGTAATTACAATTCCGGAGACGGGTTTGCGTAAACGTGCATCCTGTCTTCGTTTTTATTTCGTAAATAAGCTATGGACTTCATATGAGAAAATAAGGTAATGTATAGATATTATCTAGTCGGAAAAGGAAGTTTGAGAGGGGAGTTTTAGCGATGAATCTAGGGAATTGTCCTCGTTGCGGCAAATTGTATGCATTGAATTTTCGTGATGTGTGCTCGAACTGTATCAAGGAAATGGAGCAGGAATACCAGATCTGTGTAGACTATTTGCGCGAGAATAAAGGCGCCAACATACAGGAATTGTCGGATGCGACAGAAGTCTCAATCAAAACCATTACGAAGTTTATCCGAGAGGGACGGATTTCCATCGAAAACGCCCCGAATATGATGTATCCTTGTGAAGTGTGCGGAATGCTGATCCGTGAAGGCCATATGTGCGATTCCTGCCGTACTCGACTAACGAAAGACTTGGCTGGGGCAGCTCGTGAAGTAGGTCAGAAGGATAACAACCAAGTAGGCGGACGAACCTACAATGCCGTCGACAAACTGCGCAATTCATAGGAACGTGGTCTTAAATACGAATAATGCTATAACAAATGTTTTGAAACGTACCGATAAACTTATTAAAGATTATCGGTTTTTTTTATTATCCTACTCATTTCGAACACATAAAGATAAAGAAAGAAATACGTATATCAACGAAAAAAATCAGGTGAAAGGAAGTGCACTTCGAATGAAAATCAATGAACCGAGTCGAATTGGAGCCATCAATTCATATCAGAGGAATGTTGAATCCAATCAGCAGGCTGAGACCAAGAAAAGCCGCCGCAAGGATGAAGTATCCATTTCTCCGGAGGCGATGAAGATGCTTGAAGAACAAGGACGTACGCAAGATACAGGACGGTTGCAACGGATTCAGGAGTTGAAAGAGCAGGTAAGCTCGGGAACATATCAGGTAGACAGTAGCAAGCTTGCTGACAAGTTGCTACCGTATTTCAAGTCTTTTGATAAGGAATAGGTGATTATGTAATGGCAGCACTGGACAGATTAATTGCAGTTTTAGAGCAGATGGAGCAAAGTCACCGTGATATGCTGGCGCTCAGTCAGGTTAAACGAGAAGTTATCGTCAAGAATGATGTAGACCAGCTTATCGCTATCATGAATAAGGAATCCAAGTTTATGAAACAGCAGGAGCCGCTGGATACAGAGCGACTACATGCTGTTCACGAACTGCTTCAGGAGCGTGGCATCAAGTCGATGCTGAACCTGAATGTTACCGAGATTTCCAAGCTGATCTTTGATCCGGCTGACAAACAGCGGTTGTTTGAAGTCCAGAAGAAGCTGGCGGGAACATTACAAGAATTGAAAGATATCAATCAACTAAACCAGAAGCTGATTGAGCAATCGTTAATGTTTATTGATCTATCGATGGACATGTTTGCTTCAAGGCCTGAACAGGATGCAACTTATCAGCATCCTGCTGATAAGCACGGCAATCCAGGACGAATCGGTCTGTTCGACACGCGTGCCTGATTAAATAGGGGGAAACCAGGTGACATCTACATTTCATTCAATCGAAACGGCTAAACGCAGTTTGTTCGCACAGACGACCGCTCTTAGCACAACAGGTCATAACGTAGCCAACGCCAATACGGAGGGGTACTCACGTCAGAAAGTGAATATGCAAGCATCCATTCCTATGGAGCCGTTTGCATTTTTGCATAGTACGGCACCAGGGCAACTCGGAACAGGGGTAGAGTTCGACTCGATTACCCGTGTTCGCGAGAAATTTCTGGATGACCAATATCGCAACGAAAATACCAACTTCGGGAGTTGGTCCATTCAACGGGATACACTGGAGAAACTTGAGGCAATTGTCAACGAGCCTTCCAAAACTGGTTTTCGTACGGTTATGGATAATTTCTATAAATCCTGGTCAGATCTAAGTAAAAACCCGGAAGACGTTACGGCTCGCCGAATTGTTAAAGAGACCACGCTGGCTCTTACCGATGCTATGAATCAGATTAGTCGCCAATTAGACTCTCTAAGTCAGGATCTGGACAGTAATATCGCGGTGAAAAGTAATGAAATTCAGGGTTATCTAGGTAATATTGCAAACCTGAATAGTGCAATCGTAAAGGTGGAGTCCCTTGGCGATAACGCAAACGATTTGCGTGACCAACGTGACTTAATGGCGGACAAGCTATCCAAAATTATGAATATTACCGTTACCGATACACCACAGGGCTACCAGATTCAGATGAATGGACAGGAGCTTGTAACGGGTGGGGCTGTTCAAGCCACAGTAGATTCAGCGTTTTTGAATAATGCCTATACAGCGGGTACGCTTACCAACGGTGAAGTACATGGTATGATCAAATCCAGGGATACGCTGGTGAGTGATTATCGTAAACAGATGGATGACTTAGCGAATACGCTGGCCAATGGAGATATTGATATTACTATACCTGCGGGTTCCGTGTTGCCGGAAAATAATTCGTTGGGTCTTACGGGCGCAGCGCGGACACTGACCAGTGATCTGAAGGTTACAGTAAAAGGGTTGAACGGATTACATCAGCTGGGTTACAGCATGGATGGAACGAACAACGGAGGACTACCGTTCTTTACTGCGGCTGGAGGCGGAACTGCAATAACTGCCGGGAATATCTCCTTAAATGCTGAAATATTGGCTGATCCGAACAAAATTGCAACATCTCTGCGAACGACAACCGCTTCCGGCACGGAAACGGTGATTAAAGGGAATAACACTCTTGCGAACTTGATCGCAAACCTGAAGGATACTCCGATGAAATCCGCAGACGGTTTGAGCAGTGCAACGATTGGGGCTCAATTTAGTGCCATTGTGGGACAGTTAGGCGTTCAATCGCAGGAAGCTGCACGTCAGACATCCAACTCGGAGTTTCTGGTACAGCAAGTAGACACACGTCGTCAATCGGTTAGTGGTGTTTCACTGGATGAAGAGATGGGGAACATGATCAAGTTCCAGCATGCGTACAGTGCATCAGCGCGTTTTATGACCACATTCGACCAATTGCTTGATAAATTAATTAATTCCACGGGTATGGTAGGCAGATAATAGAAGGGAGTGACACAACAGATCATGAGAATTACAAATAATATGCTGGGTTCGCAGTTGCTTATGAACCTCAACAGGAATGCACAACAGATGAACAACACTCAGACTCAACTGGCTACGGGGCGTAAAATCAATAAGCCTTCGGATGATCCGGTAGGGATCACGTACTCCCTTCGTTACCGCGCTGAATTATCATCTAATGAGCAATATCAGAAAAACGTGGATAGTGCCGTTTCTTGGCTGGAGTTTAACGATACCGTACTGAATCAGGCCGGCAATGTTGTTCAGCGATTACGTGAACTGACGGTTCAAGCGTCAACAGGAACCAATCCTCAGACTGCACTCGATAGCATTAATGAAGAGGTAAAACAGCTGAAGGAACAACTTATTGATATTTCGAATAGTAAGCTTAATGGGAAATACATTTTTAATGGCGAGACCTATGATGTCAAACCTTATGATTTTCCATCTAATGCGGACGGTACGCTAGATACGACCAATGCTGCTTCGATAGTGACGGACCAAGGGAAAATCAATTTCATTGTAGGTGAAAGTGTGCAACTGCCTATCAATGTAAGCGGGAATGAAGTTTTCGGTACAGCTACAGAACAAGACAATCTATTTGTTATCATGAATACCGTTATGCAAGCATTGCAAGATGGAGACCAAAAAGAATTGGCCAATCAACTGGATATCATGGACTCTCGTATGGGAAAAATGTTGTCGATCCGATCCGAAATTGGAGCGAAAACCAACCGTGTTGATCTGATGATGGGGCGATTGGATGATCTGGGTATCAATCTGTCTGATCTTCAAGCCAAAGTTGAGGATGCCGATATTGCAGAACTGTCTTTGAAATCCAAAATCCAGGAAAACATCTATAATGCCTCGTTGTCTGTTGGCGCAAAAATCATATCACCTTCTCTGGTGGATTTCCTGAGATAAGAGGAGTGGGTGCAATATGAAGATCCTTCCTGTTGTTCAGATTCAGACAACCCCTTCTATATTAAATATCGATGCCGACCCTGGGAAATATTCTATCCGTCAGCCGAAAGCGGATGTACAGCTTCAGACTAAGCCGGCTAAACTTACGGTTCAGAGTCATCCGATTGAGCTTAATGTAGATCAAAGTCAAGCATTCGCCGCCTATACAGGAGGTAATATGATTGATATGAATGCCCGAATCTACTCGGGCATCCAGCAAAATTTCCTTCAAAATCTAGCTGCGCGAGTAGAACAAGGGAATCAGCTGGCTGCCATTCACAAACCGGGGAATACGATTGCGAACATTGTGGGCAGTGATTGGAAGCCTCAGCCGTTTCCAGAGACGCGTACTCCTGCTTCATCTGATAACGTGGACATTCGTATTAACACTAGGCCACCCGATATCAATTATGATCCGGCGGTTTCTGAACTGAATGTGACGGTGCACAAACCGGAGATCGAGTATCAACGAGGCAAGCTGGACATCTATGTGAAGCAATACGCATCCGTTAAATACACACCGCCAGCCATCGATATGGCGTTATAAGTTATAATGTGAGCTATAGACGGTCTCGGACGAAGCCCTCTATGGCTTTTTTTGTACAAAATCACCGCCAAGGAGGCGTTTATTATTTTTATTCAGACAAGCATGTGGGGAGAAGTTGAAGTTCAGGAGAAAGAAATCTATCAATTTCCGAAAGGATTACCTGGATTTGAAGAAGAAACAGAATTTGCACTAATTCCTTGGGAAGATACACCGTTTAGTTATTTGCAATCTGTGCGTGAGAAGGAACTGTCTTTCTTGTTAGTGAGTCCATTTACGTTTGCGTCTGACTATAGTTTTGAGTTAAGTGAAGTGGATAAGGAAGAGTTGCAGATTGACGAACAAGTCGCAGTGTTCTCTCTGGTTACCATTCATTCGCAAGCCAATAAATCGACAATGAATCTCCTGGCACCAGTCGTACTTAATCCGGAAAAACAAGTGGGCAAACAAGTTGTACTTCATCAGTCCGGATATGATACACGTCATCTGATCTGGGCCGAAGAGCAAGAAGACGCGAAATCCGTGAAAGGTGGAGTGTAATATGCTCGTTTTGTCCAGGAAAAAGGGTGAGTCCATTGTCATCCAGGATCAGATCGAAGTCACGGTACTTGCTGTGGAAGGGGATACTGTAAGAATCGGCATATCTGCACCGAAGCATATTGATATCTTTCGCCAAGAGATTTATGCCGCGATTCAGGACGCAAATAGGGAGTCAGCTACACCGCTGGCCGCCGATGTTGAAGCATTCATGGAACGTCTTCGGAATAATGGATTAAAAAAAGATTAAAAATTTCCCATTTGCTATAAACAGTTGTTCATCTCCCGTCGATATATAATTTAGACGCTGCTTCGGCAGGGCGGCCGACCTTAATGTCGCGGCGTTTACCACAAGGATGTGGAACTAACTTATTTCAGGGAGGAAACACTCAATGATTATCAACCACAATATTCCGGCGTTGAACACTCACCGCCAATTGTCCATCAACACTAGCAACACTAACAAAAACATCGAAAAATTGTCTTCTGGTCTTCGCATCAACCGTGCTGGTGACGATGCTGCCGGTTTGGCAATTTCCGAAAAAATGCGCGGTCAAATCCGTGGTTTGGACCAAGCTTCCCGTAACGCTCAAGATGGTATCTCTTTGATCCAAACAGCTGAGGGTGCATTGAACGAAACTCACTCCATCCTGCAACGTATGCGTGAGATTTCCAACCAATCCGCAAACGGAACAAACACAGATTCCGATCGTCAAGCACTGCAAGACGAGATGAACCAACTGACTTCCGAAGTTAACCGTATCGGTAACACTACTGAGTTCAATACTCAAAAGTTGCTTAACGGTGGTATTGGTTCAAGTGACAGCGAGAAACTGACTCAAGCTACACATGCTAAAATAACAGCAACTGCGGCTATTACAGCTGGTGATATCACATTTACTGCTGGTTCAACTATCGTTGTTGATAACAGAACGTTTGATCTGTCAAGCGTAACTGTAGATGTAGCATCAACTGCTAATGCTGTAGATACTGCAAAAGCATTGAAAACTGCATTGGATGCAACAACATCCGGTGGAGTAAAGTTGTCTGACTTGGTTGACATCAAGGTAGATACTACAGGCAAACTTGAATATTCTGCGAAATCTTCTGGTTCATCAAGTGAATTGAAGTTTACTGGAGCTAATGCTAAATTCGGTTTGACTGCAGCACAAGTAGGTACAACAGTTAAAGGTGACCCTTCAACTGTAGAACGTGCAGGACTTGAAGGTGGTACATCCCTTACGGCAGCTGCTGTATCCATTGGTTCAGGTGCAACAATCAAATTTACAATTGGTTCCGAGAGTGAAGTAACTGTTGACCTTAACAAAGGTACTACTGCAAAAACATATGACACTACAAATGCAGATGCTAATGTAGCTAAAGCAGCTATGGATTCACTCGTTAAGGATTTGAATGCTTCCCTGCAATCAGCTGGTTTGGACAGCAAAATTACAGCATCCCTGTCGAAAGACAACAAAATTCAGTTCCTTTCCGAAACAGGTAAGGATATTAAATTAGGAACTGGTACTGCAGCATTGCCACTGGGTATTTCCAGTACTGCTGCAATTGGTAATGTAGAACAAGTTGTTGGCGCTGGCGCACAAGGTGTTGGCTTCTCCACGAAGTTCCAAATTGGTGCAAACACAGGTCAATCGATGTCCTTGCAAATTAACGATGTTCGTGCAGCAGCACTGGGTATCACAGGAAATGCTGGACAAGCTGGTTTCACGAAAGAAAACGCTGTTACTAACGGTTCTAACGATATCAAAGGCGAAGCTGCTCTGAACATCTCCACTCGTGAAGATGCTTCTAAAGCGATTGCTGTTCTGGATAAAGCAACATCCCTGGTATCTAGCGAACGTGCTAAACTGGGTGCTGTACAAAACCGTCTGGAGCACACAATCAACAACTTGGGAACAGCTTCTGAGAACCTGACAGCTGCTGAATCCCGTATCCGTGACGTTGATATGGCGAAAGAAATGATGAGCCAAACGAAAAATAACATCTTGGCTCAAGCAGCTCAAGCAATGTTGGCTCAAGCAAATCAGGCACCACAAGGCGTGCTTCAATTGCTGAGATAATTAAAGTTTTAATAGAAATTTGTTTTGAGAGCATTTCGTATCATTTGAAGAAAGCCCCACTTGGTGGGGCTTTCTTGCTATAATTATGTTGTAAATCTACGATGAAATTAGCATAAGGGGACAAGGATGATGGATTTTTTGAATCATAATATTGAAATTCTATCGGCTAATCCCGACCATTGGATTGGAGCGCCGGATGAAAATGAAATTGATCAATCGTATATAGAAGTGGACAGAGAGGGAAATGAGATATTCTTTGATGGGAGTCGGGTTTTCACTTTAAGAAGTGATTTTGATGCATCAAATCAACCTAATCCCTTAAAAAGAGAGCTGATTTTTGTTGTTGGAATCCAGTCTGTCGAGGAAATTAAGAAGGTTATTGCAATGAAAGGAACTGAATCTTTATTAGTTATTATTGAGCCTAATGGCTCACTATTTAATTACTCCTTACAACATAAAGACCTTTCCTTCCTTCATACAACAACTGGAGCTGTCTTGTTCACTGATAAAATCAGCAACTTGCCATTATTTTTAGATAAGTTTCTATTAACGAACGCTATTTTTTACGTGAAAACAATAAAATTTTATTTTACACACTTTTATCGTGAACAAGAAATTCAGTCCAGTGTAGCAGTTGTTAGAGCAATAAAAGAGATTGTAAATTATAAAACAATGATGTATGGAAATTCAGTAGAAGATAGTTTGATCGGATTCAGACATAACATGAAGAACCTTAAGCACCTTACTCGTTCTAAAAATGTATCATTACTCAAGAATACGATGCGAAACGTGCCAGCGGTTGTTGTGGCCGCTGGCCCTTCCTTAAATAAAAATATTGAGCAATTGCATTCAATAAAAGACAATGCAGTAATTATTGCTGTAGACACCATTGCTCAACGTCTTTGTAATGAGGGAATAATTCCCGACTTTATTTGTTCAATAGAACGAGAAGTTGAAACATACACTTATTTCTATGATGGTAAGACTTACCCTGTTGAGTCAACACTTGTCGGTCCGCTAGTTCTGTACCCAGAAATCTTCGAAGAGTATCACGGGCAGCTAGTCATACCAATGAGAGAAGGCGTGGGTGAATATATCTGGTTAAAAGATGTTCTAGAATTGGAAGGTGACAATTCTATTAGTATTGGTTTATCTTGCGCTCATGTAGCTTTTGGTGTTGCCGAACACATTGGAGCATCGCCCATTATATTATTAGGGCAGGATTTGGCATATGGAAACTCTGTTGGAGAAACACATGCTGGAGGAACAATCTACGATGATAAAAAATTAACTAACAGTATGTTTTCAGCCAAGGTCAATTTGGAAACTGAAGGTTATTACGGCGGATTAGTTACCACGACAGAAACTTGGAATACTTTCAGAACTTGGTTTGAGATGGAGATTGCAACTAAGGGTCTGACCGTTATTAACGCCACAGAAGGTGGATCAAAGATATCGCACACCCAGCAGTTAAGTTTGGCAGAGGTCGGACAAGAGTTTTGCAAAACTAAAATAACACCTGTCTTAGAAGTGCTCCAAGCTATAGAGAACTACCCTCTCGATAAGAAAAAGATGAAGCAAGTTATGAGAGAGCAGTATAGATATTTTTATGATATTAAACTGCAATTTGAGAAACAACAAAAACAAGTTAGACGCTTGGATATAAGTGAATATTCTTCTGAAACCGAATTAAAGGGAGCACTAAAGAAGATTGATCAAACAGAGGACTTTTTCAAATTAGTTATGGACAATTGGTTGTTACGTCATTGCTTACAGCCAGCCATGATTAATTCGGTATGGAACTTATATACTATAGAGCGTGTTAACACCGCTGATAATATAATCTTGGCACAGAAAGCTAACCTTGGTTTCTTGGATATTGGTGTCTATGCATTAAATGAGATTACAAACTTACTAGCGGAGACGGCTGAGAGTTTGGATGAGTAATACTTATTGAGGTTGTCTAAAATGTAAATGAATAATGGGGAAAATTTTGATTCGAAATGAGTGATTATATTGAAAGCTTTAGTTACAGGAGCTGATGGTTTTATTGGAAGCCATCTAACTGAGCAATTAGTTAGGGAAGGTTACAATGTCAAAGCGTTTATATATTATAATTCATTTAATTCGTGGGGATGGTTAGATACCCTACCTAGGGAAATCAAGCAAGAAATTGAAGTGTTTAGCGGAGACATTCGTGATCCTCATGGAGTAAAAGCTTCAATGAGCGGGATCGATACAGTTTTTCATTTGGCTGCACTTATTGCTATACCCTTTAGCTACCACTCACCAGACACTTATGTAGATACTAATATTAAGGGAACTTTAAATGTTTTACAAGCTGCAAAGGAGCTTGACACATCTAGGGTTTTGGTGACTTCAACATCCGAGGTTTACGGCACAGCTCAATATGTTCCAATGGATGAAAAGCATCCTTTTCAAGGACAATCCCCGTATTCAGCTACGAAAATTGGTGCTGACCGTCTAGCAGAATCATTTTATAGAAGCTTTAATATGCCATTAACCATTGTGAGACCATTTAATACGTACGGACCTAGACAATCAGCCAGAGCAGTAATTCCTACGATTATCACACAGCTGCTTGCTGGAAAGACAGAAATTAAGCTGGGTTCTCTCACTCCGACACGTGATTTTAATTATGTGAAGGATACGGTTGAAGGTTTTATTGAGATAGCAAAATCTAGTGTAACCATCGGTGAAGAGATCAATATTGCTACGCAACAAGAAATATCTATAGGAGAGCTTGCTGAGGAACTAATTAGACAGATTAACCCTGATGCAAGAATTGTATGTGATAATCAACGACTACGGCCTGAAAAAAGTGAAGTCGATCGTCTTTTAGGCTCTAACGAGAAGATAAAATCTTTAACCAACTGGCAACCGCATTTCACCTTTGAGCAAGGAATGGCTGAAACAATAGAATTCTTCAGGAATAACCTGGATAAATATAAATCTGATATGTATAACATATAGTTAGGAGAACAGATGGAACAAAAATTTATCCCACTTTCTGTACCTAATCTTAAAGGGAATGAACTTGAATATGTTAGTCAAGCTGTTCAGTCAGAATGGGTATCTACTGGAGGACCCTTTGTAACTAAATTTGAGGAATCTGTTGCTGCATATGTACAAGCAGAGGGAGCTGTGTCTTGTCAGAGTGGAACTGCAGGGCTTCATATTGCTTTAGAGGTTTGCCAGGTACGAAGGGACGATGAGGTCTTGGTACCATCTTTAACCTTTATAGCAGCGGTTAATCCAGTCAGGTACGTTGGAGCCCATCCTGTTTTTATGGACTGTGATGATTCCTTGACAATTTCACCAGATAAACTAAAAGAGTTTTGTGAGAAAGAGTGTAGCTTTACAGATGGAAAACTTGTTAATAAGTCTTCAAATAGAGTAATTAAGGCCATCATTATTGTTCATGTATTTGGTAACATGGCAGATATGGTGAAAATCATGGAAGTTGCTAGCGAATTTAATTTAAAAGTAATAGAAGATGCAACAGAAGCACTAGGAACCTATTATACAAGTGGGCTATATAGTGGACGATATGCTGGAACAATTGGAGATATCGGCGTATATTCGTTCAATGGAAATAAAATTATTACCACGGGTGGTGGTGGAATGATTGTTTCCAACGATAAGAATTTACTGAGACGGTCAAAACATTTAACTACACAGGCTAAAAGTGATGAGTTATATTACACACACGATGAAGTCGGGTACAATTATCGTATGACTAATCTTCAGGCTGCGTTAGGGATTGCTCAGATGGAACAACTAGAGCAGTTCATCGAAACAAAAAAAAGAAATTTTGAGTTGTATCAGGAGAAATTATACAACGTAACAGGACTGCATTTACTTGAATATAGAGATGGAACCAGAGCAAACTATTGGTTCTATGCTTTATACGTGAAAGAAAATTACCCCTTTAATCGAGATGAATTGATGACGTTTTTATCTAAGAACAAAGTTCAAACAAGACCTATATGGGGATTAATTAATAATCAAATGCCCTATATTAATAATCAAGCATATTTAATTGAAAGAGCGGTTGATTACTTGGACCATATTGTTAATATTCCATGTAGCTCTAACTTGAATGAATCGGACATAAGGTACATTTGTGAACTTCTATCTTGTCCAATAAATAAATAATTTTAAACAGCACGGAGGGAATCTTCATGGATGTAAAGGACCTATTAATTGACGAAAATTTTACCGTACTGGAGTCAATGCGAGTTCTGGACAGAGTTTCTAAAAAGATCCTTTTCGTGGAGCGGGAGGGGAAATTTGTAGCTACGATAACAAACGGTGATATTAGGAGGTGGATATTAAGAAAAGGTAGTTTGGACGAAAAAGTTAGCAAAATAGCAAACTATCAACCGAAGTATTTGTTAGAGAGTGAAAAGGCAATGGCCAGAGAGTATATGAAGAAAAATTTTATAGAGGGTATTCCCATTCTAGACGACAATAAGGATATTGTATCCATTGTATTATGGAATGATGAGGAATTTGGAGTTAAGCGTTCATTGGATACTCAAGTTGTGATCATGGCAGGAGGACTAGGTACAAGATTGTATCCCTATACTAAAATTTTGCCTAAGCCATTGATTCCGATTGGTGAGATCCCTATTGTAGAACATATTATTAATCGTTTCTTACCTTATGAAGTTAGTCAATTCTTTTTGATTGTGAATCATAAAAAAAATATGATAAAAGCCTATTTCAACGAAATAAAAAAAAATTATGAAGTAAACTATATTGATGAAGATATTCCACTTGGTACAGGTGGAGGATTAAGTTTGTTAAAAGGAAAAATTAGTGAAACATTTATACTATCCAATTGTGATATTTTAATAGATGAAGATTATGAAAAAATATACAACCATCACAAAAGTGAAGGTAATTTAATTACGATGGTATGTTCATTGAAAAATGTTAGAATCCCTTATGGTGTTGTAGAAATTAGTGAAACAGGACAAATTGAAAATATAAAAGAGAAGCCAGAGTTCTCTTTTTTCACGAATACAGGTATGTACATTGTTGAGCCGCAAGTTATCGAAGAACTTGAGCAAGATACTGTGATAGGTTTTCCGGATATTATTGAGAAGTACAAAGAAAAAGGAGCTAAAATTGGTGTGTTCCCTATAAGCGAAAATAGTTGGCTGGATATGGGGCAACTGGATGAGATGGAAGAGATGAGAAGAAGGCTTGAGAGAGATGAGTAGAAAAATATTGCTTATTGGTGGAGGTGGGCATTGTAAATCTGTATTAGATAGTTTGTTATATTATGATGATATATCCGAAATAGGTATAATTGATCAAGAGGCAAATTTAGAGAAAAAAGTAAATGGGATACCTATTATTGGTTCTGACAAAGATATTCCTCGTTTTTTGAGTATGGGCTACAATGAGGCATTTGTTACACTCGGTAGTTCGAGGCAAAGAAGAGTTTTTTTTCAGACTATAAGTAATCTGGGATTTGGAATACCAGTCATTATCGATAAGTCTGCAATTATAAGTGAAGATGTAAAAATAGGATCAGGTTCTTTTATTGGGAAAAGGGCAATTATCAATGCGGGAGCATCTTTAGGTGAAGGAGTTATTGTGAATTCTGGGGCCATTGTTGAGCACGATTGTATAATTGGTGACTTTGCGCATGTTTCTCCAGGTACAGTCTTATGCGGAGAAGTAGAGATAGGTAAGGATACACAGGTTGGGGCTAATAGTGTTGTTAGACAGCGAGTAAAAATAGGTTCGAGTACAACTGTAGGTATGGGAAGCGTTGTATTAAAAAATATAAGTGATAATGTTGTGGCTTATGGAAATCCTTGTAAAGTTGTCAGATAAGGTAGACGTGTTGTTGTTTGGAAGGTGGATTTCATGAAAATTGCATTTGGGACTGTTGTATATAAGGAGTCATTCTCGTACTTGCCTGAGTATGCTAAGTCTATTAATAGCCAAGATTGGATTGGTTTTGATCTTCTTCTTTTAAACGACAATCTTGATGATGGGGAAATTCAGCACTTGTACTCGTATTTTGACACAAATGTGCATGTGCGTTTATGGAATGGGATGGCTGGTAGCCTTCCGTCTTCTTTGAGAGTGGAACTTATACAAAAAGCCAAAAAATTAGGGTATGATTTATTAGTTTTAGGCGATTTTGATGATACATTTTCTAAGGACAGAATTTCCCAAATTCAGTCAGTTTATGAGGGGGAAGTAGCTTTTTACTATAATGAGCTATATTATTTTGATCAGAAAAAAAGTTTCTTTAAAACATTACCTGCTCAGACAAATGAGATTGATTCGATTTTAGAGTGTAATTATCTAGGATTAAGTAACACCGCAATAAATCTGAATGCAATTAGCTATGAACTCATTGAAAAATTGAATGTGAGTAATGGGCCTATTTTTGATTGGTTCTTGTATTCTGTTTTATTAATGGAAGGGTGTCGAGGAGTAAAGGTAGATCAATGCAAAACCTACTACAGGATACATGTAAATAATATTGCAGGTGAAATTAGCAATAATTCAGATGCCATTCATAAAGAAATTCAAATAAAACTTATGCATTACAAGAACCTTAAGAATGTGTATCCTGAATTTGACCGACTATATGAGCTATATGAGAAACTGAAAGAAAGATTAAATGATAGTAATTCCAGTATGTCTCCATTTGTTACAGAATTAAATGATTTTTGGTGGGGAAACTTAAAATTAAGTCAGTTTGGAGATGAAACCTTTGAAATTAAATAACAAGGAAATTAAAAATTATACCAAACCTTATATTATTGCTGAAATTGGAGCTAACCATAATGGGGATATGGAACTTGCAAAGGAAATGATTGATGCTGCTGTAAAATGCGGGGTCGATGCGGTAAAATTTCAATCTTGGACTAATAAATCATTAATTGCCCAAGCTGAGTACGATCGTAACCAAACTTATAACGATTCAGCTAAAAAGCACTTTGGTTCTCTACAGGAGATGGTTGATAAATATTATTTACGTAAAGAACAACATTATATCTTAAAAGAGTACTGCTCTGAGAAGGGTATAGAATTCTGTTCTACCCCTTTTTCAGAGGAAGAGGTTGATCTTTTAGATGAGATTGAAGTGCCTTTCTATAAAGTTGCCTCGATGGATATCAATAACTATAGACTATTGAAATATATAGCCAAGAAAATGAAACCGATCATTCTTTCTACAGGGATGTCAACACTTGCTGAAATTGAACTGGCAGTTCAAGCTATAGAATCTACTGGGAATAAAGAGATATCGATTTTACACTGTATTTCTATCTATCCTCCTGCAGCAAAAGATATTCACTTGAATAATATTTTAACGTTGCAAAAGATATTCCCCTCTTACCCTATAGGGTTCTCAGATCACACGATTGGGATATCTGTCCCCTTAGCTGCAGTAGCGCTAGGAGCAGCAATTATTGAAAAACATTTCACTACGGATAAAGATTTACCGGGCTGGGATCATGAAGTGTCAGCAGATCCATCTGAAATGGAATTAATAGTAAAGGAAAGTGGCGTTATTTCCGATGCTCTTGGTAGTTTTCAGAGAATTGTATCTGATGCTGAAGAAAGCAAGAAAGATAAATTTAGACGCAGCGCTGTTTTAACAAGGGATATGAAAAAGGGAGAAATAATCTCTGCTGAGGATTTGACTTTCAAAAGACCAGGAACACATATTAGCCCTGATCAAGAACAGCATATAGTTGGCAGAACTCTAAAAATAGATATGAAGCAAGATGAGTTGCTTGATTGGTGTCATTTTTTGTAATTAACTTTAATTAAAAGGAGTGCACAATTCAATGAAAGTTGTAGCATGTATTATTGCACGTACTAATTCTACACGTCTACCCCAAAAAGTATTGAAAGAGATTCAAGGCAAAGCCCTTATTGAACATATCATAGACCGTGTGAAGTTAGTTCAAGGAATTGATGAGATATATATTGCTACTTCCAATAATGCAGGTGATAGTGTTCTGGGTGAAATAGCCAAGAAAAATAATATTAAAATATTTTACGGGAGCGAAAATTCTGTTATCGAAAGAATGTTAGGGATAGCTGAGTTGGAACAAGCCACAGATTTGATTCGTATAACGGGTGACAATGTTTTTACAGATCCATATATTATGGAAAAAACTCTGTTGTATCATAAAGAATACCAATCTGAGTATTCAAGAGCAGAATTTTTATCTCTTGGAGCTACAGCAGAAGTAATAAATATTGAAGCTTTAAAACGTTGTTATGAAGCAATTGATCCTGAAAAGAGTGAATATTTATTCTATTATATTTTTGATCCTGAAAAATATAAAACTTTAGTGCTGATTCCTGAAGGAGATCATCGAAAAGAGTATACGAGTCTTACAGTAGACACTATTGAGGACTTTGAAAGAAGTGAGTTTATATTTAATCATTTAACCTCAAAAGTAATAAGTTATAAGGAAATAACTGCTCTAAGTGAACAAGAAGAAATACCATCATATTATATAAATGGGGAATATAAAATAAAATTACCTGATAACGTTGTGATTGATTACAGTGAGTTTAGAAAAATTATTAATGCTAGAATAGCACAGAGCACTCAAGTTAAATACAGACTGTAATTCTTTAATGGTTTTGAATAAATAGGTCGATCAGAGTAAATAGAGATGCAATGATTTCGTTCTTAATAAAGTACTTTAATATAGAACGAAATCATTGCACAAAATCTAAAGACCAAACTAGTGAAAATTTTCACGTTATTTTAATGTTATAGTTTTAGCAAAATTCTCAAATTTCCTAAAGCTGGAGAGGCGATACGCCGATATATACTATAAATGCGAACACAGTTGGAGGTCATTCAAGGATGAACATTCAGTTTTCATTGTCTGCCGCTACATCTGCAAGTAGTTCTACGATCGAGGTTCCAAACCAGGTAGGTACTTCTCAAACGGGAAGTGAGAATGCAAACATCAGGACGGCAAAAGAAGCCTACTACAAGGAGAAACAAGGCATAAAACTTCCAGTAGGTGAAGAGTTACTGCTCCGAAATATTGACCGCGCTGTGAAGGCACTGCAGGGGCCAGAGACCACATTAGACATTAGCATCCATGAAAAAACACATGATATTATGGTCAAAGTACTTAACAAGGAAACGGGAGAGGTACTTCGAGAAATTCCACGTGAGCAGACATTGGATCTGGTAGCGAAGATGATGGAAATTGCGGGCATCCTGATTGACGAGAAAGTATAAATAGTGAATATGCATTTAACTGGTGAGGAGTGAATTTATGCGTGTAAATGGATTTTCCGGTATGGACATTGATAGCATGGTCAAAGAGCTAATGACAGCCAAACGTGCTCCATTGGATAAATTGAATCAAAAGAAAACAACATTGGAGTGGCAGAGGGACAGCTATCGTGATTTGAATAGTAAAATGTATGAATTCCGTAACACGAAGCTTCAGCAAACGTATAGACTTTCTTCTGCATTGAATACGCAAAAGGCCGTAGTGGCGGGGAATACAGATGCAGTTAAAGCCGAGGCGGGTGGAACTGCGAATGGAATTAAAATGGAAGTGTCCGTGGAGCAATTAGCTACTGCAAAGTCAATAGTAACCGATGGAAAAGCTCAGGGGTATAGTTCACGACAGTCTTTAGCTGAACTTGCCAATGGCATTAAGTTTGGGCAGCCAACGACAAGTTTGACAGATGGCGATTTAACTAAAGAATACAAGATTAAAATTAATGATGTAGAAATGACTTTTACAGGTAAAGACACTGTATCCTCTGTGATTACCCAAATCAATAGCAAAACAGAACTGAAGGCACAAGCAAGCTTTGATGATCTGACAGGGAAGTTTAGTATTGTAGCTAAAGATCTTGGTTCTATGGGTGTCCTTGATGTTCAACCGCCAAGTGCAGGTAATAATTTGCTGGATGTTTTTGGGACGGGTTCAACAGCTGTAATCACCGATATTGCAGCTAAGGATGCTATTGTTAAAATTAATGGAATACTACTTAATCCAGCTCCAACAAGTAATATCATTACTTACAATGGTGTGACAATGAACTTGTTGGCTGAGACAGTCACCAGAGATTCAAGCAATGCCATAACGGGAGACAAACCATTCACTATTACGACACAAAGTGATCCCGATAAAGCGCTCGAAACGATGAAGTCCTTTATTGAGGATTACAACAAAATTTTGGCCCTCTTCAACACAAAGGTGGGGGAAGAGAAATATCGTAGCTTCCAGCCCTTAACGAAAGAACAACGCAGTGCAATGTCTGAAAGTGACATTAAGCTGTGGGAAGAGAAAGCCAAAAGTGGTCTTCTGAAAAATGATGATATTCTCTCGGGTCTGACTTCCACCATGAGAAACATTATGAGTGAGAAAATGGGAGAATTGAGCAATATCGGGATAACAGGTGGTAAGTATTTCGAAAATGGTAAAATTTACTTGGATGAAGAGAAATTTAAAAAAGCAATTCTTAATAATCCGCAACAGGTTTCGGACATCTTCCAAGGGTCAGGGGCGAACACGGATAATTCCATTTTCGGCAAGTTGTACTCAGAGATGGATACAGCGATGAGTAAAATCGCAGAGCGTGCGGGTACGACCAAATTTAGCGGCGACGTTAACAGCATTTATAAAGAAGAAAGCGTAATGGGTAAGACACTCAAAGGATACACCAGAGAGATCACCGCACTTGAAAGACGACTCTCTGATATGGAAAGTCGTTACTATAAACAGTTTACAGCAATGGAAACCGCAATGAGTAAGTATCAGAGTCAAGCCTCGAGTCTTTCCAGTTTCTTCGCTAGATAGATTAATATTTAAAGATTGAAAGGGTGTAAATATGATTAAGTCTCCATATGATCAATATCGCAAGTCGTCTGTTCAGACCTCTTCACCAGGTCAGTTATTGATTATGTTGTATGATGGAGCTATTCGTTTTGTACGGACAGCGCTTGATGGATTGGGTACCAAGGATTATGAGAAGGTAAGTCTGAACCTGGGGAAAGCACAAACCATTGTTAGCGAACTATCTGTTACCTTGGATCAGTCTTCTGATATTGCAGCCAATCTGAATGTTTTGTATGAATATATTAATTACTTGCTTATTGATGCAAATACGAAGAAAAAACCAGAACCTGCAGAAGAAGCGCTGGGGTATTTAAAAGAGTTAAAGGAAACATGGGTTCAGGCGAGTAAAATGGTGTCTTCTTCTGAGCCTGGAGTCGTTCATGGATAATTTGATTGCTCAATTGGAGCAGTTAACAAGTGAAATCATGCTTCAGATTCATGAAGTGAGTTCAGAAGCATTAGAGGCGTTTGTGGATCAGCGTCAGGCAATCATTGATTTGATGATGGAACGCACAGGTGGTCGTGAGGCCACAGTAGCTCAACAAACACGGCTTAAGGCTATTATGGAAAATGACCAGGCGATTCTAAGCCGAATGAACGATCTGAAGATGGAGGCCAAAGATTGGCTCATTCAACGTAATCAGGCTAAAGCGCAAAAAAATGCTTATGAAGTATCTTATGCAGTGGACAGTATTATTGTGGACACAAAAAGGTACTAGTAAGCTATAATAGAATGCAAATATCTGAAATAGATATGTTGCATTCTTTTTTTATTTTAATAAGGATTATTTCCAACTGTTCAACATTTCTCCCTATAAATCTACAAAAAATACCAAGAAAACATTTTCTTTACCAATTGACAATGGATAAGTTTAGGTGATATCATCTGAGTTGTGGGCTAGGGTCTTGGCCAGAGCTTCACTTCATTTGATGACGAAGGGAATGTTAGTGCATGCAAGGTAAAGTAAAATGGTTCAACGCAGAAAAAGGTTACGGTTTCATTGAGACTGAAGATGGCGGCGACGTATTCGTACACTTCTCCGCAATTCAATCCGAAGGCTTCAAAACTTTGGAAGAAGGTCAATCCGTAGAATTCGACATCGTCGAAGGCGCACGTGGACCGCAAGCAGCTAACGTAATCAAATTATAATCATCCGGACAATCCGACCTACATATATGGTTAGATGGTTACCAAATTGAATTATCGCTAGCATCAGACTCCGGTGATCCGGGGTCTTTTTTTGTATTGATAGAGTCTAAAATATAGGAAAGTTGATCCCTTCATTACCGGACAAAACTGGGGTAGCTTAAGAGTCAGGATAAGCTAGTTTTACATAACAGATTGAGTAACCTCAAAAACGGTTAAATACATGATCAAGCGCCAGATATACAATCCGGTTAAATCTGTGATTTTGCTCGAAAATGGCGAAAAATCACGAAATATGGCGTTAAACTTACGTTGGTTGATGTGACTGGAGCAGATGTCATTATTCGGTCACCGGGAGTTTTTACATGGCGCTTACATTCGTGTTATAATGAAGTGGCAAAGATAAAGGAGGAGTGCCCTATGAATTTAAGTATTCGAGGTCAACAAATCGAGGTTACCGAAGCTTTGAAAGATTATGTCGACAAAAAGTTGAGTAGACTCGAGAAGTATTTCGATGCACCCCTTACCTCTGACGGTGCCGTTACACTGAGCACAACTAGAGGCTTGCATACAGTTGAGGTGACGATTCCTTTGAAGGGCTTTGTGCTCCGTGCTGAAGATGAGAGCGATGATATGTACGCATCCATTGACGCCGTTGTGGACAAGTTGGAACGTCAAATTCGCAAACACAAAACGAAAATTAACCGTAAATTCCGTCAGGAAGGTAGCCTGAAGACTCTCTTCGTAGAAGATCCGACAGGCACAGTGGCTACAGCCGAACTGGACACGGATACGGATGATGATTTGGAAGTTGTACGTACGAAACGTTTTATGTTAAAACCAATGGATGTGGAAGAGGCAATCCTCCAGATGAACATGGTTGGTCATAACTTCTTCGTATTTTCCAACATCGAGAATGAGGAAGTAAGCGTGGTCTACAAACGGAACGATGGCAAGTATGGCTTGATTGAGCAAGGTTAAGTATACTTACAGCATCGCTTCAATTGAATAGATAGCCCTTAGTATTGAATATAAGCAGGAGCCTATGCTTCCTGAATCGAACTTAACGAGAGCTTCCATCCTTCTAGGGATGGGGCTCTTTTGTGCGTAGCGAATGAATTGGAACATGGAAATAAAATGATGAAACTATTCGCTATATTGTTGCGTCTAATAGATTAGGAGTCAGCAGGAAATTTAAAATAAAAGTAGAATTATAAAAGTTAAAATGAATTTTGATATTAAATTCCATATTTCCCACAAATGATTGATTGATCCTTGCAACATCTCGGGAAATTAAACAGTCCATTTGCAACTTCCGATAACGACTATGATTTTTTGCACTAAAACTCGGTTTATACGGGGGATGAAGTTCTAAGAAGTCTGCTACGGCGTGTTGCGGCGACCCTTACAAACTGTTACAATTTATGCAAAGAGAATCATTGTCCTGATGAGGAATTGTCAACGAATGATCGCTAATCATAATCAATGACAGACACAGCACCATGAACATGATTCAATAGCTCGAATTCTGGCATGTATTCCATAAACCAGAGCCGGGTGAATACGATCAGCTTCATGAGTAACTGTGGCAAGCCTGGAGTTGATTCATCTCATATGTTTTTTTGTTTGTTACCTCCAGGGGGAAATGGATCAACAATCCATCCGATGGTGTCGTATGGCGGCAGCAGGGGGTCTATTCTGTTTTGCACGAAAGGGGTATACCATGTTAGGACTTGTCAAAAAGATCTTCGGAGACATGAACGAGCGTGATGTGAAACGTCTGATGAAGACGGTCGATGTGATCAATAAACTGGAACCACAATTTCAGGCATTGTCTGATGAGCAGTTGAAAGGCAAAACGGAGGAATTCCGTGCCCGGATTGAAAAGGGAGAAACGACGGATGAACTTCTTCCTGAAGCATTTGCAACCGTACGTGAGGCATCACGCCGCGTATTGGGCAAACGTCATTATGATGTACAAATGCTTGGCGGGATTGCGCTGCACGAAGGCCGTATTTCTGAGATGAAAACGGGTGAAGGTAAAACGCTGGTAGGAACACTGCCGGTATATTTGAATGCATTGATGTCCAAAGGTGTACACGTAGTCACAGTCAATGACTATTTGGCGCAACGGGATAGCCAGGAGATGGGACAAATCTATGAATTCCTGGGCATGACAGTTGGGGTTAACCTCAGCGGTATGGACCATGCACTGAAACAGCATGCGTATGCATGTGACATTACGTATGGTACGAACAATGAATTCGGGTTCGACTACCTTCGTGACAACATGGTGCTGTACAAAGAGCAAATGGTACAACGCCCATTGTTCTTCTGTATCATTGACGAAGTAGACTCGATCCTCGTCGATGAGGCACGTACACCATTGATCATTTCCGGACAAGCTCAGAAATCGACCGATCTGTACTATGCAGCGGACCGCTTTGTGAAACGTCTTGTGCCGGAAGAAGATTTCACGGTGGATATCAAAGTGAAATCCGTAGCGCTGACTGAGGGTGGCGTAGCCAAAGCGGAGAAAGCTTTTGGTATTGAGAACTTGTATGATCATGCCAACGTGACGTTGAACCACCACATTGTACAGGCGCTGAAAGCTAACGTGATTATGCGTCGTGATGTAGATTACGTCGTTACGGATGAAGAAGTCATGATCGTAGATGAGTTCACAGGCCGTCTGATGGCTGGTCGCCGTTACAGTGATGGATTGCACCAGGCGATCGAAGCGAAAGAAGGCATTGAGGTTCAGAACGAGAGCATGACGCTGGCAACAATCACATTCCAGAACTACTTCCGGATGTACCGCAAACTTGCGGGTATGACAGGTACAGCGAAAACGGAAGAAGAAGAGTTCAAGAAAATCTATGGACTTGAAGTTCTACAGATTCCAACAAACCGTCCTAACAAACGGAATGATATGGCGGATGTGGTGTACAAGAGCATTGATGGCAAGTTCAAAGCGGTTGTAGAAGAAATCGTGGAACGTCATAGCAAAAACCAACCGGTTCTGGTGGGTACGGTATCCATCGAGAACTCGGAGCGTCTATCGGACATGCTGAAACGTCGCGGCATCAGACACCAGGTCTTGAACGCGAAGTTCCATGCGGAAGAAGCTGAAATTATCTCTGGCGCGGGTCAAGCGGGTGCAGTAACGATTGCAACCAACATGGCCGGTCGGGGTACGGATATTATTTTGGGTGAAGGCGTGGCTGAAGTTGGCGGCCTTCATATCATCGGTACAGAGCGCCACGAATCACGCCGGATCGATAACCAGTTGCGTGGTCGTGCGGGACGTCAGGGTGACCCGGGTTCCACACAGTTTTACCTGTCGCTGGGCGATGAATTGATGAAACGTTTCGGTGCAGACAACGTGCTCAACATGATGGAACGTCTTGGTTTTGAAGAAGATCAACCGATCGAGAGCCGCATGATTACACGTGCTGTAGAATCTGCGCAGAAGCGGGTTGAAGGGAATAACTTTGACGTACGTAAAGTGGTACTCCAATATGATGATGTCATGAACCAACAACGTGAGATTATCTACAAACAGCGTCGTGAGGTATTGGAGTCTGAA
The DNA here is from genome assembly GCF_019748695.1 of Paenibacillus cucumis (ex Kampfer et al. 2016). Taxonomy (NCBI): domain Bacteria; kingdom Bacillati; phylum Bacillota; class Bacilli; order Caryophanales; family Paenibacillaceae; genus Paenibacillus; species Paenibacillus cucumis (ex Kampfer et al. 2016). Next base: position 51,969 of record NZ_JACLIC010000040.1, on the reverse strand, counting down.
AATATTAAACAAATCGTTATGGATATGATCAAACCTTCCATTGAACGCATCGTTGAAGCGCATTGCAGTGACGAGATTCCAGAGAACTGGGAGCTGCAAGAGGTTGCGGACTTCATGAACAGCAAGTTGCTGGATGAAGGTTCGATTACCAAAGATGATCTGTGGGGCAAAGAAGCCGAAGAGATCATTGAGCAACTGTTCGAGAAAGTACAGAACAAGTACAACGCCCGTGAAGAACGTATCGGTGAAGAGATGGTTCGTGAGTTCGAAAAAGTGGTTGTGCTTCGTGCGGTAGACAGCAAGTGGATGGATCACATTGATGCGATGGATCAATTGCGCCAAGGTATTCACCTCCGTGCATACGGTGGTACAGACCCACTTCGTGAGTACCAATTCGAAGGTTTCGAGATGTTCCATCAGATGATCGCTTCGATTCAGGAAGAAGTTGCGACGTATGTGATGAAAGCACAGATCGAAAGCAACCAGGAGCGTCAAGCCGTAGTGGACGAGAGTCAGATCTCGACAAGCGGTGAACCTGCTGAGAAACGTCCGGTGAAAGTTTCTGACCAAATCGGCCGTAATGATCCATGTCCGTGTGGCAGTGGCAAAAAGTTTAAACACTGTCATGGTCAAGAGTAGTTTTCGTTTCATTCCTTTTATCGCAGTACCCAATGTAAGATAGGTTAGTTTAATCTATATCGTTTCACTTATACGGCTCCTTGCAGCCGGGGGTTCAATAAGATAAAGTGGAGGATGCATATCCGATCATCGGTGCATATGAATAATCATATGATGCTGATTGAGGGGTGACGTGCCTGCTGGTAACAGTATGCGCAAGCCTCACGGTATATTGTATCCGAGACTTGATCTTGATTAGTGAACTTCCCGGATGCGGGGAGCTTATCTTAATGAAAAGAGGAATTGCACATGATCGATCCAAGCGTGAAGCAGGACCTGCGTGAAATAGGCAAGAAATTAACAAACCTTAGGGGGTCTCTTTGACTTAGATCTCAAGCAAGAGATGATTGAGAACTTTGAAGAGAAGATGTCAGCTCCAGACTTCTGGGATGACAATGAGAAAGCGCAAGCCGTCATTGCAGAGATGAACGCAGTGAAAGGTTCGGTAGATCAGTACGCGAAGTTGCAACAGGATTATGATGATGCATTGATGATGGCTGAGCTGGCTGATGAAGAAGGCGACGAAGAGCTCGCTACGGAGATTGGCAACAGTGTCGCTGCAATTGTAGGCAAACTGGAAGAGTTTGAATTACAACTTCTCCTGAACCAGCCGTATGACAAGATGAATGCGATTCTGGAGCTTCATCCAGGCGCTGGTGGTACCGAGTCGCAGGACTGGGGTCAGATGCTGCTCCGTATGTACACACGCTGGGCAGAGAAACGGGGCTTCAAGGTTGAGGTGCTGGATTATCTTCCGGGTGATGAAGCGGGGATCAAGAGTGTGACGTTGTCCATCAAAGGGCATAACGCATACGGTTATCTGAAAGCAGAGAAGGGGGTTCACCGTCTGGTGCGGATCTCTCCTTTTGACTCATCAGGCCGTAGACATACTTCCTTCGTATCCTGTGATGTGGTGCCGGAGATCGACGATACTATCGAGATCGACATTCGTACCGAAGACCTCAAGAGCGATACGTATCGTGCAAGCGGTGCGGGTGGACAGCATATTAACACTACCGATTCCGCTGTACGGATTACACATATACCGACCGGAGTGGTTGTGACCTGTCAGAACGAACGTTCACAGATCAAAAACCGTGAGCGAGCCATGACGATGCTCCGTTCGAAATTGTATGAGCGTAAAATCGAAGAGCAGAAAAAAGAACTGGACGAAATCCGAGGGGATCAGTCGGATATTTCGTGGGGAAGCCAGATTCGCTCCTATGTATTCCATCCCTATAGTATGGTAAAGGATCACCGTACAAGCGTAGAGACAGGTAATACAGGAGCGGTGATGGACGGCGACCTCGATGCATTCATCGACGGTTATTTGCGTAGCCAAATTAAAGTAGAAAACGATTAATTCAAGTTCCTGTATGGACCCGTGCGCTGAGGCGCATGCTGGTGTATACAGGGGCTTTTTTTTGAACAATTTTAAGAAATGTTAAGAAGATTATGGATACGTTATATAAAAGGAGCGCGCGACAACATGCAAGAGCAACAACATTCATATCCTCAACGCAAAAAGAGGTTAACCACATTTATTCCCCTGAATGGACCATGGCGGAATGTCATCGATACCCTGTTTATTATTGTGGGTTCGTTTTTGATTGCCGTAGCCTTTAATTTATTTTTATTGCCCAATCAAATCGCTTCAGGTGGTGTATCGGGTTTATCCATCCTCGGAGACGAGTGGCTCGGTTGGGAACCGGCATATACCCAATGGGCGATTAACATCCCGTTATTAATTGCAGGTTTCCTGTTGATTGGCAAACAATATGGTGTGCGTTCCATCCTTGGAAGCATTGTGTTGCCGCTCTTTGTATATTTGACGAGTCATTGGGAGATTCCGACGGCTAATCCGTTGCTCGGCTCTCTGTATGGGGGCATTGGTGTGGGGCTCGGGATTGGGATCGTGTACCGGGGCAGGGGCTCAACTGGGGGCATGAGTATTCTGGCTCGCATTGTGCAAAAATACAGTGGACTCAGTTACTCGCTATGTGTTGTCATCATGGATGCAACCGTCATTATTTTGGCAGCCTTTGTGCTGTCGCTGGAGCAGTCTCTGTATGCATTAATCGGGTTGTACGTTACGGGTAAAGTCATTGATGCCGTGGAGATGGGACTGGGATACTCGAAGGTGGCGTATATTATCTCTAACCAGACAGAACCGATTACCAAAGTCATTCTGGCTGATCTGGATCGTGGTCTGACCAAGCTGGAGGCGAAGGGTGGATATACGGATGACCAGCGAACTGTGCTGATGGTAGTCGTGGGACAAAATGAAGTGCCGAGACTGAAAGCGCTGATCCGGTCTGTGGACCCGGGAGCGTTTGTCATCATTAGTAATGCGCATGAGGTGCTTGGTGAAGGCTTTAAGCGCGGTGAGCATATTTAAGGTTTAAAAGCATGAGGTAGATATAAAAAAAGCAGATCCTCTCTTTACCCCGATTACGGAGAAGGGAGGTTCTGCTTTTATATTTTTTAGGATATAGGATCTAGACCAGGCAGGCTTTTCTATGTAAGCAAAACAACCAAACTAACTAAAATTTACACATCAACGGAGATGACAGAAAAAATCTGTAGAAGCGAAGCGGTCGCCTTTATCACCGGATTTTCCCCTTTGGTAAAGGGAATTAAAAAATCTGGGGATAACAGAGATTGGAAGATTATTCTGTCATCGTAGTGTCTGTGTAAATTATGTTCTGTTATTTATATAGGTTTCTGCCGAGTTTACAAGATTGGAGACAGCAGACGAGAAATAGCTTCTTTGAAACGTATCATAAAACTGCGATTTTGGTACTCTTCCAGCGATAACTCTCGTGATACATGCAGGTCGTGTTCGAACGTCTGTACAAGCGTCGTTGCAATGGCCTCATCATACATAAAGGCATTAACCTCAAAGTTCAACCGGAAACTACGGTAGTCGATATTGGCAGTTCCGACCGAAGCGACCAAACTATCAATAATCAGTGTTTTGGCATGGATAAACCCATTATCGTAGATAAATACTTTAGCCCCTACTTTTAGCAACTCCCCGATATAAGACAGCGTGGCCCAATACACAAAAGCATGATCCGGTTTATTGGGTATCATAATACGAACATCGATGCCTGACAGGCAGGCAAGGCGTATCGCTTCGAATACACTGGCATCCGGGATAAAATACGGGGTTTGAATGAGAATCGAATGTTTGGCACCGTTAATCATCTTCAGGTAACTGTTCTTGATGTGCTCGATCTCGGCGTCAGGGCCACTGGATACAATCTGCATGGCGGTCTGACCTGAACCCTCAATTTGAGGGAAATGAGAGGGAACATACGGCGTGTCATGTTGTTTGGAAGCTTCGTTCCAGTCGAGCAGGAAACGTGTTTGTAACGCATGCACCGCATTACCTCGAATACGAAGGTGGGTATCGCGCCAGTAGCCGAATTTCGAATTGAGTCCGAGATATTCATCCCCAACGTTGAATCCGCCAGTATAACCGAGATTACCATCGATGATAACGATTTTGCGGTGGTTACGGTAATTCATCCGTAGGTTGATCAGACTGAATTTGGATGGGAAAAAGACTTCCACAAGTCCACCCGCTTCACGCAGTTCTTTGAAAAATCGATTTCTTACCCGTCGCGAGCCCAGCGCGTCGTACAGCAGACGAACCTTCACGCCTTCACGCGCCTTACGGATCAGAGCGTCCCGAATTCGTTTGCCGAGGCTATCCCCACGATAAATGTAATATTGCACATGCACATGATCTTGTGCCGCCTCGATGTCATCGAGAAGCCGTTGGAACTTGTCTGTTCCATCGGTGATGATCTCAACGGCGTTATGCTCTGTCAGGAGTGCCCCATTTTGTTTGAGGTTCATATAAATCATGTCTTGGCTATTTTCTGTTGCCTTGTTGGAGAAAGGCGTGCGATTATCCTGCAGCTGGGCAAGCTGCGCCTCGATTCGTTCCTCCAAGCCAAGCTTCTTGCGCTCTTTCCATTGAAAGAGGCGATACCGAGTCAGATTCTGACCCGTCAATAGATAAAGGATGAACCCGAAGACCGGAATAAAGTTCAATACCAGCAGCCAAGCCCAGGAAGCACTGGCATCCTTGCGTTCAAAGAAAACGACTGCGGCAGCGAAGATAATATTCAGTCCCAGGAGCACAATAAGTAATATGGATTCGATATGCACTGTAGTCCCCCATGTCTCATAATGACCTTCGGAGTCCGGTTCAATGTGACCTTAAATAAAAAGGGTATGTGTATGAACAGGACTCTGTATGTAATGTTTCCTTCTACTATGTATTTTAACAGAAGAATCCTTGTTCGTCCCTAAGGTAAAAAGTTATCGTTCGGATTTGTTGGGAATCCGTGTAAAATTCATGATAGATGGTTGTATTTATATAACTAGAGTCGTATAATAATACACAAATATGCATAGAAGCGACGGAATTGTCTGCTCAAGCTTTGACAAAAACCTTGAGCAAGGCACAAGTAGCGCATACAACAGGATTGGGGGAGCGAGAGTGAATAACAAATTAAGAGTGGCAATCGTCGGTTCCACCGGCTACGGCGGGGTGGAACTGATTCGTTTTTTTCAGAATCATCCGCAAGTTGAAATTACATCGGTAATCTCTTCATCCAGCAGCGGGGAGTCCATCGCCGATGGGTTTCCGCATTTGACGGACGTGATTCGCAGGCCACTCGACGGTGTCGATCCGGCAGAGATCGCAAGTCGTGCAGATCTCGTATTCACCGCGACCCCGTCTGGCGTAAGCGCGAAGCTCGTACCGAGTCTGCTGGAAGCAGGACTGAAAGTGATCGACCTGTCGGGTGATTTCCGTTTGAAAGACGGATCGGTGTATGAGCAATGGTATAAACACCCTGCACCGTCAGCAGAATTGCTGGAGAAGGCCGTATACGGTATGGCTGAGGTGTATGGAGATGAAGTGAAAGGTAAGGATTTTATATCCAATCCTGGCTGTTATCCAACAGCTACGTTGCTGGGTCTGATTCCTGCGGTGGAAGCGGGATGGATTGATCCATCGACCATCATTATTGATGCGAAATCAGGTGTATCGGGTGCAGGGCGCGGAACGAGTCTGACCAACCATTATGCAGAAATGAATGAAAATTTTAAAGCGTACAAATTGAATAAACATCAGCATATCCCTGAGATCGAGCAAGTGCTCGGCAATATCACCGGAAGCCCGGTGACGGTAACTTTTACAACACAGCTCGTGCCGATGACACGCGGCATTATGAGTACGATGTATGCAAAGCTGACGGGTGAGCATAGTGATCAGGAGATTGTGGACTTATATCGTAAATACTATGAAAACAGATCTTTTGTACGTGTACGTGAACCGGGTATTTGGCCTTCGACAAAAGAAGTGTCTGGATCGAACTATTGTGATATCGGATTTTCGGTAGACCCGCGCACAGGACGTTTGACGATCATTTCGGTGATCGACAACTTGGTGAAGGGTGCATCCGGGCAAGCGATTCAAAATATGAACCTGATGATGGGATGGGAGGAAAACCTCGGGCTGAACATGACACCAGTATATCCATAACATGTGGCTTGTGAACATCGCAGGGGGAGCGCGCGAAGAAGCGGTGTTTCATCTAAAAGTCATAAGGCATGGGTATCAGTTGGGGGAGTTTCAGTTGAAGCAGGCGGTTCATCAGCATATGGCTGAACGCATACGGGGGATATGATATGGGAGCAAAAGTGGAGCATCAAACTTTTACCGTAGTTGAAAATGGAACCATTGTTACACCAGGCGGATTCTCGGCAGGAGGACTACACTGTGGTCTGAAAAAAACATCACGCAACGACATCGGAGCGATTCGATGTGATATCCCTGCGACAGCTGCAGCGGTTTACACGACGAACGTGTTTCAGGCTGCTCCGCTCAAAGTCACTCGGGAAAGTCTGAGCAACGGACGGTTGCAAGCAGTGATTGTAAATAGCGGTAATGCCAATGCATGTACAGGGCAGCAGGGTGAAGAGGATGCGTATGCGATGCGTGCGGCAGCGGCTCGTGAACTGGGCGTGGCTGAAGAGGACGTAGCTGTGGCTTCCACAGGTGTCATCGGTGAATTGCTGAAGATGGATGCGGTACATTCGGGCATCAAGGCGCTTCCAGAGCAGCTGGGCAAGGAAACGAACGAAGCAGAACAATTTTCACAAGCGATTCTGACTACCGATTTGGTGAAAAAGGAAGCTTGCGTCTCCGTCGTAGTTGGCGGCAAGACGGTAACAATTGCGGGAGCGGCCAAAGGCTCGGGGATGATCCATCCGAATATGGCGACCATGCTGGCATTTATGACCTCGGACGCGGTCATCGGCGCAGAAGCGTTGCAGCGTCTGCTACGCCAGGCGACGAACCATACATTTAACATGATTACCGTAGACGGTGATACCAGCACAAACGATATGCTCGTAGCAATGTCTAGCGGTTATGCAGGTAATGAAGAACTGACGATGGATCACCCGGATTGGGAGGCCTTTGCTGCCGGGTTCACATATGTTTGCCAAGTGCTTGCCAAAGCGATTGCCCGTGATGGTGAAGGAGCAACCAAGCTGGTGGAAGTGGAAGTGACGGGTGCGGTTAGCGATGAATCTGCACAAGCCATTGCCAAAACGGTAATCGGCTCAAGCTTGGTGAAATCCGCGATGTTTGGGGCTGACGCAAACTGGGGCCGGATTATTGCTGCTGTAGGCCGTGCAGGCCAACCCGTAAACCCGGATACGGTAGATATCCGTCTCGGAGACATTTCTGTGCTCGCACAGTCTCGTCCTGTTGTGTTTGATGAAGAAGCGGCGCTGGCATACTTGCAGACCGATACAGTGCGTATTGTAGTGGACCTGCATCACGGTGAAGGCAACGCTGTAGCGTGGGGATGCGACCTGACATATGACTATGTGCGAATTAATGCAGCATATCGCACGTAAGTAGAAGTTTTGTTATAGATATGATTGTCTTAATTCATGCTCGAGCTCATTGATGTGAGTCCCGTCATAAAATCATATTTACCTGAACATTTGTTAAAGTATCTGAACGTTATTAAAGGTACTGAACTTGCAGCTTCATCTCTTAGAAAGCTGCGTACCATCATAGATGTAAAAATGTTTATAAGGATTAAACTTTTAAATATAAAAAATAAACGAATATAGTGGAAGAGGCGGAATCGATTCTGTAGAAGCGTAGCGTTCGCATTTGTCTCCGGGTTTTCCCTTTGGAAAAGGGGAATCAGAAAAACCTGGAGACAAGGGTGATCGAAAGAACGATCCGAATCTGGAACGGCCAGCGTTTAGCTATATCTTTTATATAGGTGTTAATCCTTTATAACCCCATAAGAAAGGAGTCTTGCCCGTGAATTCAACCATGCCAAACGGCAGTACTGCAACGGAAGCAGGTACGGAAAAACAAATGTTTGTGATGAAATGTGGAGGCAGTACGCTGGCTGCATTGCCAGAGTCTTTCTTTGCAGATCTGCGTGATTTGCAGTCCTCGGGAAACGGCCCGGTCATCGTTCATGGCGGCGGCCCGGCAATCTCTGATAACCTGGCGAAGCTTGGGATCGAAACCGAATTTGTAAATGGTTTGCGTAAGACCACTGAGCCTGTATTGGACGTTGTAGAAATGGTGCTGGCAGGTAGCATTAACAAACAGATCGTCCGTCTGATCCAGCGTGTAGGCGGTCAGGCTTTGGGTGTATCTGGTGTCGATGGCGGTCTCATTCAAGCGAAACCGGTAGCAAACCATGCCGAAATCGGCTGGGTTGGTGATGTAACAAGCGTCAAAGCAGAGATTATTCAAGGCATCGTAAATATGGGTTATATGCCTGTTATTGCACCTGTGGGTGTGGATGCGAGCGGACAGCGATACAACATTAATGCCGATACGGCTGCTGGAGCGGTAGCGTCTCATCTAGGCGTAAGTCGAATGATCGTCGTGACAGACGTACCAGGCATTATGAAGACGATTGGTGGCGAGAAAAAAGTACTGCCATCCGTATCCGTTCAAGAGATCGAGGATATGATTCAAACCGGCGAAATCTACGGCGGCATGATCCCGAAGGTACGCGCAGCAATTGCGTGTATCCACGGCGAGGTGCGCGAAGTTATTATCGTGGACGGTAGCGAACCCCAGATCCTGAGCCGTGTGCTTGGCGGCGAGACGATCGGTACACGAATTATCCGAATGCAGTAGATGTAATACGAAATTCAGACTTTAGGGTTTTATTTATATAAAAAAGAATTTGTACACGGTGTTTTTATGAGAAGTTGAATTTACACGTCAACGAAGAGGATAGAGAAACTTGAGGAGCGAAGCACTCTTTTATCACCGGATTTTTTTCTATATGTCATTGTCGAACAATATGTTACACAGAAACGGAGAAGACAGAAAAAACCTGAAAAAGCGAAGCGGTCGCCTTTATCACCGGATTTTCCCTTTGAGAAAAGGGAATCCAAAAAATCTGGGGATAACAGCGATTGGAAGGTTATTCTGTCTTCGTAGTGGTCGGTGTAAACCATCTTCAGTTCGATTTTGATGATCGAAAAATCAGGGTATAACAGTGATTCGAAAGGTTGTTCTGTCATCGGAGTGACCCCTGTGTAAATAAAGGTTTTCTCATAATGGATCGCAGTGTACAAATCGACAAGGAGTGATATGGTCATGGCAAAAGGCAACGAACAGCCAGGTTCTGGCACAGCCGTAGCAGGAGTAGCAGCAACAGGTGCAACGGCACCGACGGAAAGCTCACTTTTTCAAACGTATGCAAGATATCCGATCAGCTTGGTCAAAGGTAAAGGCAGCTGGTTATGGGACGATCAGGGGAACCGCTATCTCGATTTCATGTGCGGACTTGCTGTGACGAGCCTGGGCCATGCACCGGAGAAAGTCGGAGCGAAGTTGAAAGCTCAGATCGATGAGCTGTGGCACGTATCTAACTTGTTCCAGATTCCAGGACAGGAAAAGGCAGCAGCCTTGCTGACAGCCAACACCTGCGCTGACGCGGTCTTTTTCTGCAACAGCGGCGCTGAAGCGAACGAAGCGGCGATCAAAGTGGCACGTCGTTATCAGCAGAAGGTGAAGGGTAAAGATCGGTACGAAGTGATTACCTTTGCTCAATCGTTCCATGGACGGACATTGGCAACACTGACGGCAACCGGGCAGGATAAGGTGAAAGAAGGATTTTTGCCACTGCCAGCTGGATTTGTAACTGTGCCTTTGCATGATATTTCTGCACTTGAAGCGGCGATTGGACCGAAGACCGCAGCGATTATGCTGGAGATGGTTCAGGCCGAGGGTGGAGTATATCCGGTGGAGCCGGAATTTGTGAAACATGTGCGTAAACTGTGTGACGAACACGGCTTGCTCATGATCGTGGACGAAGTGCAAACAGGTATGGGACGTACAGGCAAGTTGTTTGCTCACGAGCATTATGGTGTTGAACCAGACGTATTCACCGTTGCAAAGGGCATTGGTAGTGGATTCCCTGTTGGCGCAATGTTGGGGAAAGGCTTCCTGCGTGATGCATTTACACCGGGTAGCCATGCAACGACGTTTGGTGGCACACCGCTTGCTTCCTCCGTTGTTATTGCGACGATTGAGACGATGCTGGAAGATCGTTTGCCAGAGCGTGCAGCCGAGATGGGCGACTATTTGATGACGTCCTTGCGCAATCGTTTGGCGGGCAACTCATTCGTGAAAGAAGTGCGCGGTATGGGTTTGCTGGTCGGCATTGAGTGCGCAGAGCCGATCGGTGATATCGTACTCGCAGGACAGAAACGCGGCATTTTGTTTGTCTCGGCTGGGCCAAATGTGATTCGTTTGCTTCCTAACCTGTATGTAAGTAAAGAAGAAATCGACGAGGCTGTGTCCCTGGTGGCGACGTTGATTGAGGAGCATGTAGCGGCGAAAGCTTGATCCCTTGATGATAAAATAATGTACTGAACCGGGGCCATCACGGCCCCCGGCGCAGATTAAAGCGAAAGAATCCCTGTAGCCGCATGGTGCTCAAGCGCAGAAGTAGCAGAGGCTGACGATCCATCCGCGGTATAGATTGAATGGGAATTTGCTCTACCTAAGCTGATATGGAGAGGGTTAATTCAGCCGGGCAAGTCAGCAAAGAATGTAAAACTTCTGCCCGTGCGGGTGCAGGGAACCGGAAATGAGGAGGAACCAATAATGGCAGTACAGCACACAGACAAGGTCCAGAAAATTGATTTGAGAGGCCGGGATTTCATCGAATTCACGGACTATACGGCAGAGGAAATTCGTTACCTGCTTGATCTCGCGATTGAGATTAAAGGCAAGCAAAAAAGCGGTGTACCGTTCCAGCCCCTGAAGGGCAAAACGATCGGACTTATTTTTGAAAAATCATCGACACGTACTCGTGTATCCTTTGAAGTGGGTATGTTCCAGTTGGGTGGACATGCGCTTTTCCTGAGCAAAAACGACATTCAGCTGGGACGCGGCGAAACGACGCATGATACGGCTAAGGTACTGTCTCGTTATCTTGACGGCATCATGATCCGTACGTTTGGACACCATAATGTGATTGAACTGGCAGAACATGCCGATGTTCCGGTGATTAACGGCCTGAGCGATGCAGCGCATCCATGTCAGGTACTGGCGGATTTTCAAACGGTGCTGGAGCATAAAGGCAAACTGGCGGGTCTGAAAATGGCTTATGTCGGCGATGGCAACAACATGGCACACTCTCTGATGCTGGGCGCAGCGAAAATGGGGATGCATGTTGCAGTAGCCACACCGGAAGGGTATGAGCCGGACAGCACGGTGGTCGAGCAAGCTCGTGCGATTGCACAGGAGAGTGGCTCCGAAGTAGTCGTAACCTACAGTGCGCAGGAAGCCGTGAAAGATGCCGATATTGTGTATACGGATGTATGGGCGAGCATGGGCTTTGAAGAAGAGCAAAAGATTCGTGAGCAGGCGTTTGCGGCGTATCAGGTCGATGAGGAATTGATGAAAGGTGCGAAGCCGGACTACATGTTCCTGCACTGCTTGCCAGCACACCGCGGTGAAGAAGTGAGCGCAGGTGTCATTGACGGCCCGAACTCGCTGATCTTTGATCAGGCAGAGAACCGTCTGCATGCACAAAAAGCACTGATGGCCGCTTTGATGAGCGAATAGTCGCGATTTGCGGCGATGGGTTGATTTTACACGCCAATTTGGCGATGATAGATGCAATATAGTAATTGATCTTGGGGAGGACCATATCACATGGCTAAGGAAAAAATCGTACTCGCCTATTCCGGCGGACTAGACACATCTGTAATTTTGAAATGGTTGAAAGAAACGTATGATGCAGAGATTATCGCGTTTACCGCGGATATCGGTCAGAAGGATGAACTCGACGGACTCGAAGAAAAAGCACTCGCTACGGGCGCTTCCAAAGTATACATCGATGATCTGCGCGACGAATTCGCGAAAGATTTCATCTATCCCATGTTCCAGGCAGGTGCCCTTTATGAAGGTCAATACCTGCTCGGTACAAGTATCGCGCGTCCGCTTATTGCTAAACGTATGGTGGATATCGCGCGTGCAGAAGGCGCTACAGCAATTGCTCACGGCGCTACGGGTAAAGGAAATGACCAGGTTCGTTTTGAGTTGAACGCAGCTGCACTGACACCGGACATTCAAGTGATCGCGCCTTGGCGTCTGGAAGAGTTCCGCAATCAGTTCCCGGGACGTGCAGAAATGATCGCTTACGCTGAAAAACATGGCATTCCGGTTACCGCTTCTGCGGCGAAACCTTACTCCACAGACCGCAACCTGCTACATATCAGCTATGAGAGCGGTGTGCTTGAAGATCCTTGGTTCGATCCGAGCGCGGATGAGAACAAAGATATGTTCCTGCTGAGCAGCGCACCTGAGGATGCACCGGACCAACCGGAGTACCTCGAACTGGAGTTTGAACAAGGTGACTGTGTTGCCCTGAACGGCGAGCGTCTGAGCCCGCTGCAAGTGATGGAGCAACTGAATGAACTGGGCGGCAAACACGGTATCGGCCGTGTGGACATGGTAGAGAATCGTTTTGTCGGCATGAAGAGCCGTGGCGTATACGAAACACCGGGTGGAACGATCCTGTTCACGGCACATCGCAAAATGGAATCCATCACCATGGACCGTGAAGTGATGAACCTGCGTGATAGCTTGATTACTCGTTACAGCACACTTGTGTACAACGGGTTCTGGTTCGCACCGGAACGTCTGGCATTGCAAGCTCTGGTAACGGAAAGCCAGAAGAACGTAACCGGTACGGTTCGTGTGAAACTTTACAAAGGAAATGTTATTGGCGCAGGCGTGAAAAGCCCTGTCAGCCTGTACAATCCGGACATTGCTACCATGGAAGCTGATCCATCGGAGGCTTATGACCAAGGCGATGCAACAGGCTTTATCCGCCTGAACGCACTGCGTTTGAAAGTACATTCCGGTGTGGAACAAAACAAAAAATAATTCACGGCGTGTGGTTCACGCTACATCATAATTACTGACAAGGCGGGCCGTTCTTGCACATTCTGGCAGGGGCGGCTTTGTCCATGAGCGAAAGGGGATACTCACTGTGAGCAAGCTGTGGGGAGGACGTTTTACGAAGCAAACCAACCATCTGGTTGAAGAATATACCGCATCCATTAATTTTGACAAAGCATTGGCGGAAGAAGATATTCAAGGCAGTTTGGCCCATGTGACGATGCTGGGCAAATGCGGTATTTTGCCGGCTGAAGATGTGGAAACGATCAAAGAAGGCCTGATTACCGTTTTGCATAAAATCCGTGCAGGTGAAGTGGAATTCTCCGTATCAGATGAAGACATCCACATGAATATTGAGAAAAATCTGATTGAAACGATTGGCCCTGTCGGCGGTAAACTGCATACAGGTCGTAGCCGGAATGACCAGGTGGCAACCGATATGCACTTGTATCTGCGTGAACGTGTCGTAGGTTTTGTTGGCATGTTACATGCTTTGCAGGAAGCGCTAATCGGACAGGCTAAAGACAATCTGGATACGATTGTACCGGGTTATACCCATTTACAACGTGCTCAGCCGATTTTGTTTGCACACCACTTGATGGCCTATGTATCGATGTTCCAGCGTGATGCGGAGCGTCTGATGGATAGTTACAAACGGATTAATGTACTGCCACTTGGTGCAGGGGCACTTGCAGGTACAACGTTCCCGATTGATCGTCATTTTGTAGCAGAACAGCTTGGTTTTGATGGAGTATATGAGAACAGTCTGGACGCGGTAAGTGACCGTGACTTTATCGTGGAGTTTCTGGCAGCCGCTTCCCTGATCATGACTCACTTGTCCCGTCTGAGTGAAGAGCTGGTGCTGTGGAGCAGCACGGAGTTTGGTTTTGTAGAGCTGGATGATGCGTTCTGCACAGGCAGTAGCATTATGCCGCAAAAGAAAAATCCCGATGTTCCCGAACTCGTTCGTGGGAAAACAGGACGTGTATACGGTAATCTGATCGGATTGCTGACCGTGCTGAAATCTCTTCCGCTGGCTTACAACAAGGATATGCAGGAAGACAAAGAAGGTATGTTTGATACGGTAGCAACGCTTGAAGGGGCGCTTCAGTTATTTGCTCCAATGATCGCTACGATGAAAGTAAACAAGGATCGTATGCGTCAAGCGGTAAACCAGGACTTCTCCAATGCAACGGATATTGCGGATTTCCTCGTCGGTGAAGGTCTGCCTTTCCGTCAAGCGCATGAGGTGATTGGTAAAACCGTATTGTACTGCATCCAGAACGGCAAATATTTGCTTGATCTGACGATTGATGAATTCAAACAATTTTCACCGCTGTTCGATGATCGGATCTATGCTGTGTTACAGCCTGAAGCAGTAGTTAACGCTCGTAATGTTTACGGTGGAACAGCGTCGGGTCAAGTGGCAGAGGCTATTGCTCGCAGTGAGAAGATGCTCGGAGCAACCGAGCAGTGGATTGAAAATCGGGGTTAAGGCATAGGCTACAATCCAAGGTTAGGACTCAAAAAGATTAAAAAAGAAGCATGTTCGAGAGACGAATCTCTGACATGCTTCTTTTGTGTGTTTCCTATTGCTTTAAATTAAGGCTTCAGCCAGCTACCTTCGTTTACAGAAGGTAGCACCTTGCCATCCTGCACAACGATATGTCCGCGGACGATTGTACCTGCCAGACTCGACGGGAAAGTATGCCCGATATAGAGGCTCTGTTTATGCTTGGCGTAATAATTCTCTTCCGTCACGGTAAACGCTTCATTCAGATTTACGATGGCAAGGTCTGCATCCATTCCGATGGCGATACTGCCCTTACGACCTGCAAGTTCAAAACGTGTTGCCGGATTCGAAGCTGTCCAAGCAGCGACGTGCTCTAATGGAATGTTGTGGGCTAATGCAAGTTCCAGAGCAGAGAGTAGTGTGAATTGTCCACCACTGATTCCGCCCCATGCCTGAAAGAGATTATAATCTTTCGGATCTTTCATCTCGTAAGGGCATGGTGAATGATCGGAAGATAGCATATCGAATTTACCTTCTGCCAGGAGGGAGATCAGTCGCTGTTGTTCATCCGCCTCACGCAGGGGAGGGGCACATTTGGCGATAGTCCCTTTTTCACGCAGGCTATCGTGGTTAAAGAGCAGGTAATGTGCGCAAGTTTCTACCGTGACATTCATACCACGGGCTTTTGCCGCCTCAATTTTAGCCACGGCTGCTGCGGAACTGATATGAACAAAATGCAGGGCGCAGCCTGTAATTTCGGAGTAGTAGAGTGCGCGTTCAACCGCCTCGACTTCTGCAAGGATGGGCCTTGTCTCCAGATAGTCATCGGCGCTGACGAGTCCTGCCGCTTCCTTTTCAGCTTTCAACCAGTTTGTTATTGCCGCGCTTTCCGAATGCAGAGCCAGAATTTTGCCGAGAGCTGCAATCTTTTTCATGCCCGTCAGCAGTGTAATGTCGTCTACCGCTTCGAACTCTTTATTACCTGTGGTCGACAAGAAGGCTTTAAACCCAATGACGCCAGATTCGGCTAATGGCTGCAAGTCATCTTCGTTGCCAGGTACGAGCCCGCCCCAGAGGCCGAAATCAACGATAGATTTTTCATTGCCGATGCGTGCCTTCTCCAGCAGAGCTTCTTCCGTGACTGTCGAGGGAATTCCGTTTAGTGGCATATCGAAAAAGGTCGTGCAGCCACCTGCGGCCATCATCGCTGATCCGGTAGTGAATCCTTCCCAGTGCTCCCTTCCTGGTTCACTGAAATGCACGTGTACATCAATCATGCCTGGAAGTACATGCTGTCCAGTGGCATTCCACTCATGTGTAACTTCGCCCTCAAGTGTGGCGGTAATCGCCGCAATCTTGCCATCTTTCACGCCGATATCGACTTGTGCGACACCGTCTGGCAACACCACGCTTCCGCCACGTATGATCAGATCATAATGTTCCATATTCATCCCTCTCTCTTTTTATTGATGTTTAAATGGGTTGGCTCTGGCAGTTAAGTCAGGCTCATTTATTCGTAGATGGTACCTTTCTTGAATGAGGAACCCTTAAAGGCGAACTTGCTGAGTAGCAGATAGGATAGACCTGCGGTAATGAAGCCGATAATCCAGCCGATGTCAACGAGCAGGAAGGCTGCTCCAGCTCCGATGAGCATAGCTAACAAGGCGCTTGGGTTATACCCTTTGAAGGAGCCGTTATCCAGATATAACTCTGCTGTATCGACCTTTTGTTTTCGCAAGATGTAATATTCGACTAGCATGATCGCTACAATGGGGCCCAGGAATGCGGAATAGATCAGAATAAATGTATTCAAACCTTGAGCCGAGGAATCCTGTACGAGTACCCATGGGAACGAACAGAGGGCGAGCAAGCCGGTGATGACAACAGATGCTTTGTATTTAAGCTTGGTAACAAGCGAGATGACGTAAGCGGGTGGTACGATGTTAGCGACCATATTAACGGCAACTGCACCAATAACGATGAAGGCTGAGACGAATACGGTGATGTATGGGTTGTCCACAATAACAGCAAATGCTTTGACTGGATTGGAAATGCCTGTTGCTGCTGCCATCATTGCACCAATGGTCAGAACGAATCCATAAGCGATAACGATCGGGAAGAAGTAGAGCATACTACGCTTTTTGTCACTCATGCCGCTCTTCAGCTCACGAGAATAATCACCTGCACTTAGGAAGATGGCTGCGTAGTTGCCGAGGAATACCATGATGAAAGCAAAGAATGGGAGTCCCCATGTCCCTTTGGCATTCACCCAATTTTCGGTAATAGCTGTGCTGTGGGAGTTAAGTAATAAGGTGAATACATAGACGAGTGCAAGCATGATAACGACGGAAGCGAGAGTTTCAACCCACTTGATTGCGTGAAAGCCATAAAGTGACAGGACAATCTGAACGGCCTGTAGCAAGATAAAACAAACAGGAATACTGTCTAAGCTGCCACCGCTTAATACTTTGACAATTTCATTCAAAGCCGTTGCTCCGACCCAGCTCTGGAAGCCGTACCACACGATGGCGGGCACACCACGTAAAAAGGAGGAGATAATCGATCCTTTGATGCCAAAGGACATTCGCAGTTGAACGACATAAGGGATGCCTGTTCGATAACCAAACCGGTCATTGATCGCAAAGATCACGGAAATGATACCAATGGCAATCATCGCAGCTACAAATGTCTGAAACACATTGAGCGTGGCGACACCAGCAACAATGAGGCTCGCTCCGAGGGTCATGTTACCGAGGTTCACGCCATCCCCGATCCACATGAACATGTAGGGTACTGATCCGATTGTTCTCTCGCTCTCCTGTTTCGGTTTTAAGGAGTCGTCGATGCTGATTTCTTCATGTAGCTGCGTCTGTTTCAGTACTTGTCCTGCCAAATTCGTTGACATATCTGCCCCACTCCTCTTTGATATGGGGTGCCGCAAGGCTGGTTGATCTCTGAATTAACGAGTCGTTCCATCCATTCCTGTCTGCACACCACAGATGATATAAAACATGTAAGATAAAATAACTTAATAATGTTATGTATCCTTACTTGTTCTTTGTATCTCTTATTTTATCATCTTGTTTGTACAATTCATTGACAAAAACGTAGATTGTTCTCGTAATTTCTGTTGAATTTGTATGAAAAAATATGACGTGGTATGTGAAGTTAGGATAAAATGGTGTAAAAAACGCATTTTTGTGTTCAAAACATCTTACAATGTTCGGGTTTCGCTCTCTACCCTATTATCTAGTTTCCGAAGCCCATCAATCTGACAGCTAACCACATCGCCTGGTTGAATGGTGACTGATCCCGGGGTGCCTGTTAAGATGACATCTCCCGGATGAAGTGTCATCACGTTCGACAGAAAAGAAATCAGGTACGCAGGAGAAAAGATCATATGATTAACGGTATTGCTGTGGGCAACATGACCATTGTGCACCGTTTGAATCTCAAGTTCGTTCAGATTTTCGTATTCTTCAGGCGTTGAGAGAGAAGAGCCAAGGCTTAGGAACGTGTCAAAACTTTTGGCACGCTGCATAAACCGGGGGTTGCGGGCATGAATATCCTTGGCAGTCATATCAAGTGAGGTCGTGTAACCTGCTATAACGTCCATTGCCTGCTCTTCACCAATGCCTTTGCATGTTTGTCCGATGACAATCGCGAGTTCTGCCTCAGCAGTGATCTGTCCCGCTCCAAACGGTAAACGAATCGTTTCCCCGGAGCCAATCAGGGATGAATCAGGTTTGAGAAAAATAACGGGTTCATCCTCGGGTGGATGTCCAGATAGTTCGATGGCTTTGTCCCAATAGTTCATGCCGACACCGATGATTTTCCCTGGACGTCGATACAGCGCACGATAGGGCGCGTCATTGACTGGCAGAGAAGACAGTGAGGCAAGCTGCTTGTGTTCATTGCGGTACCAGTTACGTAGTGCGTTGAATTGATTATTTTGCAGCAAAGTAAACGGATCTGTATCCCAGCTCGTGCCGAATTGCTCGTTCAGCCAAGCCAGTGGAGTAATGCCTCGATCCGTCCAAAAAGCAACTTGTTCTCGCCCCTCATCTTCAATCGTTACAAGTCTCATCGGCACACCTTTTCCGCAAACTGTTTTGCCGTCCAATGTAATAACTTAAGATCTGTCTTCGTACCACCGATAAAAGATAACCCTATGGGCAGTCCATCGGGACGGAGAACGGGAACCGTAACCTGGGGTAGCCCCGAAAGCCCTGCAATACAGGAGAGTTGCATCGTTTTGGCGCGGTAGGCTTCTGCTTCAGGACCTTTCAATCCCAGAAGGGGAGCCGGGCCCGGTGCGGTTGGAATAGCCAGCAGACCTTCTTCTCCTAACAAGTCAACGAGGTTACGCCGTACGCGAGCGCGCAACTTCACTTCGGCCTCGCTAGCAGACTTTTCGAGAGAGCAAGCCCATTCAAAACGTTCTGCGATTCCTGGGCCAAATGTCGGGCGTTCTTTTGTAAGCCAGTCGTTGTGTTCGTGCGCAATTTCCAGACCTTGAAGAACACGGAACGTCGCTGACCAGTCTGCCAAGCTCTCGCCGGGTTCGGTTAGATTAATGCATTGATAGCCTTCCAGCTGCCAACCCTCAATTCCATGTAATGTTGAGAGCAAAAGCGAACAATCTTCAGCTTCTGGCAGCTCCCATGCTTCTGTCGCTATGAAGAACTGAGTGAACGGCTTCGTATCTAATTCAGTTGTAATTTCTGATCCATTTTCCTTCAAAAGAAGCTTTTCTTTCAGTAGCACGTTGCCTACGTTACGTACAATAGTGATATCCTTACTCATCCAGCCGACAGTATCAAAGCTATGTGCAAGAGGGATGACCCCCTCTGCCGACACGGCACCATGCGTTGGGCGGAAGCCGTACAGTCCGCAATACGAAGAGGGGATGCGTACGGACCCGCCCGTATCCGTTCCGATGGCGAAATCGGCCAGTCCCGCCGCTGCCGCAACGGCAGACCCACTCGAGGAACCGCCTGGAATCCGATCCGAAGCGAGGGGATTGGTTGGTGTGCCGTAGTGAGCATTTTCCCCATTCAGACTGTACATCAGTTCGTCCGTCTGTGTTGTGCCTTCGAGAATTGCGCCATTCTCCAGCAGGGTAAGCAATGCAGGGGCAGTAGAGGTTGCAGGATCATGTGTGCGAAGCCAATCCGGATTGCCTGCTCCGCTTATTTCTCCCTGAATATTGAAAACATCTTTGACTGCAAAGGTTAGTCCACTTAGTGAGCCAGCTTGATTAGCTGGAAGTCTGATGTCTGCATTAACGTATGCCCCCCAGTGATTAGGCTGGAGCGCATCGGTTGTTTTTTTTGGACCCGTTTTCATTGCAGATGTTTCTGTCTGTTCCTGATTTGAATGTTTCATTAGTTATTCCCCTTTCGTTCTTATACTAGGGCTTAGTGCACTCAGGGAGGAGCGGGAGTGGACTTGGTTCAATAACAAAGCCAGTAAAATACCTACCAAAAGCCCGTTTCCGAGCAGTGGACGTAGCAGTGGGGGTAATGTTGTAAAAATTTCCGACGGTAATCCCATAACGATAATACCTATGAATAATGGCGCAGCCGTCCGGTAGAGGTTTGCCGCATCCATATGAAGCTGTCCGAAATACTGGAGTGAAGAACCTAACAGGCGAAGGTATGTCACGAATAGTATAGCGCTTCCGATACTGAGCGGAAGTTGTGTCAGTAAACCGGTGACGGCTGGAATCAGGCCGATAGCTGCAAACATTAGACCCCCAATAACAAACGGAAGTCTTTCTCGCATACGGGTTTGTTGGAGAAAGCCTACAGAACTAACATATGGAGCGTATGGAACGAGTCCGAGCACACCTGATATCACTGCAAGGATGCCACTGATTGTAAAAGAACGTTTATACTGGCTGCTGGCCGCTTCGTGCTCATAGATAGCGTCCGTACCTTTCAGGGCACCAAATGTGTTTGAAGTGTTGATTAAACCGGCAATCACGGCGATCGCGATTACGCCAGTGTTCAATCCACCCGCAGGTTCCCCAAGCGGGAACCAGACTGCATCGAGTGTTCCTGAATTGGATGTTCCCCCAGAGCTGCCGAAGATAAATACATGTAATGCCCAGCCGCCCAAAATACCAATCAGCAAAGCATACTGCGCTATGGCTGGCCGTGCTTTTATGGATAAGACAGCAACCAAAACAGCCACTGCTGCGGCTAGTAGGAAGATGGCAGGTTGGATGACGTTCGCCTTGTCGGAAGAACCTGATGAGATACCAAGCATACCTTCGAGAAAAATGATATTCAGTCGGCAACCAAGTAAGAACATAAATACAGCCATGACTCCTGGCGTAAATAATTTCGATAAAGGCGTAGCCAGACCGCATAAGCCAATCAGGATTGTGATCACACCCGAGATCAGAATGCCGACGGCGAGACTACCCCCGAGTTCCGTCAAGGATATACCAAGGGAGGGGGCGGATGCGCTAAGGCTCAGGATGACACCCCACCATAACCCCGACTGTCCTTCCATGACGGATCTTTGATGTCCAAGCCATGCTTGTACAGCACATGCGATTCCGGTGAGGATGAATGAACACTGGATCAGAAATTGAATTCGTTCCTGTGGCAATGCAAATGCCGCCCCAACTGTAATAGGTATAACTACTGTATTGGTAAATAAGAAAAACAGCCATTGCAGCCCGCCCAGACCTGAGCGGAGCCAGTTGATTTTAAGCATGTGTCACCTTCCGTGTGGATCTTCGTTGAAAATGTTTCTTGTGCATTCAGGCAATCCATGATGCAGTTGATGTATTTTAACGAAGTCTGAATTGTACAAAAGGATTCCGGCAGTTCCCGGAATCCTTTCAATATTAATAAATAGCCTTGATTCTAATTGACCAATAACAGTGCTCCTATGCGATGTTTAAATCCCTCGGCGCTTTATTCTGCTTGCTCGTAAACGTCAAGGGCCTCTTGCACCCCGCGTCCGATCACAATCGGAGCTTTATGCCGGATTAACACAGCTTCCAGAGCGGATAGGACGAATAGTACGTTTTCTTTCCGACAACTGTAACCCATGGTGCCGATTCTCCAGATCTGCCCATGCAACGGTCCGAATGAGCTAGCGATCTCAATGCCGAACTGGGTCAGAAGTGTAGTTCGTACAGACTCGCCATCAATACCTGCAGGAATTTTTACACAGGTGACGACTGGAAGCTTCCATGCTTTATCGTTGAAAAGCTCCAGACCCATGCCTCGTATACCTGCCATCAGTGCTTTTTCATGTAATCGATGACGCTCGAATCGTGTTTCAAGCCCTTCTTCCAGCAGAATACGCAATCCTTCGCGCAGTGCGTACAGCATGGATGTTGCCTCTGTATGATGATTCAGCCGTCGTGGCCCCCAGTAATCTTGCAACTGGCTCAGATCAAAGTAATTACTGCGGATTGGATGTGCGACATCCCGGCGATCACTCTCAAGTGCAACACCACGTTCTACCTTTTTCCGACTTGCCAGAATGCGTTCAACCCGCTCGTTGTAAGTTACAGGAGCCATGCCAGAAGGGACGGATATGCACTTTTGGGTGCCGCCAATCACGGCATCGAGTTGCCATTCATCTACTTTGACGGGGGCGCCGCCAATGGAAGCAACAGCATCAACGACCGTTAATACACCAAGTTCTCGGCAAGCTGGACCGATCTGGTCCAGTGGCTGCATGCAACCTGTTGAAGTCTCGCCATGTACGATGGCTAAAATTTTCGGCTGAACTCGTTTTATCTCATCGATTACTGCTTGTTGGTCGAATACTTCTCCCCATGGGCATTCCATGAGATGGAGTTCTGCGCCGTGACGTTCGGCAATTTCAGTCAGCAGATGTCCGAAGCGTCCGAAGATAGGAACAAGCACTTTGTCCCCTGGCTCGATCAGGCTGCACAGCACGGCTTCCAGACCGGAACGTGAAGTGCCATCAACCGGAAAGGCCCACTGGTTCGTCGTTTGGAATGTCTGCCGCAACATGTCCATCGTTTCGTTCATCATTCGGGTGAATTCCGGATCGAATTGGCCCAGAATGGGTGTTGCCATGGCTCTTAAAACTCTCGGGTCAACCTCGACTGGTCCTGGGGTCATAATGGTTCTCAAAGGTACATGAATTTCCCGGTACTGTGTCATCTCGTCATCGCCTCCTGGTTCTAGTTGTTCATTCAATATGCCAGCTTATATAACAGGTCGATTAACAGGCGAACTCCGCGCTGCAAATCTTCCGTATGGGTGAATTCAGCAGGGGAGTGGCTAATGCCGCCCTGGCTTGGAACGAATAATAATCCTGTTGCACAATACGTGCCGAAAATCTGTGAGTCATGTCCTGCGCCACTTGTCATTCTTTTGTATGAAATACCTTCGCTTTTTAAAATGTCCTCAGCCGTTTGGTTTAACGTGCAATCCATCGCAACGGGAGGTTCATCCATCCACTTATGGCAAGCGACCGTTGTTCCATGTTCAGAGGCGATGGTCTTGAAGTCACTGAAGCATGCCTCACAAAATTGCTCAATGATCTTGGCATCACTGTGACGAACATCCAGGCTAAAGGTGACCTCGCGTGCAATGACATTACCTACATTCGGTTTAACTTCCATGCGTCCGACGGTGGCGACAAGTCCAGACTCATGGGCTTTGGCCCGATGCATCAATATTCGGATCAACTCGGCTGAAGTAAACATCGCATCACGACGCCACTGCATAGGTGTTGTCCCGGCATGGTTGCTCTCACCGTATACCGTAATGTTATAACGGCGTTGCCCCACGATGTGACTGACGATGCCGATTGATTTCTCTTCGCGTTCAAGCACCTGGCCTTGTTCGATGTGCAGTTCAATAAAACATTCCAGGTCTTTGCGTGTTGGCTGCGCATGAAGTCCGAGTCCGAATCCTGCCTCGTGCATGGCCTGTTCGAAGGGGATTCCGTTTACATCGTTGATGTGGTGGATGGCCTCGCGTTCTTTTACTCCCGTTATGTTGCCTGAGCCCCAATAAGTCATTGGGAAACGACTGCCTTCTTCTTCACACAACGATACCACTTCAATAGGTCTGAGTGGCTGACCATAATGTGTGAGCAAATGTTCCACAGCAATGAGTGCTGCAATGATCCCATAGGCTCCGTCATATTTGCCACCGCCGATCACGGTGTCGACATGAGACCCGGTTAACACTACGTTTGCTTCAGGATCGCGTCCAGAGAGCCGACCAAACAAATTGCCGACATCGTCATAGCGTGCGGATAAACCAAGTTGTTCTATTTTAGCTTGAATCGCCTTCTGAGCTGCGCTCCAAGCCGGGTCATAGAGCAAACGGGTTACACCGCCGCTGTTGTCTTTTCCGTACGAAGCCAGCCATTCGACCATCTCTTCGATCTGCTTAGACAAGGCAGATGGTTTTGGTTGTTCAATCATCAAGTGCAGTATCCCCCATTCCGGCAACGCTAGCTTTCCGACCGATGTTAGATTAATTAACTTGGCATTGCGTTTAATTCATCGTAAAATAAAAAAAATTAAAAAGCATTCACGAAAATGTAGAAGAATAGCTGAATTCGTTGTGCATGTTAACCATAGGGGTGGAGAAGGATGAAAATGAGTGACCTGCTGAAGCTGGGTGTATTCAACGGCACAATCGTGGTAGGGGGAAGCGGTGGTTTGAATCGGGAGGTTCATACCGTCAATATGATGGATGCTCCTGATATTATTCCGTACTTGAAAAGAAATGAGTTACTGATTACGACGGCTTTTCACTTCAAGGATGACCTGCCGGCTTTGCTTGAACTGATTCGTGAGATGGGGCAACAGGAATGTGCAGGACTGGGTATCAAAAGCAAAAGATTTCTCGGCAACATTCCTGAATCCGCAGTTCAGCTGGCAAACGAGTTGGATATGCCTCTGGTGGAACTGCCTGTTGATCCTTCGCTAGGTGATATTGTCAACAAATCACTGAGCCATATCCTCGATGTGCGAACAACGGAATTGCATAATGCCATACAGACCCATCGCCAGTTCACCCAACAAATTATGAGCGGTCAAGGTATACCTAAGCTGCTTGATCAATTATCTGCTTTGCTGCGATTTCCTGTATATTTGCTCGGGCCGTATCTGCAGCCAATCTTCGGCCGAGTTCCTGCTAAAACGGCTGCGCAACTGGAGATGTTATTATCTGGCGGCGGTCAAATTCATGTTGCGCCTTCCGTGTTCTCCGCATTTTCCTTGTTAGGTGAGGAACGTGAAACGTTAACATTATTTCCCGTATACACCCATAGACAAGTGCATTTCCTGTGTATTACCGGTTTCATATCACCTGCTGAACGTTCAAGCATTCTGACCATTGAACAGGCAACGAATGTGATTGCGTTTGAATTAATGAAGGATAATGCATTGAAGCAGAATCGGCGCCGGATCCAGAATGAGTTTTTTACTAACTTTATTGGAGGGGTCTTCTCGAGCAACGAGGAGATTGCAAACCGGGCAAGGGAGTTCGGACTGTCCAGTGATCAACGATACCTTTGTGTGGTCGGCAAGCTGAATAGCAAGGATCGAGCGACGTCATTCATGCAATATAAGGCAGAACAGGATCAGATTGCTGAACATCTTCAAGGGGAGTTAGCGCACTTCCGCCATCCCATATATTTGTTCACCCATGACCGATCCTATGTGCTACTCATGCCGCTGGTTGAAGAGTGGGAGATGGTCAAACCTTCCTTTATCGAGTTACTGGAACGTCTGCAACGTAAAATTGCCATGTATTACGAATCGGAGCTGTCATTTGGTCTTAGCAGTTATGCCCAGCCACTTAGCCAGATTCCTTTATCTTTTAAAGAGGCGAATGAAGCTCTCTATTTCGGGAGTATATCGGGAAAAATGCGCTTTATCGAAATGTATCAGCCGAAGGAAGTATCTGAAATTTTGCGTTTGATCCCCCATGATCATCTGAGAAAATTTTATGTGGATACGATGCAAGGATTCGAAGATGAAACACTTAAGGATCACCATATGTTGCTTCATACATTGTCTGTATATCTGGAAACGCATTGTCATCTTGCCGAGACGGCAAAGCGGCTTTATATTCACCGGAATACTGTAATTTATCGACTGGAAAAATGCGAAGAGATTATTGGTCGTAGCCTGAAAGACCCGGAGGAGACATTGCGTCTTCGGATGGCCTTTCGGATCAAAGCGTTGCTACCAGAAGGAGGAAAAGCGGCGTATTGAGAGAGTGACCTAATATGATTACAAGCAGGCTGAGATAAACTGTACCCCCAGGTTAGTTATAGTAACCGAGGAGGCACAGTCCACTTTAAGCCTGCTTTTTTAGTTGGCAATTAATACAGGAGAGGGAGGCCTCTCTTATGTGCCTCAGTCTCTTTTAGACAGTGGTAACCACTTCAACACATTCTGAATTTTCATGTCCCAGTAACCCCATTCATGTTCCCCGGGTTCTTCCTCATAAGTTAACTTGAAGTCTGTCTCGGCGCAGGCTTTACGGAATGTCTGATTATCTTCATACAGAAAATCCTCTGTACCACAGCATTGATAGAGGAGTGGCCGTGGAGCCGGGTTATGTTTACTCTCCTGGAGCAAATGGATTAAATCGTTCTCTGAGCCTGCAAATTGAGGCCCGAAGATACGTAACAGTTCGGCCTGCCGTAAAGCGGATGGGGCGTCGTTGCTCAAATGAGCGGCCATGTCAAGAGCACCCGAAAGACTTGCCGCCGCAGCGTACTGATCCGGTTTTCGCAGAGCCAGCTTGAAGGCACCGTATCCGCCCATGGATAGGCCAGCAACGAAATTATCTTCGCGTTTCGGTGACAGCGGGAAGAAGGAGCGCGCGAGTTTAGGCAATTCCTCACTAATGAATGTCCAGTATTGTCCTCCCTCTGCCATGTCCGTGTAGAAGCTGCGATGAACCTGAGGCATAACGACCGCAATTCCGAGTGAAGCGACATAACGTTCAATCGATGTGCGGCGTAGCCAGATGGAATCGTCATCGGACATCCCGTGAAGCAAATACAGGGTTGGGTGCAGACCAGAACCCGTGACGTTTTCCATTCCGATCTGATTGTGGGTCTGCTGTGGCAGAATCACATGCATGCTTGTACTTAATCCGAGGGCATCCGAGTAGAAATCACATTTAATGAGTGCCATACCAAAAAGTAACCCCTTTCATAGATGGAAGTTTAAAAGGATGTTTCTATGCAATGGAAAAGGTACGAAAGCTGAATAATATCAGCTACTATTCAAGGTTATACTCAAAATAAAGTAAACGCAATGACAGGATATAAAACGTATTCGATATCTGCGTAAATAATCTTTGTATAATCCATTTTCTGGACAAAACAAAGAAATAAATAAACAAAGAATAGATTATTTCATCACATATGACCTCGTATCTTTACAGCGTAACAATGTTTTGTTACACTGACTTTAATGAAAAGGGGGTCCTGAAATTGACGGATGATTTGATCTCCAAAAAAGAGCTACTTGACCTGACAGGCATTTCATACGGTCAATTATATCGTTGGAAACGAAAAAACCTGATTCCTGAGGAGTGGTTTATTCGAAAGTCTTCTTTTACTGGGCAGGAAACATTTTTTCCTAAACAGCAAATTTTACAGCGGATCGACAAGATTGTTCATATGAAAGACGGGTTGTCACTGGATGAGCTGGCAGATGTGTTCTCGCCAACACTTGGTGAGGTGGAGATGTCAAACCAACAACTGCTGGATCGAAACATTGTTTCGTTATCTTCACTTGATCTATTAAACGAGGCGGGGCGCCAGCAGTCATTATATGGTCTCGAACAGATTATGATGCTTTATGTGCTTGAAAAGCTGCTTCTAAACGGGGATATCACTCAACAGGAGGGGTTACTCCTGATTGATGTAATGTCTGAACACTATTACCGGTTCCGTGACCGTGCTAGTGAATTGCTTCTTATTCGCAAGATGGGCGTACCTGCTTTTATGGTAGTGAACTCGGGAGCTGAACTTTATTTTGATCAAGGGGTAAAAGTGGTACTTCGCATTCCGCTTGCAACGTTCATGGAAGAATTAAAACTTAAATTGGGCTGAGGGGGATTTTACGAATGGAAGAACGTCACTTAAGAAATGATTTGAATGTCACAGGCTCTCGCAAAACAACAGGCGGTTCTTATCACCGAGTAAATATTGACGGTATGGCTAAACTGGATGGTGATCTGGATTGTTCCTCCCTAAGCGTTAACGGGACGCTGAAAATCTACGGTTCCCTCGTCTCCGAGAGCACAACGATCAACGGAATGGCCAAAGTGGAGGGAGAACTGCGGACCCAATCTCTAGATGTTAATGGAACATTGGGAGTTCATGGTGCGGCGCGTGCCGAGAGTACGATGGTTAATGGAATGTGTACCATTAATGGTCCACTGGTCAGCAATCGGGTACGTGTGGATGGCATGACCACGATTAATGGAGACTTATCTACGCCTGAGTTTACTGTGAACGGAAAGTGTAATGTGCGCGGTAGAGTGGACAGTGAGCGTATTGATATCGGTGGTATGGCAACGATTGATGGAGATGTGCAGGGTGAAGTGATCAACGTTCAGGGCAATATTAAAGTGGGCGGACTACTTAATGCGGACAGTGTGGAGATTCGTTTATACACGTCCTCTTCAGCAAGAGAAGTAGGCGGTGAGCGTATCGACATTCGGCGCAAGGAACGCAGCGGATTATGGAAAGCACTCGGTTTGGGCGGTGCGCCATCCTTCAGGGCTCAACTGATCGAGGGCGATGAGATTGTACTGGAAGATACCGAAGCGGATACGGTTCGAGGGAGTCGAGTCCATATTGGGCGCGGCTGTAATATCCGGTTTGTGGAGTACTCTGGCGAACTATCCGTTGATCCGGAAGCGAAGGTTGGCAACAGCGAGCGAATTTAGCCAAGAGGCAAGATGCAAGAGACGGCTCGTATAATCTTATAAAAGTAGAACTTATGGTTATCCCCCAAGGTAGAAGGTTTTGCCATAAAGCAATCGGTCCTTGGACTGATTGCTTGTTACTTCTTTTCGGATATACTAATGCAGTCATATGAATAGAACGGGAATGGAGAGATTAACAACAATGGCTGCGCGTAACAATAAAATTGGATTTGTGCTGGCAGGTTTGCTGCTCAGCATCTTAATGGCCTCTATGGATAATACCATTGTGGCTACGGCCATGGGGGATATCGTGGGCAAGCTCGGCGGGCTCGACAAGTTCGTCTGGGTAACTTCTGCCTACATGGTGGCTGAGATGGCAGGTATGCCGATTTTCGGTAAACTGTCGGATATGTATGGACGTAAAAAGTTTTTTGTCTTCGGGATCATCGTATTTATGCTTGGCTCCGCTTTGTGTGGAACTGCGACATCCATCGTGGAACTGACGATGTACAGAGCAATTCAAGGAATTGGTGCAGGAGCACTGGTGCCGATTGCGTTCACGATTATGTTCGACGTCGTTGCGCCTGAATCGCGGGGGAAGCTGGGTGGTCTGTTTGGGGCAGTGTTCGGTCTTTCGAGTGTATTCGGGCCGCTGCTAGGTGCGTACATTACAGAGTATGCCACATGGGAATGGGTGTTTTACATCAATCTGCCGCTCGGTTTGATTGCATTTCTGTTTATCGCATTTTTCTATAAGGAATCTCACCAGCATCAGTCACAGCAGATTGACTGGCTGGGTGCTGTTACCCTGATTGGTGCCGTGGTTTGCCTGATCTTTGCGCTGGAGCTGGGTGGCAAGACGTTTGCTTGGGACTCTGCACAGATCTTGGGGCTGTTTGCCGGATTTATCGTGCTGGCATTGATCTTCTTGTATGCAGAAACGAAGGCCAAAGAGCCGATTATTTCATTCGGTATGTTCCGCAAGCGGGTGTACTGGTCAAGCAATGTTATTGCCATGTTCAGTGGTGCTGCGTTCATCACGGCATCCGTCTATATCCCGATTTTCATCCAGGGCGTACTCGGTGGCAAAGCGACCAACTCGGGTCTTGTCCTTCTGCCTATGATGCTGGGTTCCGTCGTGACGGCTTCTATGGGCGGTGTGCTCATGACCAAAACGAAATACCGCAATATTATGATTCCAACGCTGGCATTGCTTGTAGTGGGTCTGGGGTTGCTCACGACATTGGATGAAGGTTCATCCCTATGGACAATTCGGGTATACATGGTCATGATTGGCCTTGGTGTCGGTGCATCCTTCTCCGTACTTAGCAATGCAGCTATGAACGCCTTCGAACCGCAAAGACGCGGTGCCGCCAGTTCAACGCTGAACTTTCTGCGTTCCCTGGGCATGACGATGGGCATCACGATCTTTGGCATTGTACAGAGTCAAGTGTTTACGCGCAAAATGACAGACAACATGGCTGGTGCCGCTGGAGAAGCTGGTGCAACGACTGGGGCGCCTGCAGGTGGTCTGCCTGCCGGGATGGATCTGACAGATCCGCATGCACTGTTATCACCAGAGCTGCGTCAAGGGATTCCCTCACAGGTGCTGGAGTCCATCACACATGCGTTATCCTCTTCCATTGTACAGCTGTTTGCCTGGGCGGTTATTCCGGCAGCTCTTGCACTTATCGCGTCCTTCTTCATGGGGAAAGAGAAAATGGTTGTTGGAGAAGAGCAACACGAGTATACAGGTGGGCACTAAAGCAGATGAGAACGAAGTTAAGCCATCATCGACCGTGTATTTGAAGCATAGATCCGGTGAGCTTGAGTTATAACGTTTTGCAAGCTTTAAGCTAAGGAAACAAAAGGTTATGCAATAAACGGATTTTACAAATCCGTAAATCTAGTGCACCTGTCTCATATCCCGTACAAGGGTATGAGACAGGTGCATTTTTACTTTTTAAGGATCATTCGTTAGTTGTTTTTAAGGCTTACATTTACTTTAAACTAAAATAAGTTGAACTTTCATTTACACAATAACGGAGAGGACAGAAAAAACCTGAAGAAGCGAAGCGCTCGCCTTTATCCCTGGATTTTCCCCTTTGGAAAAGGGAATCCAAAAAATCCGGGGATAACAGCGATCGGAAGGTTATTCTGTCAGCGAAGTGTCCAGTGTAAAGCTTCCCCGTTTAACTTATATTTCCACCTGAATTTAAGGCTGATTCCCCTCACGAATGCCATCCTCCACCACGGAAGGTTGCTGTGGATCAGGCATGCTAATATGACCTGAGCGGGCAATCAGACGGCTCTGTGCTTTGTAGGTATCGCGTGAGATTGTTTTGGTTTCAACGACTTTGCCATCAACTCGCTTCGTGCGTACCGTCTCAACGATGTACCCGGGCTGTCCATTCTGAAGCACTTGCTGGGCACCGTCAGGTAGCACGTTACTGGATACATACTTTACAGGTGCACTGAGCGTTTCAATCGTACGAGACTCCAGCGCATAACTGACGTTCTCGGGGAATGTGCCGAAAAACTTCACCACCATGCGCCCGCCTTGCACCTTGGCATGGATCAACAGGGATTTCTCGGTGCTGTTTCGAAAACGAAAGTTAATGGCGCCCGAGGCAAAGGTGGCATCTAACCCTTTCGGTATATATTTAACGGGCAACGAGTGATTACGCCGTTCCACAATATCCAGGCCCGTTAGCAGAGCGGCATTATATACGGTGCTGGATACCTGACAGATTCCTCCGCCAATTCCGGGCATCAGCCTGCCATTCACGATGACTGGTGCTTCCCGAAAACCATATTCCTTCTCCGCTTTGCGAATCACCTTTTCATAGTCGAACACACCTTCAGGCGGCAAAATCATCCCGTTGATGGCCTGAGCCGCCGCGCTGACGTTATGTATCCGACCTTGGCTGCTGTTTCCCAGCCCTGTGGAAAATTGAATGATTTTTCGCTCGATGCCTTCCTGCTTTAGTGAATCGATCGTTACCTCTGGTTTCAAGGTGTATAGAGGTAAAAGAATGCGGATGGGTTCTGGTTTTACTCCATCCATCACATCGCTCAGCTCCCTGTGCAACCTGGTCTGCATGAGGGTGCTAAGTGTTTTCCAATCAATCCGGCGCACGCTTTTCTCCGGAATGTACTGCACTTGATCATTTGCGGTGATGCGGCGGACGGCTTCGGTCGGCGTACCGAAGGTTTCTTTTTCCCAGGCAGGGCTAAGCAATTGTTGAAAGGTTTGTTCATTGTAGTTCATATCCAAAGAGAAGGTCTGGGGAAATTGATACCGTGCATACGCGCGTTCCCACAGGTTCCCCTCATCCAGCTGTTGTACTGCGGCCTTGAAGCTGTCTGCACTGTAACTCACTCCTAGTTCGGCGGCAGTATGTGACATCGTTATCGGGTTTGGTTCAGCCACTTCCAGTGTGACAGGCCAGTCCTGTAATTGTTGAATGCGAGTGTGCAGTTCTGCCAGTACCTCTTTGCGATGTTTGCCATCGATGGCCCAGCCGCTAATCTGTACCCCTTTTGGCAAAGTAGGCTGGTTTACGTACATATAGAGCAATCCATAGGACGCGGAGCCGATCAAGAGCAGGGAGAACAGGGCGATGACCGTTACATGTATTTTTTTCATAACCAAACGCTCCTTTTGGCTTCTGTTGTTCCGGAATTCGTAACACTCTCTATCTATATGATCCAAGGGTGGAAAACTTTCGGGTACTCAATAGGTAACAAATTTGTTACAATAAACTTCATATGAATCCATGCTTCACCAGCAAAAGAGGGACAGGATGGATTTTTCCTGATGAATTTCAGGCCTTTTTAAAGGAAATGCCGGGA
This sequence comes from Paenibacillus cucumis (ex Kampfer et al. 2016), assembly GCF_019748695.1. Lineage (NCBI taxonomy): Bacteria > Bacillati > Bacillota > Bacilli > Caryophanales > Paenibacillaceae > Paenibacillus > Paenibacillus cucumis (ex Kampfer et al. 2016). The sequence continues at coordinate 19,499 of NZ_JACLIC010000040.1, read as the reverse complement.
TTGTGTCGAAATCATAATGGCTAACTATGTGAGCAGGAAGTGATGATGTGATAGAAATGCAGGACGTGTGGAAGACCTACGCCAATGGTACCCACGCATTACAAGGGGTGTCGGTGAAGATCGACCGCAATGAATTTGTCTATATCGTTGGTCCATCCGGTGCAGGCAAATCGACATTCATGAAATTAATGTACAGAGAAGAAGTGCCAACCAAAGGGCAAATATCCATTAACGGATTTAATATTGGCAAGTTGAAACCACGAAAAATCCCTTATGTACGTCGTAATATCGGTGTTGTATTTCAGGATTTCCGCCTGCTACCGAAGATGACAGCATATGAGAACGTGGCTTTTGCGATGGAAGTTATTGAAGCGCCGAAGCGTCACATCAAGAAAAGGGTTATGGAAGTGCTCGATCTGGTAGGACTGCGCAGCAAGGCTAATCGCGAACCTTCACAGCTATCAGGCGGGGAACAGCAACGGATTGCAATCGCACGTGCGATTGTGAACAATCCATCTGTTATTATTGCGGACGAGCCTACAGGGAACTTGGACCCTGAGACGTCATGGGGCATTATGCAATTGCTGGACGAAATTAATTTTCGGGGCACAACGATTGTGATGGCTACGCACAACAGAGATATTGTAAATACGATGCGTAAACGGGTTATCGCCATTGAAAGCGGACAGATTGTACGGGATCAGATGAGAGGGGAATACGGTTATGAATTTTAGTACTCTCTTGCGACATCTGCGGGAGGGCTTCAAGAACGTATTCCGCAATGGCTGGATGTCAGTGGCCTCCGTCATGTCGATTATCGTCTCTCTGTTTATTCTTGGCGTGTTTATGTTGCTTGTGCTTAACGTGAATTCTATGGCCAATCAGGTAGACAGCCAGGTAGAGATCAGTACGTTTCTGGAGCTGAATGTGGACGAGAACCTGCGCAATGTCATTGGTCAGGAGATCAGTGCCATGCCTGAAGTCAGCGAGATTCGAATTGTTCCGAAGGATGAAGGATTAAAAGAATTTCGTGATCGTCTAGGCGAAAATGCGGATAATGTTCTCGGTGGTTTCGATGTAGATAACAATCCATTGCCAGATACGATTGAAGTTAAGGTAATTGAACCGGAAACGGTCAATTTTGTCGCGCAGAAGATTGAAGCATTGAACGAGAAACATGCCGAGAAGCCGATCATGAAAGTGAACTACGGCAAGGAAACGGTAGATGTGTTATTCAAATTTACGAAGCTTGTTCGTAATATCGGATTTATTTTTGTAGGGGGACTGGGCCTGATGTCGATGTTCCTGATCTCGAATACGATTCGCGTAACGATTCTGGCGCGCCGCCGGGAGATTGGCATTATGAAACTGGTGGGTGCAACCAACACCTTTATCCGCTGGCCTTTCTTTATTGAAGGGGCGTTAATTGGACTGATCGGTTCCGTCATTACGGTCGCGGTTCTGTTCTTCGGATATAGTCAATTGATGTCAACGATTGGTCAGGATGTCTTCATGCAGATGCTGAATCTAATTCCACTCAGCGAGATCTGGCCACTGATGGGAACGTTGCTGATTGGTCTTGGTGTGCTCGTAGGCATTTTGGGCAGTACACTGTCCATTCGCAAGTCGCTCAAAGTGTAGAAAATGTCGAAAAGAATGAAAAAACAGGTTCATTATTGAACGCTGTTTGACGATATGTAGAAAAGACGCAACTGTTGTTTTGATGAAAGAAAGCAAAGAACATGCTGTTCACCACCTGTGCAGGTTGCTTTCTTGTGAATTCATAGGATGGGGGATCATCATTTTGAAAAAAACCGCTTCGCTGCTGGCCTTTATGTTACTGGCCGGTATGACGTTTCAACCTTCTGACGGATATGCCAAGAATAGCATCAGCGATATTGATCAACAGATTCAGCAACTGGAGAGCAAGGCGGCTTCCGCCAAGCAGGAGCAAAAAAAGGCTGCGGCCAATAAACAGGAAGCGCAACATTACAAGAACAAAACCAATGCTTACCTGAAGGTTGTCTTGGAACAGATCAATGTCGTGAGTGATGAGCTGGCCAGTGTATCGTTGCAGATTGAAAATACGGAGGAAGATCTTCGTACAACGAAAAAAGATCTGCAAGCAGCAGAAGACCGGATCGTCGCAAGAGAAAAACTGCTAGAGTCACGTGTACGCCTGATGTATACGGATGGGGCAGTATCCTACCTTGATGTCCTTTTATCTTCCACCAGCTTTACCGATTTTCTGACCCGTGCGGACTCGCTTAAAACGATTGTGGATCAGGATCAGCATCTCTTGGATGAACATAAAAAGGACAAGCAACTTGTGGTAGAGAAAAAGGCAGATTTGGACCGACAATATGCGGAGGCCAAAAGCCTGTATTCACAGAAGAAACAGCGCAAGTCGCAGCTGAACGATAAAGAGAAAGAAAAGCAGGTGCTCCTGGCTTCATATGATGCTAAAATTGAACAATCCGAAGAGTTGACGGCTGAGCAGGAAGCTGTGTTGATGCAGATTGCTGGCAAACGCTCAGCTCTGTTACAGGAGAAAAATAAATTGCGTGAGCAACAGGCCGCAGCTGCAGCCAAAGCTCGGGCCCAAGCTGCGGCACGTGCCAAAGCAGCAGCCAAGGCGCCAACACGTGTAAGTTCAAGCAGCAACGGTGAGGTAACTTATTCGTCAGGTAGCGGTATTTTTGCAAGACCGGTGTCTGGTGGACGCATTTCTTCACCGTTCGGTCCGCGAATTCACCCGATTACAGGGGAAGTAGGCAAACTACATGCAGGTGTCGATTTTGCCGTTCCAGTAGGCACATCCGTTCATGCGGCTTCCGGCGGGATTGTCATTATGGCTGAATGGTATAGTGGCTATGGCTACACGGTTATTATTGATCATGGCGGAGGTCTGTGGTCATTGTACGGCCATTTGCGTGAAGGTGGATTCAAGGTTAGCAAGGGAGATACGGTAAATAAAGGCGATACGATTGCCGAGTCTGGCAATACAGGGAACTCAACTGGGCCTCACTTGCACTTTGAAGTGCGTGATAATGGAACAGCTGTGAATCCGATGAACTATTTGTAGATTGTCTGATTTAATGCGATGCAACTTATATTAAGTTGAACTATTCATTTACGGAGAGGAATAACAGCGATTGTAAGGTTATTCTGTCATTGGAGTGGGCTGTGTAAACTTTTCAGTTCAAATTATATAGTCTAAACTTCGAATGGAAAAATCATAATCCGTACAAGCTAGACATATACTAAGCTGGCATGTTCAGGGAATGATTCGGGGCAGTTCGAATCGGATGCGCTTCAATACTAAAGGCGGTGACAAACGGATGATGAAAAAAAGATCGGCGCTGCTGTTCGTTATTTTGGGACTGCTTGGCGGGAGTCTGTTAACCATCGTGTTAATGACTTACCCGGGCATTACAAGCCAGGTAAAACCCGGCGAAGGACTGCTGGCAAGTGTAACCGGCAGCTCGCAGCAGAAAAACGATTTAAAGAAGATTGAAACCGCAATGGATTTGATCTCCAGTAACTATTATAAAGATGTCGACCGTACCAAGCTGATTGATGGTGCGATTAACGGCATGATGGAATCTCTCGGTGATCCCTACTCCAACTATATGGGACAGGAAACAGCTGCCCAGTTTGAAGAGTCTATCGAAGGTTCATTTACCGGTATTGGTGCAGAGGTTTCCTCGCAAGACGGTAATGTCGTTGTCGTTTCCCCAATCAAAGGCTCACCTGCTGAAAAAGCAGGTATCCGTGCGAAAGACATCATTATGTCTGTTAACGGCGAATCACTTCAAGGACTTGAGCTCAACAAAGCGGTTAACAAGATTAGAGGTCCAAAGGGTAGCGAAGCTAAAGTACAGGTGAAACGTGCGGGATCAACAGAGCCAATTGAATTCACGATTGTTCGTGATGATATAGATCTGGAAACCGTCTATGCGCATATGGAAGATGGCGGTATTGGTGTCATCAACATTACGCAGTTCTCTCTGAATACAGGTGAACGCTTCAAAGAAGAACTTGCTAAGCTCGAGAAGCAGAATATGAAAGGCCTGATTATCGATGTACGGAATGACCCGGGCGGTGTACTGCAAGTCGTTATCGATATAGCAGAACAGTTTGTACCGAAAGGTAAAGTCATCGTTCAGGTTGAAGATAAAAATGGCAAGAAGGAACAAAGTAAATCGAATGGATCAGCCAAACCTTATCCTATTACCGTCTTGATGAACAAAGGTAGCGCGAGTGCTTCCGAAATCCTGGCAGGAGCTTTGCAACAATCTGCTGGTGCTACACTGGTAGGTGAAAATTCATTTGGTAAAGGAACGGTGCAGACCAGCTACGATAAACAGATGGGCGACGGTAGCCTGCTGAAGATTACGATCGCCAAGTGGTTGACACCAAACGGTACCTGGATTCATGAAAAAGGCATCAAACCGGATATTGCAGTGAACCAGCCAGACTATTTCTCGGTTGCGCCGATTAATAAAGAGAAGTTGCCACTGAAATATGACAGCAATAGCATGGATGTGAAGAGTGCGCAGACGATGCTGAGAGGACTTGACTTCAAGCCGGATCGTGTAGACGGATACTACGACCAAAAGACCGAAGAAGCCGTCAAGGCGTTCCAGAAGAAAAAAGGCATTCAGGTTACTGGCCAAATCGATGAGAAAACGGCAGAGTCTCTGGAAGCATCTCTGATTGAACGTATTGCCAATCCTCAATATGATGCACAGCTGAAACGCGCGATCGAAAATGTCTCAAAGGATATTTCGTCCGCTGTGTCGAAGCCATAAAGAAGGCTGATTTTCAGCCTTCTTTTTTTCTGAACCGGCTGAAGGAGAGGAGTGAAATGCTACAATGGAATGGGTATGGCCTTGGTTAACTGTATTAGGGGAAGCATTGTTACAGTTGTTGATTCAGCCGTTTTATTATATGGCAGTGATTCTGATTGCTTTAATTTATCATCGTCAGTTGCTCCAGGAACGGAAACTCTTCCATGTACGTATGCAGAGTTCGATCACGCAGGCGATTCGAGCGGTTCTTGGGGGAATTGTCATTGGTGTAATTGTGTCCATGATATCTCTTTTCCTGGGCACTTATCTTACGCTGGGAAGTCTGATTAGCATATGGATTGCAGCATTGGTCTTAGCTCTTATTCGTATCCGCTATTTATGTTTCGCCTATGCAGCAGGGGCGCTGGGAATACTGCAATTTGCTTTGAATGTGGCTTCCAGCTGGCAACCTTCCGGTATGCTTGGACAAGCTGTGGAGACGGTGCGTGCATTGGACATGCCTGCATTGCTCGTGCTGGCTGCATTGCTGCATTTTGGCGAAGCTATACTGGCACGAATGCAGGGTGTATCTATGGCCTCACCGTTTCTGATGGAAGGTAAACGCGGGAAGTTGGTAGGCGGATATCAGATGCAACTCTTCTGGGCGGTTCCACTACTAATTCTTGTTCCGACAACCGGAGGTATCACAGAACTGGCGTGGACTCCGCTACTTCATGCAGGTCAGGGCTACACGCTAATGGCACTACCCATCTTGCTGGGATTTAGCGAAAATACACAAAGTATGCTACCTGGGCGTAAACTCCAGGTTTCAGCTAAACGTTTGATGCTGTATAGCTTGGCATTACTTGTATTCAGTCTGCTTGCCGTATGGTGGTCACCATTGACAGTGATTGCAGCCTTGGTAGCTTTTACCGGACATGAACTCCTGGTGTGGTACAGCGCATTGGAAGAGCAGCAACTTAGTCCTGCATTTGTTCACCCTCAGCATGGACTTAAGGTACTTAGTGTGATTCCAGAGAGTCCTGCAGCAGAGCTCGGAATTGAGGCAGGGGAGACATTGTATAAAGTGAACGGTATACTCGTTCATTCTCCCGAAGAGCTACACCGGGCACTGCGGATGAATCCGGCTTTTTGCAAGCTGGAGGTGCGTAATCATCAGGGAGAGAGCAAGTTTATGCAACGAGCGATTTACGAAGGCGAGCACCACCAGCTTGGTGTGATTATGGCACCGGATAAACATGAAGCATGGGCAGTTCAGCCACGTCCGGTGACGTTGTTGCATGTGATTACGCTCAAATTATTCACACGCCGGAAAGAGCAGCAGCGTATCGACGAAGCTCCACTGGCTTTACCACCAGCCCCTGTAGTGAGTGACAAAGGATCAGTCGAAATGTAATAAAAGGTACTTCCAGACGCCTTCGCTGGCGTGAGGAAGTACCTTTTTGCTTTATTTTTTCAAAATAAAAATGGCTATCTGGGTGCGATCACGCAAATGCAGCTTACCCAGGATTTCAGTTACATAGTTTTTGACGGTACCCTCGCTGAGAAACAGTTTAGTGGCAATTTCTTTGTTGGATAGTCCTTCAGATATAGCTTCGGCAACGGAAAGCTCCATGCGTGTAAGCCCATGCGTTTCAAGTGGCTCGTCTACCGGAGGAGAAGCTGGTGTTCGGAGCAAGCCCGCGAGTTTGCGTGCAATATCCGGATGGATCAGCATATCCCCGTTATAGACGGTTTTGATGCCCTGTACGATCCGGTCAGGAGGGACGTTTTTGAGTAGATAACCACTCGCTCCGTTCTGTATAGCTTGAATGATATATTCATCGTCGTCAAAGGTTGTCAGCATCAGTACCTGGATATCGGGGAAACGGGTTTTGATCAGAAGAGTTCCTTCGACCCCATCACATTCGGGCATACGTATATCCATGAGTACAACATCTACAGGTGTTCCTGATTCAAGGCAGACAAGTGCCTCCGTCCCATTGGAAGCCGTATCTGTAATGTGGATATCCGCATCGAGGCCGAGCACCACGTTCAGGCTTTCCCGAATGAAGGGATCGTCATCGACAAGGAGGACTTGAATCATTGAAGGTTGCTCGGACAATGTTTTCTGAGTGCTATTGTTCGGTTCTGGCATGAGCATATTCCTTTCCGTTTTACAGTAAATTCATTTTGTTTGTAATGGGGATTCGAGTGATAACGGTATATGGGGCGGTGGGTTGAACCTCAATGGTACCTCCAATGAACTGTGTACGCTGACGCATACCCTCATGCCCAAGGCCTGTTGTTACACTTGTATCTAAAAGGGAGTGCATGCTGCCATCATTACTGATGCTCATACGAATCTCCTGATGCCCAAAAGCCAGTTGCAAACGAATGGAAGTGGCCTTTCCATGTTTAATGGCATTCGTTACAGCTTCTTTGGCGTTTTTGTACAACACAATCTGCGTACTTGGATAGAGAGTGTGTGGCTGACCAATAATCTCGTAATGAGTCTGTATCCCTGTATCGCGACCGACTTCTTCTAATAGACGATCCAAAGCGTAGGCATCAGATGCATGAAAATCAGGACGAAGTTTATGAAGGGTGTTACGCATATCATCCATACTTGCAGCCAGCTGATCTCGAATCTGCTTGACCATTTCAGTACCCTGTTCGTTATTCAAAGGTAGCGTGAGCAAGGCAGCTTCTGACATCATTTTGGTGCGTATTAGCCGATGTCCGATATCATCATGAAGCTGACGGGATATTCGAATACGCTCTTCTGCCTGAGCCGCATCTTCTAATTGTTTGGAAAATGACAGCAATTGTGCACGCGTCTCTTGTAGCTCATAATGCTTATGCCGTAGCTCGTCATACACATGCTCCAGTTGCTTGCGACCGTTTGCAGCTTTGGCTCCTTGCCAGGAGAGAGCTGCTGTCATCCATAAGAGCAAGTTTACGCCAATGCTCAGCTTCACAGAGTCCGAGAGCCAGCTAATGGTGTTCATTTGAACTTCCATGGCTCTAAGACTGAGCGTAGTTGGAGTTGCAACATGCCAATACAGTGCGAGATTTGTTGTAATCAGCTGAATCCCTAGAATGAACCATCTTACAGATCCACCGAGCCGATACATATAAACATAGAGAACCGATAGAGAGATGAAAATCATAAAGGGGCCGTATAGCGCGATCAACCAGCTGGCCCACATTATTTCTGCCAGAAATAACAGTGATTGCTGTGCGCCTGAACGGGTAAAGCGGTTCGCTACAGCGAGTAAGGTCGAGATGAGGATGTAAAAGGTGTACAATGCTTCGCCATGTAAAGGTAGGGTCAAACTGAAAAACACAGCAGGTACAACCAATAAACCATATTGAAGGAATCCCAAGGGCATATGTAGATGACATCCTTTTTTAACATAATGGAGAATAAGACGATAACGCATCCTTGATTATAACATAGGCCACCGCCACATCAGGAGATGACTTAAGTCACCTTTGAATGATGACTTTATGTACCTTCGCCAAGGGGAGACATTCGATACAATAGACTTAGAAATATCGCGGTAAGAGCTCATATGGGAGGGGCATACGTAGATGAACATATTGGAAATGGATCACGTTGTAAAACGGTATGGGAGCAAGTTATCGGTGGATCACCTCAACTTAAGTGTGCAAAAGGGAGAGATTTTTGGTCTGCTTGGCCCGAATGGAGCGGGAAAAAGCACCACCATTAGCATGATTGCAGGTCTGCTCAGCATGGATCAGGGAGAGATCAGACTGGACGGCATATCGGTGAAGGAGCGCCCACTCGATGTGAAGCGTAAGATTGGGCTGGTTCCGCAAGATTTGGCTTTGTATGAAACGATGAGTGCCGCGGATAATGTTACTTTTTTTGCCCGGCTCTATGGATTACGAGGGAAGAAGCTCAAAGAAAGAGTGCAGGAATCTCTTGAATTTGTCGGTTTGCAAGATAAGGCCAAGGATGCTCCATCCACCTTTTCGGGCGGCATGAAACGCAGACTCAACATCGCATGTGCGCTCAGTCACAGGCCGGATCTGATCATAATGGATGAACCCACCGTGGGCATTGATCCACAATCTCGCAATCACATTCTTGAATCGGTGCGAACGCTCAACAAGATGGGCTCGACCATCATCTATACAAGTCATTATATGGAGGAGGTTGCAGCGATCAGTAATCGGGTGGCTATCATGGATCAAGGCCGGATTATTGCTTGTGGAACCGAGGCTGAGTTAAGGGAACGCGTTGCATCGGAGGAAAAAATTGTACTTACCACCTCCGGCCTGGATGCCGGTGCTGTGGAAGAACTTAAGCTTCACCCGCGGGTACGGGCAGTAGAAGTCACGGAAGACACATTAACGATTATGCTGCCTTCGGCACAGCAGGCGCTGCAAGATATGCTGTTTATTTGCAGCAAGCATGACATGTCCATTCAATCTCTCCGGGTCGAAGAACCGGATCTCGAGACGCTTTTCCTCAATCTGACCGGGCGTACGCTTCGAGACTAGGAGGAGATGGCATGAGTATATGGCATATTTGTATCTTTGAACTCAGACGTATTTTGAAAATTCGTTCTGTAGTGATTAATCTGTTCATTCTGCCTTTATTATTAATTTTTATCTTGGGAACGGCATTATCGAGCGCGATGGGAACAGGAAAAGATACGACGCCTGATACGTTGCGCGTGGGGATTGTGCAATCAAATGAAGCGATATCCTCTCCGGTAGGTGAAGCCCTGAAAGCCTTTGTGGCTGCACCTGAAGTAGCCCAAAAGATAAAAGTGAAAAACATGTCTTCACAGGACGAAACGATGGATGCGTTAAAACAAGGAGATCTTGATTTTGCGGTAATCATTACTTCGGATATGGTGCAACAATGGATGGCAGGAAAAACCGTTAAGCTACAATGGATACTTGGAAAAGACAATACACTTAATGTAGTGGGGCAGACCGTATTCACTAGCTTTACGGATGAGTTGAATCGACAGGCTGCCATTGCAAAAGTCCTTGGGCCAGAAACGGTGATGGCGATTTCAACGCAGGATGGCACTGGATTGCCATCAGCACAGCCAAATATTAAGGTCAGTAGCCCGGGGAATTCCGGTCAATCCTACAGCGCTTCACAATATTACGCAGCAGCCATGCTGGCGATGTTTATGCTGTACTCTGGCATGACCACCGTTAACAGCCTGTTTACGGAGCGCGACAAACAAACGCTCGCGCGTCTTCAGGCAACGCCAGTAGGCAATGGAGTGATCTTTGCTGGCAAAGTTGCAGGTAACAGTTTGCTTGCCTTTTTACAAGCAATCATTATTATCGTCATGACCAACCTATTATTTGGTGTGAATTGGGGTGGTCATCCGTGGTTGATTGTACTAATCTGTATACTTATTACGCTGGCGTCAATGACCTTGGGTATTATTGTAGCCTTGGTTAGTAAAAGTGCTGCTTCAGCTACTGCATTAATGCAGGGGATTATCATCGTGATGACTTTTATTAGCGGCGGGTTTACTCCGATCGCCATCGATTTTGTACAGCGCATTAGCGAATTCACGGTGAATCATTGGGCGCTTCAAAGTTTTCTGAGTATGATGCTGGGTGCAACTTTGCAAGAGGTCATGCACAATATTTTCATGCTTGGGGCCGTGTGTGCAGTGCTAGCAGCAGCTGCTGCAGTGATATACAGAAAGGTTGGATATCGTTATGAATAGTCTGTATATCGCTTGGTTAATGATCCGGAGAACACTGGGACGTAAACGTGGGTTTGTTGCATTTTTACTGCTACCATGCCTTGTTGTGACAGGTGCAGTTGCTCTTTTTGGAAGTGAGCAGGCCAGTCGTGCGGTTGTTTCTTATGTCAATATGGATGAGGGGATCGCTGGATCATGGATGATCAAAGAGCTCGCTCGTACGAAAGACTACAGCTTCAAAGCTGCGAGTAACGAGGCAGAAGTGAAATCGGATATCGTTCGCCAAAAAGCAAGCATGGGAATTGTAATTCCCGCCAATTACACCGAATCGCTGTTACAGGGGAAGCCTGTGGAGATCCAGTGGATTGAAATGCGTGTCAGCGAAAGCTCATACATCCTACGAGCAGCCGCCGAAGGGGTTGCGGATGGGTTGAAACAGTCTGCTGTTGCCGTACAAACATCTGCTACCATGTTGCCTTCTAAAGCTGACGCTAAGAGTCAGGAAGCGAAACTCGAACAGCTCCTGCAAGAGATTGGGAGGCATCATCTATCCGGGGAAGCATTACATCTGCAACTGTATCCCAAGCCAGGTTTAAATAACGTCACCGGATTCACGATTATGTTCATGATGGGACTGTTAACGAGTGCAGTGGCTGTTATTATGGACGATCGAAAACAACATACGATGGCTCGAATGTATACCGCTCCAGTTAGGTCATATGAGATCGCGCTAGGAAACTTTCTGGGTAGTCTGGCGATTGGAGTCATCCAGATTATGCTCGTGCTCGGTATAAGCCGTTGGGTGCTGCATTATGATGCAGGGATTCCGTTTGGTATTCACTTTCTGATTCTTGGAGCGTTTATGCTGGTATCGATGGGATTAGCGAGTGCCGTGAGTGGCCTGATCCGTGAATCGAAAAATGCCAGTATGTTGAACTCGCTCATCATTGTACCAACTTGTATGATTGGGGGTTGTTTCTGGCCGTTATCCATCATGCCGGAGTATATGCAGAAGCTGGCGAACTTCGTACCGCAAAAATGGACGATTCAGGCAGTCGAAACGATCTCCGCCGGAGGCACGCTGGCAGACATCACCCTGCCGCTGCTGATCCTGTTTGCCATGGCCGTGATCCTGCTGGCTGTCGGTTCCGTGATTCTTCGTCCCAATCAACCGGGGATGGATGCGTAAATTGGTTGTGGTGTAAATAGGAAAAGAGATAGAGGGAGTCAGTTAGGAGTTAAGAGTTAAGAGTGAAAGCAAGAGCAAGAGCAAGAGCAAGAGCAAGAGCAAGAGCAAGAGCAAGAGCAAGGGTAATTTAGAATACAGTCAAAAAAGCACGTTTGACGGGATGAATACAGTCAAACGTGCTTTTTACTGAGTTGTTTTTTTGTAACATGACTTCGTAGTCGGTTAATAGAGGCTGAGGTCATGCATGTATTTTTTTGCGGGATAACTGACTATGGCTGTAATTGGCGAAGCACCGTAATTTCAACCCGGCGATTCTTCTGTCTTCCAGTTGCTGTTGTATTGTCTCCGGTTGGCCTGGTATCCGCATACCCTGCATATTGGAAGTGGTCGGGGTCGAGTTTCTCCTGATCGATGAAAAAGCGTAGTACTGATAACGCACGTTCACCGGACAACTCCCAGTTATCCTTGTACGCGGAATTGGCTCCTATTGGGATGTTATCCGTGTGTCCCTCAATACTGACCACCATTTGAAGATTACGAAACAAACTGGCGAGTTTGCTAAGTGTAGGAGCAGCATCTTTTTTCAAGGCAGCTTGTCCTTGATCAAACAGAAAACGATCACTGAGCGTAATGGAGATACCTTGCGGTTTGTCTGCCACGAAAATTTGATTATCCAGTTTATTATCTTCGATATATTGGGTAATCACATTGAACAGATTTTGTAATTCCTGTTCCTGAGTCCTGAATTGTTCTTCCCGCTCCGTGAGCGGACGGTTGCTATCATCCGGGGTATCTTTGTCCGAATCTGATGACGAATCTTGATCATCCTCTGAGCTTCCCTGGGGGGGCTTGGTGATGGTTTGACCTGGTGTCTCGCCGAGTCCGTTCCCCAGTTCAAGTATGGAGTCGGATTTATTAAAAGTGCTTTGAAGGGATTGGGTCACGACGTCGTATTTACCGGTATCCAGATTGCTCATGGCGTACATGATGACGAAAAAAATCAGTAGCAACGTAATGAGATCCGCATAGGTAATCATCCAGCGATCCCGATGGTCAGCAGCTTCGCGTTTGGCACGCCGTTTACTGCGACGACTCATCTAATCCCTCCTTTGCGAGCGGAGATTGCAAGACCTGGCGGTGCGACAGTGTAAAAGACTCTAGCCGTTTGCGAACGAGCTGTGGATTTTCGCCATTTTGAATGGCAAGCACTCCTTCAAGCATCATCTCCATTTCTTGCACCTCGTCAGCACCTCTGGATTTGATTTTGGAAGCGATAGGTAAAAAGATCAGGTTAGCACTGGCAACTCCATATAGAGTGGCTGTAAAAGCAACGGCAATGGCTGGTCCGAGTCCGGTTGGATCGGTTAAGCTTCCGAGTACCTGAATAAGTCCCATTACGGTTCCGATGATCCCCATCGTTGGGGCATAACCACCGGCAGATTCGAATATTTTGGCATAACCCTCATGTTTCTGCTCTACAGAATCAATTTCCATCTCCAGAATCTGCCGAACAACATCCGGGTCTGTACCGTCGACAACCATCTGGATGCCATCTTGTAAAAAGGGATGGGGATGATCCACAACTCTGCGTTCCAGAGCAAGCACACCGGATCTGCGGGCAATGGATGACATCTCGATCAGTTCTTCGACCCATTGTTTGGAATCCTGAGCACGACGTCCAAAGGCCATACGTAAAGCAGCAGGGATCGTTCGCAGACGATGTGCAGGGAAGCTGGCTACAACGGCAGCGATGGTGCCGCCGAACACGATTAGAGCAGCCGTTTTTTGTAACAGGCCGGACATATGGCCGCCTTCCCACAAAAAACCGCTGATAACTGCGGCAATTCCGGCAATTATACCGATAAGTGTCGCAATATCCATAAATTAACCCACTCCTATCTTCATTTCACGTTTGCATCACTAAAACGAACAAGGTATAATTGAACGGGAACAAATATTCCTATTACTATAAGTTTTCCCAACTGGAAATTCGGGGAACTTCGACAATATATAACTTCGACAATATATAGTGACTATTATTTTAGACGATAGGGTGAGATACGGCAATGAGCGATATTATTATGAGCGACAAAACGTTCGAAATCGAGTCAGAGTTTTCTCCCCAAGGTGATCAGCCAGCAGCCATTCTGGAATTGGTGAAGGGTGTTCAGGAAGGGAAGAGATACCAGACGCTTTTGGGTGCAACGGGTACGGGTAAGACGTTTACCATTGCACAGACTATTGCCAAGCTACAGCGACCCACGTTGATTATTGCACACAATAAGACACTGGCAGCACAGTTGGCGAGTGAGTTCAAAGAATTTTTTCCAAATAACATGGTTGAGTATTTTGTCAGTTATTACGACTACTACCAACCAGAAGCCTATATTCCTTCCTCAGATACGTATATCGAGAAGGATTCGAGTATTAATGAAGAGATTGATAAGTTGCGACATGCCGCGACCAGTTCCTTGTTCGAACGTCGTGATGTCATTATCGTAGCAAGTGTATCCTGTATATATGGTTTGGGATCACCTCATGACTACTCCAGTATGTTGTTGTCTCTGCGGGTTGGAATGGAGAAACCACGTAATCAGATTCTGTCCCGTCTTGTAGAGATACAGTATCAGCGGAATGATATTAACTTTGTCCGTGGCACGTTCCGTGTCCGTGGCGATGTTATTGAGATTTTCCCGGCTTCCAAGGGTGAACATGCCATTCGAGTGGAGTTGTTCGGGGATGAGATCGAGAAAATTACCGAGATTGACGTCTTAACCGGAGAATTAATCGGTGAGCGCGAGCATATTGCTATTTTCCCGGCATCTCACTTCGTAACCCAAGAAGAAACGATGCGTGTGGCACTGGTGAACATCGAACGTGAATTGGAAGAACGGCTTGAAGTATTGCGTGAGCAAGGCAAGTTGCTGGAAGCACAGCGACTGGAGCAGCGTACACGTTACGATATCGAGATGATGAAGGAAGTCGGGTTCTGCTCAGGGATCGAGAACTACTCCGGGCCGCTGACCTTCCGTGAACGCGGGGATACGCCATACACCCTGATGGACTACTTCCCGGATGATATGTTGATCGTGGTGGATGAGTCACACGTTACATTGCCGCAGATCCGTGCGATGTACAATGGTGACCAAGCGAGGAAGACGGTGTTGGTGGATCACGGTTTCCGTTTGCCTTCTGCACTGGATAACCGTCCGCTGAAGTTTGAAGAGTTTGAAGGGAAAATGAACCAGATCATCTATGTATCGGCGACGCCAGGACCTTACGAAATTGAGCATACCGATACGATGGTGCAACAGATCATTCGTCCGACTGGCCTGCTTGATCCTGTTATTGAGCTGCGTCCAACAAAAGGACAGATTGATGATCTGATTGCAGAGATTAACGACCGGATTGCCAAAGACGAGCGTGTGCTGATCACTACGCTGACCAAGAAGATGTCGGAAGACCTGACGGATTACCTGAAGGAAGTTGGCATTAAGGTTAGATATCTGCACTCGGAGATCAAAACATTGGAACGGATGTCCATTCTGCGTGATCTGAGGCTGGGTACCTTCCATGTATTGATTGGTATTAACTTGCTACGGGAAGGTCTGGATTTGCCGGAGGTTTCATTGGTAGCTATTCTGGATGCGGATAAGGAAGGTTTCCTGCGTTCCGAGCGTTCCCTGATTCAGACAATCGGGCGTGCCGCAAGGAACAGTGAGGGTAAAGTTATTTTGTATGGTGACAAAGTAACGGATTCCATGGATAAAGCGATAAAAGAGACCGAGAGACGCCGTACCATTCAGATGGAGTACAATGAAAAACACGGCATTACACCGCAGACCATTCGCAAAAAAGTGCGTGATGTCATTGAGGCAACGAAGGTTGCTGAATCCAAAAACGAGTATCTGACTGGCGCCGCCGAGAAGATGTCGAAGAAGGAGCGCCAGTCGCTTATTCAGCGTCTGGAAGCGGAGATGAAAGATGCAGCCAAAAACTTGCAGTTTGAGCGTGCCGCCGAGCTTCGTGATGCATTGCTGGAATTGCGAGCAGAATAGATGTAAATCGATAGAGGAAGCTTCATTGATTGAACATGGATGATAAGAGAACGGCCAGTCTGGCCGTTCTCTTATTGAGTAAATCGAAGTAAATAAATGTATCCATTGACCCGATAATAAGACATGTTGAAATCGCAAAATCAGGTCTATACTGATAAAAATGACGAATTTGGTTAAGAGGTTTATAGAAAAGCAATGAGAGGATGAATACCATTGGCGAGCGAGAACATTGTCATCAAAGGCGCACGAGCGCATAACTTAAAAAACATCGATATTACTATTCCGCGTGACCGCTTTGTCGTATTGACCGGTTTGAGCGGATCAGGCAAGTCCTCGCTGGCGTTTGATACGATATATGCCGAAGGACAACGGCGTTATGTAGAATCATTGTCTGCCTATGCACGTCAGTTTTTAGGTCAGATGGAGAAACCGGATGTCGATTCGATTGAGGGGCTATCGCCTGCGATCTCCATTGATCAGAAAACAACAAGTCGTAACCCGCGTTCCACAGTAGGAACCGTTACTGAAATTTATGATTATCTGCGTCTCCTGTTTGCTCGTGTGGGTCATCCGCATTGTCCGGATCACGGGATCGAAATTACATCCCAAACCGTAGAACAAATGGTGGATCGTATCATGCAATACCCTGAACGTACCCGGTTGCAGATTTTGGCTCCCATTGTTGCGGGACGCAAAGGAGAGCACAAAAGTGTTTTTGCCGATGTATCTAAACAAGGGTTTGTCCGTGTACGGGTTAATGGGGAATTACGAGACCTGTCAGAGGACATCCAGCTAGAGAAAAATAAAAAACATACCATCGATGTTGTCGTTGACCGGATCGTTGTGAAGGATGATGTTCAAGCTCGATTGGCAGATTCCATTGAAACGGCACTTAATCTGTCTGGTGGGCAGCTGCTCGTGGATATTATCGGTGAAGAAGAACTGCGCTTCAGTTCCAACTTTGCTTGTCCGGTGTGTGGATTCAGTATTGATGAGCTGGCGCCTCGGATGTTCTCTTTTAATAGTCCATTTGGTGCATGTCCGGATTGTGACGGTTTGGGTGTCAAAATGATTGTTGACCCGGATCTGCTTGTGCCGGATCGCAGTAAATCGATTGAAGAAGGAGCGTTTGATGCCTGGACAGGAGGAACGTCCACGTATTATCCGCAGTTTCTCAAATCCGTATGCGAACATTTCAACATTCCGCAAGATGTTCCTGTAGAGGATCTTCCTGCTGAACAGATGAACAAGCTGCTGCAAGGAACAGGGTCTGAGAAAATTCGTTTCCGTTATGAAAATGACTTCGGACAGCGTAAAGAAGCATTAGTTACGTTCGAAGGGATCGTTAATAATCTGGAGCGTCGATATCGCGAAACAGGTTCAGAAGGTATCCGTGAGTTCATTGAAGGATACATGAGTGCCAAGCCTTGTGGTACATGTAAAGGGCAACGTCTGAAACGAGAGAGTCTTGCTGTAACCATTAATGACCACAACATGGCTTATGTGACTAGTTTGTCCATCGGTGAAGCGGGACGTTTCTTTGAGTCACTTCAACTGACCGAAAAAGAACAGACCATTGCCAAACTGATTTTAAAAGAAATTAACAGCCGTTTGGGTTTTCTCGTTAACGTAGGTCTGGATTACCTGACGCTAAGCCGTGCTGCGGGAACGTTGTCCGGTGGTGAAGCACAACGGATCAGACTAGCGACTCAAATCGGTTCCAGCCTGATGGGAGTGCTCTACATTCTGGACGAGCCAAGTATCGGACTGCATCAACGGGATAATGATCGTTTGATCTCCACGCTCGCACATATGCGGGATATCGGGAACACGTTGATCGTTGTCGAACATGATGAAGATACGATGATGGCAGCGGACTATATTATCGACATTGGCCCAGGTGCAGGTATTCACGGCGGGACAGTAATGTCACAAGGTACACCTGAAGAGATTATGAATGACGAGAATTCGTTGACAGGTCAGTACCTCAGTGGCAAGAAGTTTATCCCGATTCGTACCGAACGCCGAAGTGTTGGCGATCGCTGGTTGGAAGTGCGCGGAGCCAAAGAGAACAACTTGAAGAATCTGAATGTAAAGATTCCGGTGGGTGTGTTTACCGCTGTAACGGGAGTGTCCGGTTCAGGTAAATCTACACTGATCAACGAAATTTTGTACAAAACGCTGGCACGTGATTTGAATCGTGCACGAGTACGTCCAGGGCAACACAAGGAGATTCGTGGTCTGGAGCATATCGATAAAGTTATTGATATCGATCAGTCCCCGATCGGACGAACTCCACGTTCCAATCCGGCAACCTATACCGGTGTATTTGACGACATTCGTGACCTGTTTGCACAGACCAATGAAGCAAAAGTACGCGGATATAAAAAAGGCCGGTTTAGCTTTAATATCAAAGGTGGACGCTGTGAAGCCTGCCGTGGAGATGGAATTATAAAAATCGAGATGCACTTCTTGCCGGATGTATATGTGCCGTGTGAGGTTTGCAAAGGCAAACGTTACAACCGCGAAACACTTGAAGTGAAGTACAAAAACAAAAATATTGCAGATGTGCTTGAAATGACCGTAGAGGATGCAACTCAGTTTTTCGAGAACATTCCGAAAATTCATCGCAAAATGCAAACGTTGCTTGATGTAGGCCTTGGTTACATCAATCTCGGTCAACCTGCAACAACACTGTCCGGTGGTGAAGCACAGCGTGTGAAGCTTGCTTCCGAGCTGTATCGACGTAGTACTGGCAAGACGATCTATATTCTGGATGAGCCTACGACTGGTCTGCACGTCGATGATATCGACCGACTGCTGAACGTCTTGCATCGCCTCGTCGATTCAGGAGAGTCTGTGCTTGTCATTGAGCATAATCTGGATGTCATCAAAACAGCCGATTATATTGTTGACCTGGGTCCAGAAGGTGGAAGCGGCGGCGGTACAATTGTAGCAACAGGAACACCAGAGGATATTATTAAAGTGCAGGAATCCTATACGGGTAAGTATCTAAAACCTGTACTGGAGCGCGATACAGAGCGGAGCAGAGCTCTGCAACTGGCGGAGTAGTCAGCGTAAGAGTAAGAGCGTAGCAAATCTGTAAATTGAATTACTTATAGTCAATTACGCAGATGCTCTATGGCGTGTGTGACACTCTACACCGTGGAGTTGTGAGATTTTTTGCACGGCACGCGACACCAGAGCGCGGTGCTGTGCTTTAGGACTGCTTAATTAGATACTGAGTTGGAATAAAAATGTAAGCCTTCTTTACCTGGCAAATAGGCTGTGGATGATAGTCCACCACCTTTTCTAGGGTAGGAAGGTTTTTTTGATGTTAAAGAAGAGGATAGTTTGAGGGAAATTGCAATGTGTGTTTAAAAAAATGAAATGATTCCACGAAGTTGTAACTTTATTGGGGAGAAGTGAGAGGCGTTATAAAAATTAAGGGAATTTTGAGAAGTGTTAAGAATCGTTGAGAAGCATTAAGGAGCATTAAGGAGTAAGTTGGTGTATTAATTGTATGAATTATTACGCTAAGTATCTAACGATCACAG
The DNA here is from genome assembly GCF_019748695.1 of Paenibacillus cucumis (ex Kampfer et al. 2016). Classification (NCBI taxonomy): domain Bacteria; kingdom Bacillati; phylum Bacillota; class Bacilli; order Caryophanales; family Paenibacillaceae; genus Paenibacillus; species Paenibacillus cucumis (ex Kampfer et al. 2016). The sequence continues at coordinate 188 of NZ_JACLIC010000040.1, read as the reverse complement.
GTGAGCTTATTTGAGCAAAATAAGGTGAATCAGAATTCTAACGATCACCATGGACCAATGTCAAGAAAGTAGACACTTACGCGACGGATTTGTCCGTAAACTTCTTCGCAAAACGAGTAGGGGAAAGATAACCTAGCGCACCATGCATTCGCTTGCGGTTGTAATAGAACTCAATGTACTGGTAAATG
>NZ_JACLIC010000004.1:0-51991 GCF_019748695.1 Paenibacillus cucumis (ex Kampfer et al. 2016) | reverse complement strand
TCAAACTCTCCAATAAAGATGAATTTCGCAGCGTCGTTAAACGCTGTGTAACTCATCGGGGTATTGAAAAGAGCGATAAGCTCATTTTGAATCTGACGAGATTAAAATCTCATTTGTGTTCCAGTTTTCATACAGCCAGATAGCATGCACCAAAACCTTCACGTCATTCTGCAAGCAGAATGTTTACTCACTCGTTGTTCAGTTTTCAAAGATCAAACTTCTTATTTAGTCACCAACGTGTTTCAGCGGCGACTTAAATAATGTAACACATGGCCAAAATTAATGCAAGAGTTTTTGAATTATAGTTTTATTTCTACAGAGTTTTGCATGTACACTTCAATTCAAAGCTAGTTTCAACCTGAAATTAAAGCGCATACATATTATAACATATTTTTGAACGGGCTTTCAAACGTTATCAGCAATATTTTGTTTATTCGACACCTCCATCATTTCAAACACATCGTCTATTCTCGTTGTAACTGCTCAAGCGAAAAGGCCAGTTCTAATTTATTGAACTGACCTTTTCGCAACAACCATCATTCTATTTCAGATTACTCTTAATGTTGAATCCAGGGATTACGACGTTTCTTGGCTGGTTTTTGTGAATTCGTGGACGTCTTGTGTTCTCTAGTAGATTTTCCAGACACAGATACCTTTGATTTACTTTTCGCAGGTGTTTTACTTGTTCTTCGTTTTGCCGTTCCATTTTTAGACGGCGTTGATTTCGGTTTCGCGTCAGATTCCGGATCAACCTCTTCAAAAGCGGCCTGACTTAAGTTCGCATTGTCACGCCCTCCCTTTTTCCCACTGTTGGCATCATGGACTTGAGAAGGGTACATCTCTCCAAAAGCACCAAGCGGAGATGGCGGAACCATATTTTGAGCCGGATACGGATTTTGATAAGCATATTCCATCGGATGATTTGGCATAACAGATGTGGACATTTCAGGCGGCATACCATTCGGGTGACCATACATTCCCCAAGCTGGTTCCTGATAACCATACGCAGGATAAGTATATTGAGGAGCATGTGTATGCGATCCACATCCGCATGGAGGGTACGGAAGCATGGAGTACGGAGAAATAAATGGCGGTTGATTGTTCATCTGGTTCGTTGCAGCTGCAATACTTGGGAAAGGACTGTTTATTTGAGCTGCTGGCGAAATTGGAAATGCATTATTCGTCATCTCAGGAGATATATTTGGCATTACGTTATTATGATTAAAAGTCTGTTCTGCTCCCATCCATGGGCTATTTGGCATGCTACCCATATTATAAGCACCAACATCCTGAACACCAGGGAAAGGAGAGTTGTTGGCCATCCCTGCCGTATACATGTTGTTTTGCTGAACAGCGTATACCTCTTGTGTAGGTACAGGCACCTGCATATAAGGATGTTCCATCGGAGCATGGAGCATTTTTTGACCACAGCCACACGGCGCCTTAACCGATGGCTCGACACTCACAGCCGGTTCGATGTTAGGCATTACAGGCAGAGGCATCACTTCAGGTGAAAGATTAGGCATTTGAGGTTTTTTTGCTTCGTTTACAGGTTGGACTTGAACTTCAGACTTCATCTCCTCTTTCTTGTCTGGTTTCTTCTCAGGCTTCATTTCAGGCATTACAGGTAACTGAGGCAAAGCCTCCAATTCAGGTATGATATTGGGCTTAGCCGGTGCAACAGGCACTGATGCTGGGACAGGTACTGGCGTTTCAACTGCCTGCGGTGGAGGAGCTGGTACAACAGGTGCCGTTTCTTCTTTTACACCCGTATACTCTTTGCCTTCAGGTGATAATTTTTCTTGCGTACCCATATTCCCCATTTGGGTATTCGCGGCCTGATTACCTTGTGTATGCATGGAAGGAATATAGACGGTCTCTCCAACCAGAAGAGCATTTGGATTCTTTAATTGCGGATTCGCATTGATCATGTCTTTCAACGGAACTCCCCAAGCTTGTGACAACTTCCATAACGAATCTCCTTGTACTACCTTGTGACTGTGCAGTACGCCCTCTGGCTTTGGTGTTACCGGCTGCGTGGGAATTTTGACCTTCATACCAATATCCAACTTGTCGGGATCTGCGATCTGCGGATTGGCCGCAATCAATTTGTCCAGTGCAACATTGTATTTTTGGGACAGCAGATATAAGGTGTCGCCTTTTTTCACCATGTGTATTTTCACAGGGAACTAACCTCCTAGACGTCATACTTGGGCAGTACATTCGCCCATACCGTTACTACATCCTATGCAACAACCGGGCTAATGACATCATTTGAACAAAAAAAATCCTCCCGCCTTCTAAAATCCCACATACACGAGGCATGTTACATTTTATCGGACAAGGAGAATTCCTGTTATTTATTCAATTCGACGTAGTGATTATTCCCACACCTTGTAGCCGTCTTTGTCAACAATCTGACGGAAAGCTTCAAGTAATTGCAATGTAACCGGACCCGCTACACCCGAACCAATTGTTCTGCCATCCACTTCACAAGCCGCAATAACCTCCGCAGCCGTGCCTGTGAAAAATACTTCGTCTGCAATGTACACATCATGAAGCGTGAAAGGCACTTCTTTTAACTCAATACCCAACTCCCCGCACAGATCAATAATCGCTTGACGGGTGATGCCTTCGAGTGCTCCAAGGTAACAAGGCGGAGTATACACCACACCATTTTTGATAATGAAAATGTTATCGCTTGAGCCCTCGGTTACGTAGCCTTGCGAGTTTAGCATAATAGCCTCACCTGCACCCGAAAAGTTCGATTGCAATTTGACAAGGATGTTGTTCAGATAGTTGAGGGATTTAATTTTCGGATTCAACGCATCCGGGATGTTACGACGCTGGGATACGGAGACGGCCTTCAATCCAGTAAGATACGCTTCTTCCGGATAGATTGCTAGCTGTTCTACAATAATGATCACGGAAGCTTTAGGGCAACGCGTCGGGTCAAGGCCCAGGTTCCCTGGTCCGCGTGAAACGATCAGACGAATATAACCGTTACGCATATCATTGCGGCGTACCGTTTCAGCCATCACTTCAAGCATCTCATCGTAGGACAGCGGAATGTTCAAACTGATGGATTTTGCCGAATCATACAAGCGATCCAAGTGAGCCTTACATCTGAAAATATTTCCATTGTAAATCCGAATACCTTCGAAGATCCCATCTCCGTACAAGAATCCATGGTCATACACCGAAACTTTTGCATTTTCCTTGGTTACATACTGACCATCCAAATAGATCCATTGTTCTGCCATGACTAACTGCACCTCCATTAAATATGCATTTCCTATATTTCCGGAACATAATGAACCTGTCCATTTTACAACAAAAATAACGGAAAAACTCTCTTATTTCACATAGACGCCGAATGATCTCTTTGCATTCATTATCCAACCACTACCGGTTATTTCCGTGAAGGGTATGTATAACATGGATAACTACCAAGAACACGAACCTGACAATTCAAAGCCTCGATTTCGGCCATGGCTGCCGTGAGCAATACGGAATCGACCGTTTCAATCACATCAATGTAAAAATAGTAACTGCCCAAACGTTTCTTCGTTGGACGAGATTCAAGACGGGTCAGGTTCAGCTTTCTCCATGCAAAAGCTGACAACACCTGATGGAGTGCACCCGGCGCATCCTCAGGCAATGTAACAAGCAAGCTTGTCTTCACATGATCCGGTTCACGCGGAATATCGACCGGTTCATGGCCAATTAGTACAAAACGGGTGTAGTTATTGTCATGATCCGTCACACGTTCAGCCATAATATCGAGACCATGCTTTTGCGCAGCCAGCTTCGTGCCGATTGCTACCCAGCCCTTACCTGGATTTTTTTTCACGATCTCCACCGCTTCAGCTGTGCTGTTCACGCCTTCAAGATCTGCATCAGGTGAATGTTGCCGAATAAAATTCTGACACTGCGGGATGGCCACAGGATGGGATAGAATCTTGGTGATTTTACCAAAATCATATGTGCCATCGTCCGTGACAAATTCATTCCCATGTCCGATAACATTCTGGATGGAGGGATACACCCACTCCGCCTGCATTGGGATATCCACTTCATTGACAAGCCAGTCCATATGCAGACTAACGGAGCCTTCAATTGTATTTTCAATCGGAATCACACTGTACTGCACACTCCCGCTATCAACCGCACGAAAAATGTCCGAAATGAGTTTGGAGTGCTGCAAATCGAGGGCTTCCCCATCGAAAAGAAAATCGATTGCTTCGTGTGAGACTGATCCTTCTGGTAAAACTGCAATTCGTTTCATGCGTTAACTTCCCCTTTGATCCTGTCCAAAAAAGGACGTTCATCTTGATCCGGCAGTATGAGGGCGCCGTCCAGGTCCGGGTCCAGCCATAAGGCAGAGGCCGCGATTCCCTCCTGCTTCATAATACCCAGCAAGTACTGTTCCAGTTCTTCCTTCCGGGTATCGTGACGATCTACCAGTGTAAGAACAGTTGGTCCAGCTCCGCTTAGCGCAGCACCCAGTGCACCATGTTCAGTAGCATGATCTAAAATCTCCGTCATGCCGGGTACCAACGAGGCACGATAAGGCTGGTGAATCCGGTCCGACATCGCCTTTTGGATCATATCGAGTCGCCCGCTGGCTAATGCAGCAACGAGCAATGAAGAACGACTCACATTGTGTACGACATCAGGCATGCCAAACTGCTTGGGAACGATATCCCTCGCTTTAGATGTGGACAACTGGAAGTCTGGCACGATAACCAAAGCCTGCAAATCCTGGTGAGGCTCAATGCGAAGATAGTCGACGCGTTGACCATCCCAAGCTGCTGTAATGATACCCCCATATAACGATGCACCAACGTTGTCTGGATGTTTCTCCAGTGCTGTAGCCATGTCTAGCAGCTTATCATTAGATAACGGACTGCCGATCAATGCATTGGCACCAACAAGCGCACCAACAATTGCTGATGCACTGCTTCCAAGGCCTCGAGTGAGGGGGATGTCGGAATACATCGAAAATTCAAGCTCAGGCACAGAGACTCCTGCCTCACCAAATACCATTTGTGCAACTTCATAAAGGAGATTTGATTTATCCGAAGGCAAGCCCGTTAGATGTTCTCCATACAGATGAAATGTGGTCTCAGATGCCGGTTTGATCTCAAGCCAGGCATACAAAGACAAGGCCATGCCCAGGGTATCAAACCCTGGACCCAGATTGGCTGTGCTTGCCGGGATTTTTACGGTTACTTTATCACGCAAGCTCATACAGACTGTTGTTCCAGTTGGGCAATAGCTGCCATAACTGCCTCTTCTGTATCTTCAACGACCAGCGGCTCCACAGCAGCCGTTTTAATTGCTACATTCGGATCTTTCAGGCCGTTACCTGTTAACACGCATACAACCGTTTCTCCGCCTTTGAAGTAGCCCTCACTATGCAATTTGTACACACCAGCCACGGATGCAGCAGAAGCCGGTTCAGCAAACACCCCTTCACGTGCCGCAATGATGCGGTATGCCGCCAAAATCTCGTCATCCGTAACGTAGTTAATCTGACCATTTGACTCTTCAGCTGCAGCCACTGCTGTTTTCCAGCTGGCAGGGTTACCGATTCGAATCGCTGTAGCTACAGTTTCTGGCTCAAGAATGGGTTCTCCCTTAACAATTGCCATAGCTCCTTCTGCCTCAAACCCGACCATACGCGGCAATGTGTTCGATTTCCCTGCCTCTTTATACTCTTTAAAGCCTTTCCAGTATGCTGAAATATTACCCGCGTTACCAACCGGAATAGCCAGAACATCCGGTGCATCTCCCAATTGCTCAACCAATTCAAAAGCAGCTGTCTTCTGTCCTTCAATCCGGTATGGATTCACAGAGTTTACGAGTGTAATCGGGTGTTTAGCCGTAATTTCACGTACAATCTCAAGGGCACGGTCAAAGTTACCATTGATCGCGATGACTTTGGCACCATAGATCATCGCTTGAGCGAGTTTACCCAATGCAATATTGTTATTTGGAATCAATACGATACAATTCAACCCACCACGTGCGGCATAGGCTGCAGCAGCTGCGGATGTATTACCAGTAGATGCACACATAATCGTACGGCTGCCTTCTTCCATTGCTTTGGCAACAGCCATAACCATTCCGCGGTCCTTGAAAGAACCTGTAGGATTCAAGCCTTCATATTTGAAATACAGATTCAATCCGAGTTCCTTCGACAGATTCTCTGCATGAATCAGCGGCGTATTTCCTTCCTGAAGTGTAAGCTGTGGCGTATTTTCATTGACTGGAAGGTGTTCTTTGTAAGTTTGCAGTAATCCTTGATATCTCATTGTGGGTAAACTCCTTTAGGTTTAATGATCTAGATTCATGAAATGATGATTTGCTTGCAAAACAAAAATATAAACTAATTATATTTTAAAATGACTCAACAACTAACCTTCTACACGATAAACACTCTTAATGCGGCGAATCACGTTGAGTGATTCAAAATGCTTAAGCACCTTGTCCATGCTCGCCTTACTTGCATTATGTGTAACGATAATGATCTCAGCGTCTGGATTGTGCTCATTCGGCTGTTGCACAACAGAAGCGAGACTGACTTCATATTCGGCAAAAATCTGCGTAATCTGCGCCAGCACCCCTGCTTTGTCGTCCACGTGCAGTAATATAAAATTTTTCGAAAAAATCTGCTCATCACTCTGCAGTCTCTTCTGTTTATATGGCACGATTGCTTTTAATCCGTTTACACCAAGCTTGAGGTTTTTCGTTACGGCAACAATGTCAGCAACTACGGAAGTGGCTGTTGGCAATTCACCCGCCCCTGCTCCGTAGAACATCGTCTCGCCTACCGCCTCACCGTGTACATACACTGCATTGAACACACCGTTTACCGATGCGATTGGGTGGTTCTTTCTCACCATCGTTGGTTGCACACTAATCGTAATCTCATCATCGATGCGATCTGCGATGCCAAGTAACTTCAACTCATATCCCAGTCTTTTAGCATACGTTATATCTTCACGCGTGACGGAGGAGATCCCCTTAACGGTAACATCCTTCAATTCCACATTCGTCCGGAAACCGAGGGTACCCAAGATTGCCATTTTTCGAGCAGCATCGAGTCCTTCTACATCTGAGGTCGGGTCTGTTTCCGCGTACCCTAAAGCTTGTGCTTCCGCTAGCACCTCTTCATAGGATGCGCCTTCCTGACTCATTTTCGTCAAAATATAGTTCGTTGTGCCGTTCACAATCCCCATAATCCGCGTGATCCGGTCCGAAGAGAAACCTTCAATCAGCGTGCGGATGATCGGGATGCCTCCAGCCACACTGGCCTCATAAAACACATCACATTGCTTTTCCTGCGCTTTAGCCAGAATCTCTGAACCGTGCAATGCCATAAGATCCTTGTTCGCTGTTACGATATGTTTCCCACGTTCCAATGCCTCAAGAATATATTCTTTCGTCTGATCGATGCCGCCCATCACTTCAACGATAACATCAATGTCCGGGTGACGAATGACATCCCAAGGGTTCTCTGTTAGCTTCGCCCGGTCAATAGGAATAACACGATCCTTCTCCGTGTTCTTCACTGCAATCTTCTCAATGATAATTGGCGACCCCACCTGGCTGCTCAAATCCTCCTGATTCCCTTCCACAATTCGGACAACGCCCGTTCCAACCGTGCCCAGGCCCAACAATCCGACTTTTACCGGTTTCACTAACGACCTACCCCCTATTGTCTAATCCTATATTCTCTAAGCCCGATTAACCTTGGCCTACGATCCGTGTACGCTTCACCCCAGGCATATCTTGCATTCGATCCAGCATTTCTCCAATCTCTCCATGCAGATGCGTCGTTTCCACGGAAATGACAACATTGGCTCTGCCCTGAAGCGGAATACTCTGATTAATCGTAAGCACGTTGGCTCCATAACCTGCAAAATGTCCAAGCACACGAGACAGAATACCAGACTGATGCTCCAGGTCAATCGAGATCGTTACGATTCGCTCACGCTCCAGCTGATTGATCAGATGGATTCCATCTTTGTACTTGTAAAAGGCACTTCGGCTTAATCCGACCTGCTCGACGGCCTCATGCACTGTTTTAACATCACCGGAAGCAAGCAGCTCTTTCACCTGCATCGTTTTTACCACAGCTTCAGGCAAAATATCTTCCCGTACTAAGTAATAGCGTTCATTCACAGAACGTCCTCTCCTCAAAGACTCATGTATTCATATAGTGGACATTATATAGGATGAATCACAAAAGGGCAATACGTGACATGTCTATTTTTCAAAAACTGTTTCTCACATTATACAGACTTCTCTTTCTCATGTCAGAAAACAAACAAAAAAAACGCAGCCTCACGGTAACTTCCCGCTTCACTGCGTTTCTCATTTTTATTAAGCAATCATCAGCCGATGATGTTCACAATTTTTTTGGCCTAGCGGCTTAGTAGTAACTGCTGCTTTCCACAAATTCAAACTCAAAATCTCCAATACGCACAATCGTACCTTCCACGGCACCACGTTTACGAAGCTCATCATCCACACCCATGTGACGAAGTGTACGCGCCAACTTCAGAATAGCCTCGTGTGAATTCAACTGCATCCGTTTCATCATGCGATCAATCTTGACACTCTCCACAATGAATGTATCGTTCTCACGCACAATACGGAAACCTTCGTCCTCTTTTTTCTCCAAACTGTATACTTTACGCTCGGAAAGATCGGCTACTTCTTCTACCTCAGGCTCATCCGGAATCTGATCCAGCAGATCAGCCGCTCGGTACAACAGTTCCTGAATACCTTGACGAGTCAGCGACGAAATAGGCATGATTTCAATATCTGGCTTCACTTCACGAACCTGTTGCAAAAATTGCTCCAGATTAGCTTCGGAATCCGGCATATCCATTTTGTTCGCAGCTACAACCTGCGGTCTCTCGGCAAGCACCGGATTGTATAGTCGCAGCTCATCATTAATTTTCTGCCAGTCTTCGAAAGGATCGCGCCCTTCAGAACCCGACATATCCACAACATGAATAATAACTCGCGTTCGCTCAACATGTCGCAGGAACTCATGTCCCAGTCCGACACCCTCATGTGCCCCTTCAATCAGACCCGGCAAATCGGCCATAACAAAACCGCGGCCCTCACCCACATCAACGACACCCAAGTTAGGGGTAATGGTTGTGAAATGGTATGCCCCAATCTTCGGCTTGGCAGCAGATACAACGGACAGCAACGTAGATTTACCCACACTCGGGAACCCGACTAGTCCCACATCCGCCATGACTTTAAGCTCAAGCACGATATAACGCTCTTCGCCTTCCTCACCGTTCTCGGCAAGTTCAGGTGCCGGGTTTCTTGGCGTTGCAAAGCGGATGTTACCACGCCCGCCGCGGCCACCTTTGGCTACAACCACCTGCTGCCCGTGACGCGTTAGATCAGCTAACACTTCGCCACTGTCTTCATCCACAATCGTCGTACCCGGCGGGATACGCACAATCATGTTCTCTGCATTGGCACCATGCTGGCTTTTGTTACGTCCCTTCTCACCACGTGGGGCTTTGAAGTGACGCTGATAACGAAAGTCCATCAATGTCCGCAGACCTTCATCTACCCGGAAAATAATATCGGCTCCCCGGCCGCCATCGCCGCCGGCAGGGCCACCCTCCGGTACATATTTCTCACGACGGAAAGAGACGATACCGTCTCCTCCATCTCCTGCTTTTACATAAATCTTCGCTTTATCAACAAACATTGGTTACCCCTTCTTCCTATATTCCACAAGGCATTCTGAATTGTACAAACGTATCCCCAGACGGAAGCTGCTCCGTTCTGACTTTTTTACCTTTGAGTACAGCTGTTAATTGCCGCAGCGTTTCTGGATCCGGGGTTTGATCTCCGTCCAACCGGACGACGACATCTCCGTGATCCTGTCCGAAGTTCAAGGTCAGTTTGCGTACCTCTCCCCAAGACGACCGGCCACCGCCATACTGATAGGCCCGAATTGCATCCGCAATCGCCCCCGTAAGCGACTCGCCATCCTCGGGAGAGACCAGAGCACTGAGCTGCAGCTCTTCTTCTACTTCCACATGCAATTCCAGTGCAGCTCCACTGGCCCGAAAAGATTGCAAATAAAAGACGAGAGAAGGTATACCTAATTTAGATATACGGCTTTCTTCCGTTACCCGCTCTTTTATTCTTTCCACACATTGCAGGGATTTATCAAGTTTGCCCAGCCTAAGATATCCATATAACACTTGGAGATCGTTCATCCAGTCATGCCGATGATGATTTAATGAAGCTATTGCTGTTTTTTCCATGGATTGAATGATGATTCTGCGTTCCGCCTCCGCCTGCTTTTTCATCGCATATCCTGATACTAACATCACTGCGACGGACCAAAATGCGCATACAACGCTCGCAAAAGACGTTGGATACAACATAACGAAAACCAAAGGAATCACAAGTGAACATGCCGCAATCCACGGCACTCTTTTCCAGGATTTCATGGCTTCTCCCCGTTCTACCAAACTAGGTTGGTTTCAACCCACCGTAACCAAGTATAACATGTCTTTTCTGCCAGTTCATTATCGAATAGTCGCAGAATGCAAAAAACCTCCGGCAAAAATGCCGAAGGCTCCTTAGGCGGAATGCCGATATTAAGCTTCTACTGCAGCTGCTACTGGAGCAACGTTTACAGGGTAGATGCTTACTTTTTTGCGATCGCGACCCCAACGTTCGAATTTAACAACGCCGTCGATTTTCGCGAACAAAGTGTCATCTTTACCGATACCTACGTTTGTTCCTGGGTGAATTTTCGTTCCGCGTTGGCGAACGAGAATGCTACCACCAGTTACAGTTTGGCCATCTGCACGTTTAACACCCAGACGTTGTGCATTACTGTCACGTCCGTTCTTCGTGGAACCTACACCTTTTTTCGATGCGAACAACTGAAGATTTAATTTCAACATGATTGGTTTTCCTCCTTCTTTGCTTATTGGTGTTGCTGTATTTGAATATACTTCCCGTATGACTCTGCAATATTAGAGAGCATAACTACCATGGATTCGAGCAACAACTGTACCTGAGAAAAAGTTTCCCCTTTTGCCAGCACCGGTAAAGAACCGCTTAAAAAACCATTCTTCATCTTGGCATCCATCTCGATACCAGTTAATGCTTCAATCGAGTTCACTGTACCTACTGTAACAGCAGATACCCCGGCACATACGATATCTTCTCCACGCTTGGCAAAATTGGCATGCCCTTCGATAGAAAAGCGTTCGATGTTCCCGTCCTCATCACGAAAGATTTGAACGATAATCACTTATCGCACCTTCTTACGCTTTGATTTTTTCGATAGTTACTTTAGTGTACGGTTGACGGTGACCTTGCTTCACATGGTAGTTCTTTTTCGGTTTGTATTTGTATACAACAACCTTTTGACCTTTGCCATGTTTCTCAACCTTAGCCGTTACAGTAGCTCCGGAAACCAATGGTGTACCTGCTGTCAAACCTTGATCGTTAGATACAGCCAGGACACGGTCGAACGTTACGCTTTCGCCGTCGTTCGCATTCAATTTCTCGATGAACAGAACATCGCCCTCTTGGACTTTGTACTGTTTGCCGCCTGTTTCAATAATTGCGTACATTTGCCTTGCACCTCCTCATGTCTCAGACTCGCCCGTTCTCAGGTGACAGTACCTTGCGGAACTGTTCTTAAACCTGGTCAGTGCGGTTACAGCATGTGCAAGACCAATAGGCTTAAACACATACTTGATGATTATATCACGCAGTATATTAAAAATCAATGCAAAGGTGAAATATATCTTTTCCCCGTGCCATGACAGGAAGAACAAGCTTCCACGTAGGGCAAGGTACTTTCTTCTCTTACTTTTTTGCGAGTCAGTTCAAGCAACCCGAGTTTCGTCCATCCCATTACAAAAGCTTTGGTCCGATCCTTACGTAGCTCCTGCTCCAGCACAGACGCTACATCATGCCGATTCGATGCCTCTTCCATATCGATGAAGTCAACGATAATCATGCCGCCAATGTCCCGTAGTCGCATTAACCGAGCAATCTCCACTGCAGCCTGCATGTTGGTTTCGGTTACCGTCTCTTCCAGACTATCTCCACCTGCTCCGGTATACTTGCCTGTATTCACATCAATCACGGTCAGCGCTTCGGTATGATCAATAACGATATACCCACCTCCGGGTAGCCAAACTTTGCGGGCAAAATCTTTGTTCAGCTGTTCCTGTACACCGTAAGCATCAAAGATAGATTCCGTTCCGGAATACACCTGAACTCGAGGCTCATGCCCTGGACAGATCTCTTCAAGCAACGTCCGTATTACGCGAGCCTGTCCTTCACTATCCGTGATCACCTCGTCACTACCAGGAGTATACACATCTCTAATCACTCGCTGAATCATGCTTTGGTCTTGGTGCAACAAGCTTGGAGAAGGCAAACTGTCTGCTTTTTCTCGAATCAGAAGCCACTGAGCTCGTAATGCCTCCAAATCAGTCTGAATCGCCTCATTCGCTTCTTCCGCAGATACGGTACGAATAATCAGCCCTTCTTCGTCCCGAAGCAACCGCTCTCCCATCCCTTTGAGGCGGGAACGATCCCCCTCCCGGGCAATCTTTTTGGAAACAGCCACATAACCCGCTACAGGCATGTAGACAAGCCAGCGGCCCGGAAGTGAATAATGAGTCGTCACCCGGGCTCCTTTGCTTCCTACCGGTTCCTTCAGAACCTGTACAATTAATTCCTGACCCGGACGCAGCAACTCCGAGATGGAAGGTTTTATTTTAGGTTGCTTCTCCAGATGGGGGTGGAGCACATCATCCACATACAGAAACGCATTCTTTCTCTGACCAATATCCACAAAGGCAGCCTGCATACCCGGTAACACATTCACTACCCGTCCCTTGAAAAAGGAACCTAGCAACCCGCGCTCGCGTGTACGCTCTGCCGTGAACTCCACAGCTTTGCCTTCTTCCAGAAGCGCCATTTGCATGAGGTTATGTTCATTATGTACAATCATTTGTTTCATGGCTTCACCTCTAGAAGACCCTTCAATTTATCCACATCCATTTCATATTATAGGCAATAACGATCATAAATGTATTACCCCGTTTGAGAGCAGGTTCATCAGTAGGCTTCACAATTTGTCGGTATTTTGTTGAAAGTACGAGCCAATCACTCTCTGTTCAGGCAAAACCGCCAGGATACGTCCCTGCTTATTCATCACGTATACCATATGGTACTGTTCCCTTTTTAATAGACGCAAAATAGTGTCCAAAGGTTTCGCTGGGAACGAGATTATCGGTTGGGCCAAGCCACCTGTAGTTGCATACCGGACAAAAACAGCTTCCCGGTTCATCAGAAAACGGATAAAACGATAAGGCACGTTCCGATAATCGGTAAAATTGGAGTAAAACAAAAAAAGGCCTATTAATAAAAGGTTCAACGGTAGCCCGTAATCGCCGGAAAGCCACCGGCTAATCGCAACCAAAATAACCCCTGCGCTACACAGGATACTGATGCGATAAGTCCACATGAGTGTAGTATAGTAAGGAGCCCACAGGCTGACAATCGCCTGAACGATCTTTCCCCCGTCCAAAGGCAGTACTGGCAACAGATTAAACAAAGCAATGAGCAGGTTGGCTTGGATGATATAATCCAGAAACAGTGGGTCCCCCAACTGAAATCGGCTTAGAAGCAGTACTATGCCAACCATCAGAATGTTCTGCAACGGTCCAGCCAAGGCAATGACAATCTCGCGGTAAGCCGTCAGTTTGCCTCCATCTTCAATAACAGCCACTCCCCCAAAGGGAAGCATCTGTATAGACAATACACGGCAGCCCAGAAGGGCCGCCGCGGCAGCATGTCCGCATTCATGAATAAATACGATGGCAAACAGCGTGATCAGTTCGATAAAATGTCCAGTTAGCAGGGAGGTCATCATGATGATGACAAAAAACGGATGAAGCGAGATTCGCACTCCCCACACCCTAATCAAGGGCAACGACTTCCGCAGGGTCTACGTACTCTTCTCCTTCTTTTATCGCAAAATAAAGCGTAGCAGGCTGATCCGTGCTTCCACCCTTTAAGCGTCCCACCACATTCCCCGCTTCGACCCAATCATTCACCTGAACGTCACTCTCGTTCATCCGGCCGTATATGGCGGTCACCTTACCAGCGTGCTGGATAACGACGGTATACCCGCTGGTTGCATCCCCCAGAACCTCAAGCACACGCCCGGCACCTGAGCTGACGACTTGCACGAGCCCTCCTGTAGTAGCGGCATCTGGAACAATCTCAATTCCCTTCATACTTAAAGCAAATGGCTGAACGACCGTACCTGAAATTGGTTTACCGAGAAGCTGCCGGATTCCTGAGCCGTTTACTACATCAGTGGTATGTCCAAGTACCGGCAGGAAAGAAGGTGTCCCACCGAAATTCCGTTCATACCATGCCGTAGCCGCAGCAAAATCCATGTCGTTATGAAGTACTTCAGCAATAACGGTTTTAGGTGCTATCGTCCATGATGCATTTAATTGAAACAGTCCCCACACGCCTGCAAATAGTACTGCACTGACTACCGTACGCCGTAGGAACGATCGAATCAAATTAAAACCAGAACGCCCTGTAGGGCCGAAATGTCCATTTTCCTTCTTCCACAACCATTCCGGGTCTCTTTCCGCTGGTTCCTCTACAAAAACAAACGGCTTCTGCCGGTTCGTTTCATCATACTCGCTATTTCTACCTTGATCTTTACTTCCGTCTATGCTTATGTCTGCGTTTCTCTCTCTTTCACTGCCCTGATCGCTTTCTCTTCCACGATCCCATCGAAAAACCGGCTTTTGTTCTTGCAACACTTCATGCACTGCCCCATCCATAAGCCGCCGTATCCGCTCTTCTCGTCTCTGTTTGATTCTCCGTTTTGTATTCATGCCATGTCCTCCCGCCGAGGCTTGTTTACTACATCCTATGAATCAACAGCAAAGAATATGAACAAGCCTCCATACTAACTGAACCGAAAATAAGCTTTAGCTTTAAATTACGAATGTTGTGTGTGGGAGTGTCACTACGGCAGTTTACCAAATAGCTGACCACGTAATTACACGTAATAAAGCAAAGCAATGCCTGTGAGCAGTGAGTAAACGAGGCATACACAAAAAAAACAGCCGGACACGCTGCCCCGGCTGTTACTTGAAGTTCAATTTAACGAAATTTATTTCACGCTCTACATACCCTTTAACCCATCCCGAAAAATTTCTTGAAACGGGAAAATGCGCCCTTCTTCTGCTCCATCTGCATTAATGGCACGGTATCCCCCAAAATTCGTCTTGCAATATTGCGATAAGCAATGGCTGCAAGTGAATCTGGGTTCATCACTGTAGGTTCGCCAGAATTGGCAGCCTTGATGACAAGTTCATCATCTGGCACGATGCCAATCAGGTCGATGTTAAGTACTTGTAAAATACCATCGATATCAAGCATGTCACCTGACTTCACCATATTGTTGCGAATCCGGTTCACTACCAGCTTAGGAGACTGAATGTGTGAACTCTCCAGCAAGCCGATGACACGGTCCGCATCACGCACTGCTGCATTTTCCGGTGTAGTGACCACAATGGCCTGATCTGCTCCTGCTACCGCATTTTTGAATCCCTGCTCAATCCCTGCCGGGCAGTCAATAATGACGTATTCAAAATCTTTTTTGAGTTCCAGGATGATATCTTTCACCTGTTCTGGCGATACAGAGTTTTTGTCTCTCGTCTGCGCTGCAGGCAACATGTATAATTCTTCGAAACGCTTGTCTTTTACCAAAGCCTGATTCAAACGGCAACGGCCGTCCGCAACATCGCACAGATCGTAAATAATGCGGTTCTCGAGTCCCATCACAACATCCAGATTACGAAGGCCGATATCGGTATCGACCAAACAAACCTTTTTGCCTAGCAGCGCCAGGGCTGTCCCGATGTTTGCCGAGGTGGTCGTCTTACCCACGCCGCCTTTACCCGAAGTGATCACGATCGCCTCTCCCATGAGCTACACTCCTTTAAACACATTAAAATCTCGGCGCAACCGAACGATATTGCTCATCTTGTCGATCTGCATCTGATTGTCCTGCAAATAAGCAAATTCCATTCCGGTTTCATGACTCTCCCATTCATCTGGAGGACGACTGATTACATCAGCAATACGCAACTGTGTTGGCGCAAATACCGATGCTGCGATAATAGCCTCTTCGTCCCCGCTGATTCCAGCATGAGCCATACCTCTGAGTGAACCCAAAACATATATATCCCCAGTACACGTCACCGTGCCCCCTGGATTGATATCTCCGAGAAACAGGAGATTCCCCTCATGATGAAGCACCTGACCTGATCGTACCATGCCGCACATCGTCACAATCGGCGGGGGACCTTTGACCTCCTGTACAAGTGCAGGCGAGTCAAAGGATCGGATCAGTAGATTCCCTTTTTGCTTCAATATATCCAGAATCTCTTCTTTCTGATCTTCCGTAATTTCTCGCGCTCCAAGCTTGATATCCACATGAACAATCGGTCCGGTCAAAATGTTTTGATGGCTGTGTTCCAGCTTATAGCGGAGCTCATAGAGCAATTCCTCGAATTCACATTGATCGTCCAACAGGAAAACCAAGCCGTCTCGGATGCCTTTAATCGTTACGTGATTCGATTTTACCGTCATAAGCCTGTCCCTCCCATCTCATTACATTTCGTGCCCCGGTTCCCAAGTTCCTGCTTCTCGCTCCATAAATGTCATCAGGAAGCTTCATCTGCTTTACTTTTAGGTGTGCCGATCTTCTCCAGCTGTTTGCGCAGAGGCACATAAATGATCAGGGTAAACACAAAGTGAACAAACAGATTAGGGATCATGTATTCAATCAGTGCCCAGTCAAAGGTCACATGATTGAGCTGGAAGAGCTTGTATAAGAAAAATAACATCGTATCATTCAGCAAACTTCCAAGCAGGACAACTGAAACCATGATGGGCATCGGTGCACGCGGTGCTTGAAATATAAGTCCCATCATATAAGCAGATAATCCCATGGAGAATCCGTAAGGGCCAATCATCTCCCCGTAGAAGACGACATCATGCAAGAGTCCAAATAATATGCCGAGCACAAGGGCTGTATGCCTGTGATAATACACAGCAAAAAATAAAATAACGATATAAACCAGGTTGGCTGATATACGCATTTGCCAGGCTGAAGGAATGATCTGCGGCAGAATCGTATCTTCAGCAATGAACAGAATGAACAGTAACAGAAACAGAACCTGTTTGCGCGTAACCATTATTGTTTAACCTCAGGCGGAATGATCACAATCAGTTCTTTCCAATCGAGGAAGTTGGCATAGGGTTTAATTGTAGCCGTCTGTGTTAAACCGTATTCGCTCTTCTCGACGCTTTTCACTTCTCCAATACGCATGTACTTTGGAAAATTGTTGATGATACCAGATGAGATAATTTCATCACCTTTTGCGATATTGGAATCCTCTGCAATCTTGGTCATCTTTAACATACCGCTCTTCGGATCATAACTCTCGATCATACCAAACACTTTCTCTTTGCCTACAGCCGTAGCCGCAATCGCATTCGATGTTGGGTCATTAGCATCCATTGAAGTTAGCAAGTTCACCGTTGATGTATACGAACTGACATGGCTGATCACCCCAACCAAACCTTCCTGTGATGTAACAGCCATACCTGGTTTGATGCCTGCATTCTCCCCGATGTCTATGTTAATCGTTCTACTGTTTGGATCGGAATTGGCACTTATTACTTGGGCAATTCGAGAACCATAGTTGTATCGATTCTGTTGTTCTTTTGTAAAATTGAGCGCTTGCTCGAGTTGCTTGTTTTTTTGCTCTAAGTCATTGTATTTCAATCGGTCACGCGTATAGTGTCCCATCGCGATGCGAAGCTCTTCATTTTCCTCGTATACCGCACGCATGTTCGCTACATCTTTGAAAAAGCCCGCTACATAAGAAGCGGGCTTGTAAAATACGTATTGTACAAATCCAACTGAATCCTTGAGGAATTTCTCCGGCCAGGATAAATTGGCTCGCGGACTAAGCGTAAAGCCCATCAGCGCGATAAATGTAACAAGGCCCACCAGCAAAACAAAAAGTCTTTTGTTGCCAAGCAGTTTAAACAGTTCCAACACCCTCTAACATCCATTATTCTCTTCCGAGCCCAGCCCGGCGGGGAGATATCAGACCTGAAGTCCCTGCGAGAATATCAATCGATCCTCCCCTGTTAAGCGGGTTATAGCTCTCCCGGGATATCCGGGTACTCTACATTGAAGTGTTGCCGCCCAATCAAGGATCAGACGGCAAGCAATCCATTAACGCTTGGAACGAACTGCTGAACTGCTTCTGCTCTTGAACATATGAATATTTTCCAGTGCTTTACCTGTGCCGATCGCTACGCAATCTAGCGGATTCTCCGCAACAATGACAGGCATTCCTGTCTCTCCAGCCAGCAGCTTATCCAGATTGCGAAGCAGAGCTCCGCCGCCTGTCAGGACAATTCCCCGATCCATAATGTCTGCTGCAAGCTCAGGAGGGCACTTCTCAAGTGTTACTTTTACCGCTTCAACAATAGCATTCACGGTGTCTGCCAGAGCTTCGCTGATCTCATCAGAAGTAATGGTAATCGTCTTCGGCAGACCTGTTACCAGATCACGTCCGCGAATTTCCATCGTTTCCACTTGTTCCAGCGGCATAGCTGAACCGATATCCATCTTCAACTGT
Organism: Paenibacillus cucumis (ex Kampfer et al. 2016); assembly: GCF_019748695.1. Lineage (NCBI taxonomy): Bacteria > Bacillati > Bacillota > Bacilli > Caryophanales > Paenibacillaceae > Paenibacillus > Paenibacillus cucumis (ex Kampfer et al. 2016). Next base: position 33,200 of record NZ_JACLIC010000004.1, on the reverse strand, counting down.
TCGGATGTACGTTCACCGATCATCAGATTGTATTGGCGTTTGATGTACTGAATCACGGATTCATCCATCTCGTCACCTGCTACACGCACCGAACGGCTGGTTACGATACCACCTAGAGAAATGACTGCCACTTCAGTTGTACCGCCACCAATATCAACGACCATACTGCCTGTCGGTTCCCATACGGGCAGATCTGCACCAATAGCGGCTGCAAATGGTTCTTCGATCGTGTAAGCCTCACGTGCTCCTGCCTGTTTGGTCGCATCTTCAACTGCACGTTGTTCCACGGCCGTAATTCCGGATGGTACACATACCATCACGTTAGGATGACGCTGAAACATAGAGCGTTGCTTCTGTGCCTGACGAATAAAGTATTTGATCATCGTTGCAGTAGTATCGAAGTCAGCAATTACGCCATCTTTCATTGGACGAATAGCGCGGATATTGCCAGGTGTACGTCCAATCATTTTTTTAGCGGACTCACCCACAGCCTCGATACTTTTTGTATCCGTACGCAGTGCGACAACCGAAGGCTCGCGCACCACAATTCCTTTTCCACGTACATAAACCAGCGTATTCGCTGTCCCCAAATCAATACCCAAATCTTTCGTAAAACCACCAAACATGACGTATTCTCCTTTTCTGCCTCATATTGCTGCTCCTGTTTCATTACAAGAGCATAACTTTCATTCCCACGAAACCGTGGAGCTAATATTCGCATGTAGTATTTTGAATCTGAATCTGCAAAGTAAAGTGAACCTATCTTTGACGGACACGTCCGTTATCATTCATAGGAAAACATCAACGCCAACCATTATATTATACCAAGCCCTTCTCCTTCAAACTTACGTATGTTCCATCACCAATAACAAGGTGGTCCAGAACGTCAATGCCCACGATTGCGCCGGCTTCAATCAGTCTTTTGGTTATCTGAATATCTTCCGGACTAGGCGTTGGATCACCGCTGGGATGGTTATGTGCGCACACAATTGAGGCACTGCTACATTTGATGGCGGCACGAAATACTTCACGCGGATGTACAATTGAAGCATTCAGGCTGCCCATGGAGAGTGTTTCCTGAGCTATGATATGATTTTTGCTATTCAAAAAAAGACACACAAAATGTTCTTTCTGCAAATAACGCAGTTGTTCCATTAGAATATCCGCAGCATCACGCGGTGTACGGATCGATGTCGATGGAGCAAGCCGACTCTTGGCAATCCGATGGCCCAGTTCAATACCTGCTTTAAGCTGAACCGCTTTGGCTTGTCCAATGCCCTTCATAGCTGTCATCTCTTCAAGGCTCAGATCCATCAACGAACGGATGCCACCTGCTTGATTCAGTATCCGCTGTGCCATATGCATGGCGGATTCCTTTCTCGTTCCTGTTCGAAGTAATATAGCAAGCAATTCGGTATGACTCAAGGCGCCCGCCCCATATTCCATCATGCGTTCTCTCGGGCGATCTTCCTGGGGGATGTCGCGCATCATGTATTGAGGCGACTCCATACGTTCCCTCTTTTCACAGCATCCGTTTTGATTATGTTTGTGGCAACACGTACACGCCAAATCCCTCCAGCATGTCACTGAGCAGAGATAGTGGCAAGCCTACCACATTAAAATAACATCCTTCAATGCGGTCGATCAGTGAAGCGCCAATGCCTTGAATAGCATATGACCCTGCTTTGTCTGAAGGTTCTCCCGTCTTCACGTACGCACGAATCGTAGCTTCAGACAGTTCCTTCATCGTTACATCCGTCTGACGATAATGCACCACCGAATGTCCGGTAGCTGCATCGATACAAGCAACACCCGTAAACACACGATGTTCCCGTCCTTGCAGACGTGACAACATCTGCTCAGCATCAGACTCATCCACAGGCTTGCCCAGAATCTCATTGTCAAGCACAACAACGGTATCACTGCCGACGATAATGGCATCCTTACTGCTACCTTCCAGTCCACGATACACAGCAAGCGCCTTGCGAAGAGCCAATTCTTGCACGGTCTGTTCTGGGGTCCAGTCTGATGGTGTATTCTCATCGGCATAACTCGGTATAACTTCAAACGCTAAATGGAGTGACGCGATCAGTTCCTTGCGCCGCGGCGATGTGGAGGCCAGAATAATCGGGCGCTGTTCTGTGTTATTCGACATTAACGGCTCCTTATACTACGGCAACATCTGTCCGAATCACAATAATAGATGTCACTAGTTTATTTTTTTGGTCAACATTCGTCATTCTCCTACAGTCTGCGATACAGCCACACAGCCGCAATAATACCAATCAGACTCAGGAGGCTCATTTGAAATTGAAATGAAAGGTCATAACTGAAAATATCGAGATCAGCCTGGGGCGACCAGCGAATCGTCGTGACCTTGGTTAAAAAGGCTACAGCTTTAACAGGCTGCAGTGCCTTGGCGATCCACGCTCCGGCCATCCAGCCAAGCAGCAGAAACAATAATAACACGCCGAAGTTTTTTTTCATCGGTTAATCTTCCCTCGCCATTTTTTGACACCCACATTATTATACGGGGTTTTGTACGTCAATACAAACACAAATCCGGCAGGGGGAACTATTTCCAGTTCCTTGCCGGATAGGAGTTTTGAGGCGTTGTTATGAGAATAGGAGCTTTATTGCTTTATAGACTCAAGCCACTTTTTCTGTTGGAGCACATACTCCATCAAATCTGACTGTACCGCCCACATGTGAACAGCGTCCGGATTTTTATTATACTCTGCAATGGCTGTTATCGCACTGTTCATCGATTTCTCCATGCTGGTCACAACCGGTTGAACGTCTACCGCCATTCCAGGCGCAAGGCTCTTTATGCCGGTCAACCACGTTTGATGCTGCGTCTGTAGTGCTTCCATCATCTCTGGTGAAATGGCTGCTTGTACTGACTGACCCAATTGCTGGATCGAGAGTGTTGATAACTGATCGACAAGCGCGGAGCTGTTTTTGAAGAAAAGAGCAACGTCCTCCTGCTTATTACCAAAGATCGCCGGATCCACCGCCGGATTGACGATTTCTTTGACATATAATTCCACTCCCTGAGACTTTAGTCTGGTACTGAGGAGCTTGGCCTCCTCACGATCCGCAGAGATGCCGGCATATACGCGATTGCCATCTTCAGGGTCCGAACTCGCAGCTAAGCCCGTTTGGGTGAGTTCAAGCTTCGCTTGTTCCGCTCGCTCCGGAGAACTAAACACTCCATATTGTAGGGCATAATATGTACCGCCTGCAGATGAAATTTCAAGTTGCCCTGCTGTTCCGGCCTCCCCCTCCTGACCTGACACAGTAGAAATGCTCTGATTCACAGGAAGCATTTCATCCGGTTTCACCACGTTCTCCTTGTTAAAAAGGGACAAAATAACCATACCGAACAGTGCTCCGGTTACCAATGCCCCTGAAACAGAGCCGATCATCTTCCAGCCTCTGGGAGGACGATTTCGTTTATATGAATAGTTCTCCGATTCGATCATCCAGTTATGGCCCTGATCCAGATCTTGACTTCTTTCCGAATCAAATTCATATTTATCATCCTGCATATTCCGATCTGAGGCGTAGTTTGTATGGGGTGAACGGGAAGCATCTGCCAGAATCGTCCCTCCCCAATCCATAGGCATGTCCTCTACTGCCATTGATGAACTAGAGGTGTTGTTTGTGTCTGGTTCAGGCTTCGGCAACGACTGTACTGTATTAGGCAAATTTTCGTTCATTGTGACCAGTGTACTGGATGCCGTCATCCCCTGCTTTTCCAGCTTGTCCGACTCCTGATCTCCGAAGCGAAACGTCATTCTGGCGTTGCTCACCCGTACCCTCTCCTTTGTCCCATTTATATCATCTATATGTTGAGATGGAGGATAACATTCCACGGAATGATTAAATCTTCAGACTTTCTAATCATATGAATCCCAAGCCAAAAACGCCTGGCTCCATGAAGAAGACAGACGTTTTAAGTACGGTACCCGTTGATCAAAAGGTTCATGGAACATATACTCCGATGAGAAATCACAAGAATAGTAGCGATTGTTCCCCAATTTGTTGATCCCTAAGTTCAACTTGCATCATTTTGAAATCACAAAATTATTTCAAACCTTTGGCGAGTATATCGCCCACTTTCCAAATATCCCCTGCGCCCATCGTAAGCACAAGATCTCCTGGTTGTAGCCGCGGCTCTAGATCAGCCACAACTTCCTCTTTGGTCGGCAGGTATCTTGCTGATGCATTGCTGTTCTGCACGATCAGTTCAACGAGTCTTGCGGAGTGTACACCTTCAATCTGCTTTTCACCGGCAGGAGAATAGATATCGGTAATCAGCACCTCATCCGCCTCGGCAAAAGCCCGGCTGAACGCATCCAGCAGGAAAAATGTCCGTGTATAACGCTGTGGCTGAAATACAGCAATTATTCGTTTACCTGTCGCTTTCGCCGCACTAATTGTAGCTTCAATTTCTGTAGGGTGATGAGCGTAATCGTCGATAATGAGCATATCACGCGCCTCACCCAACACCTGAAATCTGCGTTTCGCCCCATGGAATTGCACGATAGCTGCTGTAATCTTCTCAAACGGAATGCCTGCTTCAAGACAGGTAATAACCGTAGCCATCGCATTGTAGACGTTGTGTTTACCAGGTACTGACAACTCCACTGTTCCCATCGCTGTACCTCGATGATTCATGGTGAACGAGATACGGCGATCCCCGAGAACGATATCTGTAGCTGTGTAATCAGCAGCCTGCTCGATGCCGTAAGTTGTAATGCGAGACTTGAGATGCGGCAAAATAGCCTGCACATTTTCATCATCAGCGCATACAATGGCTGTGCCCTCTGGACGAATCTGACTGAGGAACTGTACATAGGCTTTCTTTAGTTCCTCGAAGTCACTGTTATAATTCTCTAGATGGTCAGCTTCAATGTTCGTTACGATGCCAAGCCAAGGATGGTACTGTAAAAAAGAGCCATCGCTCTCGTCCGCTTCCGCGACAACCCACTCGCCTTGACCTGCTTTGGCATTGGTTCCCAAATTCATGATTTCTCCACCTATAATATAGGTAGGATCTATTTCACATTGCTCCATAACCAGTGCGATCATGGAAGAAGTTGTCGTTTTGCCATGCGCACCTGCAACGGCCACGCCTTTGCGCTCGTTTAACAGACGTGCCAGCATTTGAGCGCGATGAAGGATTGGTATGTTTAGCTGCTCCGCAGCTACACGTTCCACATTATCCGCAGGAGCTGCTGTAGAGTAAACGACAAGATCCGCCCCGTTCACATGCTCCGCGGTATGTCCAATATATATTTTCGCCCCTTTGGCTGCCAACTTCTCTGTCAACTCCTGTGAAGCGACATCCGATCCGGTAACGGTATATCCCATCTCCAGCATAACCCGGGCGATGGCACTCATGCCATAACCGCCAATCCCTATAAAATGAACATGTTCCGATGTGTTTAACAAAACTTTCACCAACCTTTTTCAGAATCGGTTTGATGCAAAAGGGCCGCCCGCACGTCCGCAATCAGATAAAGCGTGCCGGAAACCACCCCCAGATCCTCCGCTTCCGTCCGTGACTTCAATAGATCAAGTGCCTTTGCCCAGTTCGGCTCGACGATGATATCCAGTTCCTGCTTCGCAATGGCGGGACGTACCCGTTCGACAATCTGCAACAATTCGGTTGCAGCCATTTTACGGCGGAAATCTGGCTCGGTCAGGATCAGCGTATCCACTAGTGGCAGTATATGCTGCAAATATGCTTCGTGATGCTTATTCGCCAGCATACCCATCATCAAAATTAACTTTTTTTGGGGATAACCGTCGATAATGCTCTTGGCAAGCGATTCTGCCCCTTCAGGATTATGCGCTCCATCGAGTACAATCAGTGGATTGTCACTGACTTTCTCAAATCTTCCCGCCCAGAAGGCATTCTCAAAACCAAGTTTAATATCGTCTTCATCCAGCATAAATGCCATATATTGTCTTAGTAATTCAAGAGACATTAATGCAGCAACAGCATTATCACATTGATATACACCTTGCATACGAATGTGAATATTCAGATCACGGAATGGACCGGAGAACTGAAGCGTTTGTCCATCCTTGCTACTTTCAAGTCTTTGGTATGAAAATTGGTCCCCAGCCAAGTACACCGTTGATTGCAATCGCTTCGCTCTCTCCTGAATGACCTTTACGGCTTCAGGTTGTACAGCACAGGTTACAACGGGTACACCCGGCTTAATGATGCCCGCCTTTTCATGTGCAATCTGCTCAACGGTATCTCCAAGGATATCCGTATGATCCATACCGATATTGGTGATGACGGACACAACGGGAGTAACAATATTCGTTACGTCCATCCTTCCCCCAAGCCCAGTCTCCCATACTACAATATCGGGGTAACACTCTTCCGCATAATATAGCAGTGCCAGTGCCGTCGATACTTCAAACATCGTCGGTGATCCGAGCGGTGTTGACGCCATTTCTTTTACGAGAGGAAGCAAACGATTCGACAGCTTTAACAATGTCTCTTCTGGGATGTCTTCACCGTTATATTGAAAACGGTTTGTAAACTTGGTGATATAAGGTGATGTAAACGTTCCAACGTCATATCCCGCTTGAAGCAGTACTGACGTCAAAAAAGCGCAAGTCGAACCTTTACCGTTCGTTCCCGCGACATGAATGAATTTGAGCCGTTGGTGCGGATTACCAAGCTGTGACATCAGGCTTTCAATACGTTCAAGCCCAGGCCTGATACCAAAAGGAATAAGGCCATTGATCCAATCCACGGCCTCATCATACGTCTGTAAAGGAGTAGCTTTATCTGTCCCGTTTAATTCCGTCATCTGATTCACCTTCAGTTCCCTGTTTGATTGAAGATTGAAAAAAGCAGCCGGATGGCGCCAAAAGCGTTCCATCCGCCCCTTTTTGATATTACCCTTTGAGCTCTTTGATTCGTGCGATGACTTTATCCCGTTTATCCGAATAATCCGCTTGTTTGGCGCGTTCTTCCTCGATAACTTTAGCAGGAGCCTTCGCTACGAATCCCTCATTCGCCAGTTTTTTCTCCACACGGAGTACTTCACCTTCAAGGTTCTGAAGTTCTTTCTCCAGACGAGCTACTTCCTGCTCAATATCAATCAGACCTGCGAGCGGCAAGTACAATTCCGCTCCCGTGATGATCGCTGTCATGGCTTTGTCTGGTGAACTCAGATCCAATCCGCTCTCGAATTCGGATGTATTACAGAAGCGTTTGATGTAATGACTGTTGCGTTCGATAATACTAGATGCTTCTTCACTGTTCGCTTTGACCATTAATTCGATCTTTTTGCTCATCGGCACATTCACTTCGGCACGGATGTTCCGAACAGCGCGAATGGTATCCATCAGCAAGTTCATCTCCGCAACAGCTCCCGGATTCTCCAGCGCAGGGTCGTATACTGGCCAGGAAGCAAGTGTAATGGTCTCTCCCTCATGAGGCAGATGTTGCCAGATCTCTTCAGAGATGTATGGCATGAACGGATGAATCAGGCGCATGGTCTGATCCAGCACGTAGGCCAGCACCGATTGTGTTTTCTTTTTCGCAACCGGATCTTCTCCGTAGAATGACAGCTTGGCGAATTCGATGTACCAGTCACACAGATCATCCCAGATAAAGTTGTACAATACACGCCCTGTTTCCCCAAACTCATACGCATCGATTAGACGCGTAATATCTCGGGAAGTTTCGTTGAGGCGGTGCAAAATCCAATAATCCGCTGTTCCAAGCTCACCGCTGATGTCACGATCTTCATAAGTGAAACCTTCCAGATTCATCAACGCAAAGCGGGAAGCATTCCAGATTTTGTTGGCGAAGTTACGAGCCTGCTCGACCCGCTCCCAGCGGAAACGCAAATCCTGTCCCGGAGTACTGCTGGTCGAGATCATGTAACGCATCGCATCTGCACCGTACTTCTCGATAACATCCAGCGGATCTACACCGTTCCCAAGAGACTTGGACATCTTACGTCCATCAGCGTCACGTACAAGACCATGCATCAGTACATCCTTGAACGGAATTTCATCCGTAAATTCCAGAGCAGTGAAGATCATACGCGCCACCCAGAAATAAATGATGTCATAACCTGTAACGAGTACATTTGTTGGATAATAACGCTGCAGATCATCTGTATTTTCAGGCCAGCCCAATGTAGAGAACGGCCATAGTGCCGAGCTAAACCACGTATCCAGAACGTCCTCATCCTGTTTCAGCTTGCGCCCTGCATATTCAGGCAATGTTGTTGGATCTTCTGCGGATACAATCACTTCACCTGTTTCTTCATCGTACCAAGCAGGAATACGATGTCCCCACCACAGTTGACGGGAAATACACCAGTCACGAACGTTTTCAATCCAGTTCAGATACGTTTTCTCAAAACGATCCGGAACAAAGTTAACCCCTTCGCCGCTTTGCTGCTTTTTGATTGCTCTCTCCGCGAGTGGTTTCATCTCTACGAACCATTGTGTGGACAAGTAAGGCTCCACTACTGCTCCGGTGCGCTCACTGTGTCCAACCTGGTGCATATGATCTTCAATATTAATCAGGACACCTTGTTCTTTCAGATCAGCCACGATCTGTTTGCGGCATTCGCTACGATCCAGCCCCTGATATTTGCCAGCTTCCGCATTCATTGTTCCACTTTCATCCATAACGGTAATTTGAGGCAAGTCATGACGTAAACCTACTTCAAAGTCATTCGGATCATGCGCAGGTGTGATTTTCACTGCACCGCTACCGAACTCTTTGTCTACGTAGTCATCCGCAATGACTGGAATCTCACGACCGATGATTGGCAATACGAGTGTTTTACCGATCATGTCTGCATAACGTTCATCTTTAGGATGAACGGCAACAGCAGAATCACCCAGCATCGTTTCCGGACGTGTCGTTGCCACAGTAATGTGACCACTCCCGTCTTTGAGCGGATAACGTAGATGATAGAGATGACCCTGAACTTCCTTATATTCAACCTCAATATCCGAGAGCGCAGTACGATTCACCGGATCCCAGTTAATGATACGTTTACCGCGATAAATAAGACCTTTCTCATATAACTGCACAAATACTTTACGCACCGCTTTGGATAGACCTTCATCCAGCGTAAAACGTTCACGGGAGTAGTCGAGAGACAGACCCATTTTGCCCCATTGCTGACGAATGGTTGTAGCGTACTGGTCTTTCCAATCCCAGACTTTCTCCAGAAACTTCTCACGTCCCAGATCATAACGCGTCAATCCATCTTCACGCAGCTTCTGTTCCACTTTCGTCTGAGTCGCAATACCTGCGTGGTCGGAACCTGGCAACCAAAGTGCGTCATAACCCTGCATCCGTTTTGTACGAATGAGGATATCCTGCAGGGTAAAGTCAAGTGCATGACCAATGTGAAGCATACCTGTTACGTTCGGTGGTGGAATTACAATGGTATATGGCTCGGCATCCTTGCGTTTACCCGCTTGGAAATACCCGCGCTCCGTCCAGGTGGAGTACCATTTATCTTCTGCCGCCTTCGGATCGTAAGTCGTCGGCATTTCAGTTGTTGCTTTTTTTTGTTCAGACATGTTTCATTCCTCCGTTACGTCATCTTCATCGCTAAAAAAACAAAAAAACCTTTCATCCATCAAAGGACGAAAGGTTAGCTTTCGCGGTACCACCTTTGTTTCACGCTGATAACAGAGATCATGGTTCATGCTCTCAATCGGACGGCGTGACACTTCAAGCAGATAACGGCTGCGACCGGCCTATCCTACCTCCGAGGTTAATGATTGTATTACATCCACCTCCAGTACTCAAACAGGCAACTCCCGGGCGACTTCGATCAGTTGGTTCCTGCGGAATCTCACAGCGCATCGATCCCACTCTCTGAAAGGTCATACTGTCTACTACTCCCGATCCACGTCATTATTCAAAAAATCCTAAACACATCATACCTTGCTCGTGCGTGATAGTCAACCTGACAACAGCGGAACGAGGTTATTAGATAACCAAAATGTTCAAAAACAGGTACAACCCGCAATTCCTATGAGGAATTACGGGCTGTTTTATAGGATACGGTATCCTGAACCTAGTGACTAAGGAATGTATAGAATCTGTCCTTCTTCAACAACCTGTTCAGTTAATCGATTATATAACTGAAGCTCCCTGGTGCTAAGCTGATATCTGTCTGCAATGGCATCGAGTGTTTCTTCGCGCTGTACGATGCACAGCTTGACTTTGCGGAATGGCGTCTGATCCACAATCGTACCCAGGAACAGATTTTTCCATTCTACATCTTCTGCCTGACGATCCTCTTCCGAAACAACTCCATCTGAAACCTCCTCACTGCGTTCACCCTCAACTTCACGGACGGCCCGGCCGGATGATAACAGGGAAGAAATGCCCACGCCTTCTTCTTCTCTTCGTGACGATTCTTTCTTGCTACCAAAAGCAACCTTAAGCTCTGGCTTGTCTTCCGCCTCAGCTATTGCCTCAGGGAGGAATTCCTCATTCTGTAACAGCGAGGCTTCCTCTGCCACTTCCAGTGAAGGCCGATCTTCTTCGGGCTGAGCCGGTTCAGATCCAGCAAATACATCTTGCCAGTTCTCGGTCTGCGGCTGTGCCACAGCATTCGAAATGAACTGCTCTTCTTGCGAACCACTTGACCGCGCTTCTTCAAAGTGCCATACCTCAGGCGTGGTCTCTTCAAGAGGTTTCCAAGCTGCTTCAGAACGCGCCTGCTCAGAAGCCTCTGAACTCCATAATCCTGAATTTTCGGATACACTATTTACCGAAGGTTCAGACCATGCTGAGGCTTCATCTTCTATCGGAAGCAATGGCTCCGCTTCAGGATAAGAAGCTAGTCTGTCAGCCGTTTCAGCCATGAATGACGAGATTGGAGAAGGGACTTCATGCATTTCATGTGATGCCTGTGATGGTACAATCCCCTCATCTGAATCAGGCAATCTATTTTCATCCGATTCATCCGTTGAAGCAACATCAGATGGTAGTGGCTCGGCAGATGACTGGTTCCAGTAGGCTTGCGATAGTTCTTCATACCCTGATTGCTGTTCACTTCTTGGCGACAAATCAGCAGATTCCGGAGAACCATATGCAACAAGCTCAGCCGCATTCGCCAGCTCTTGCTCTTCGTTACGCAACCCGGCTTGTTCCGACAGCTCCAACAGCTCGGACTGCTCTGTCTGACTCAATTCGTTCTCTCTGCTGTCAGGCTGAGCCTCGGGGGAATGAACAACCGTGAATTCATCTGCCGACCACACTTGTGGCTCCTCGACCGGGAAACCTTCAATCCCTCGCAGGGACAATACACCTGTAATGTTCAGACTTCGACTGGATAACAGGTCTACATCAAAATTTTCAATCTCGATTGAAATATCATCAATGGATCTAACCCGGTTCAATGGCACGGTAATTTCGACTGGAATAAAATGCTTTAATTCCTCCGAATCCTCGCTCTCCCCCCGGTATGTTCCTGTAAGTAGCAGATGCCCCCTCAAGGTGGCATGGTCGTCCTGTCCAATCACCTGAATACGCGGATAGAGTTCAATTTCCTCCAATTCCTCAATGGCAGGCACTCCCTCAGACAAATGAACGCGCTCATAAATATCGAACCGCAAACCGTATGGTTGATTCAACAAAGGTGGCGTCCTCCTTTCGGCATATGTTCACCATGATCCTTCTCATGGGACTGATCCATGGTCCAATCCTTCGTTACCCATCTATATGCCTGAACTAGGGTGGGCATGCCACCTTTGTTAAAAAAGCCCGTTCTGTTTGCTACACTTTTTAAACACCTTAGAAAGCCAAAAACAAAAAAACAGACCCAGTAAATCAGGTCTGTCCTTCTACGCTATGACTCTCCCTCGCTGCCAATTGTTCAAAATCCGCTGGCCAGGGGTCTTGTACTTCAATTAAGGCTCCGGTTAATGGATGGTTAAAGCTCAGCACTTCGCCATGCAATGCCTGCCTGCCTATGATGTCCGAACGCCCCCCGTACAGTTTGTCACCGACAAGAGGGTAGCCAGCATAGCTGAGATGCACGCGAATCTGGTGTGTACGCCCTGTTTCCAGCTTCAGACGTACCAGCGTTGCCCTCTCCCATACATGCACGATGTCCACATGAGTAATTGCATCCTGGCCTCCTTCGGAGACACGTCTGCGTTGCTTGTGGTGCCTGTCCTTACCAATCGGCGCATCAATCTTGCGGAGATCACTGGGTACTTGTCCGCCTGTGATAGCAACATACTGACGATCAATTGCTTTGAGACGCATCGCTTCATCCAGTTTCGCGAGCGCAAAAGCATTTTTGGCATATAAAACAGGACCGGTCGTATCTTCATCCAGACGATGAACATGACGTACACTGGTCTCGATCCCATTGATCTCATAATACGAAGCTACCGCATGATCCAGCGTAACGACCTGTTCTTCACGACTTCCATCCGGATGAAGCTTCATACCGGCCGGTTTGTGCACGACGAGACAGAAATCATCCTCATACAATACATCCAGATCAGCCCAGCGTGTCTCCACACCCAGCGGTTGCACAGCAAAAAGGGCCAGCCGAAGCCGGTCCCCTGCTAGCTGTACTCCCTGGGTTGCCTTGAGCTGACGCAGCAACTTCTCCGGGAACTTGAGTTCAGACAGGAGCCACTGTTCAGCAGCAGCTTGTCTGTCCTCTTTTCCAGTCACCGCCTTGCCTGGCATCAGCTCAAGCCATTGACCGCGACGTTTCCAGCTTTTTATACTCATAGCGACTGCAAAGCCTTACGGTTGGCCTCAATGGTATCCTCGATATCCTGCTCCGTATGCACACCGGACACAAACATCCCTTCATACTGGGACGGCGCCACGCTAACGCCTTGATCAATCATCGCTGCAAAATAACGGCGGAACTGATCCAGGTTGCTTTCTTTGGCAATATCATAATTCGTTACCGGTACAGCACTGAAGAATGGGCACACCATTGAACCGACACGGTTAATTGTTACCGCCACACCTGCTTCTGCTGCATTTTTCTCGAATCCAGCCTGCAAACGTGCAGACAACATCTCCAAACGATCATAAACTTCCGGTGTCAAAAGTCTCAGCGTCGTATAACCTGCAGCCATAGCCAGCGGATTACCACTTAGTGTACCCGCCTGATAGATTGGGCCTGTCGGCGCAATCTGTTCCATCAGATCCCGGCGACCGCCATATGCTCCTACAGGAAGACCGCCGCCGATAACTTTACCCAGACACGTTAAATCCGGTGTAACGCCAAAACGACCTTGTGCACAGTGAAGTCCTACACGGAAACCCGTCATCACCTCATCAAAGATGAGCAGGCTTCCATACTCCGTAGTCACACTACGCAATCCTTCCAGAAAACCGGCAGCTGGAGGTACGACACCCATATTGCCAGCAACTGGCTCCACGATTACACCCGCAATTTCTTCTCCGTATCGTTCAAAGGCAAGACGCACGGACTGCAAATCATTGTAAGGAACCGTAATTGTATTCACGGCCACACCTTCGGGCACTCCAGGACTGTCCGGCAGTCCAAGGGTGGCTACCCCTGATCCAGCTTTGATCAGCAAACTGTCGGCATGGCCATGGTAGGAACCTTCAAATTTCAAAATTTTACTACGTCCCGTTGACCCGCGTGCCAATCGAATGGCACTCATCGTTGCTTCCGTACCGGAATTCACCATGCGCACGATATCGATGGAAGGCACACGCTCGCACACCAGCTTTGCCATCTCTGTCTCAAGCAGGGTTGGTGCACCGAAACTTGTGCCCTTAAGAGCTGTCTCCCGGAGTGCTTCCACAACTTCAGGATGAGCATGTCCCATAATCAGCGGGCCCCATGAACCTACGTAATCAATGAACGCATTGCCATCAATATCGTAAATTTTGGAGCCCTCACCGCGTTCGGCATAGATCGGTGTGAGTCCGACAGATTTGAATGCCCGAACCGGACTATTCACTCCTCCAGGTATGTACTGCTTGGCTTCCTCAAATGCGCTGCGTGAGCGCTCATCATTGCGACGATTGCCTTGTTGTGCAGTCAATGAACATCCTCCTTAATATAAAGACCTCGCTTGCAGAGAGACTGATGCATTTAATGACTAGATAAGTTGAACTCAAGCTGCCCTCTCCGTTTCAGTGTAAATGATCTGTTCAACTTACATAGTCTGCCGCACCACTCTCTAAAAAAGCAAGGTCTATAGGTTTTATTGGCATAGATAAAGAACATATATGGTTACTCGTTGGTAGTCATTGGTTTACTTTTCAGCCAGCCATCTTGATGCATCTTTGGCGTAATACGTAATAATCATATCTGCCCCGGCACGTTTCATGCTGAGCAAGATTTCCATGGCCACCTTTTTCTCATCAATCCATCCTTGAATTGCGGCCGCCTTCACCATTGCATACTCCCCGCTTACATTATAAGCAACGAGCGGAAGATCAAACTGATCCTTGATGGTACGCATAATATCGAGATAGGAAAGTGATGGTTTCACCATCAGCATGTCCGCTCCCTCCAGCACATCCGTTTCCGCTTCGCGCAACGCTTCTCGAGCATTCGCCGGGTCCATCTGATAGGATTTCCGGTCTCCGAATTGCGGTGTGGAATCTGCTGCTTCACGGAATGGGCCATAAAATGCTGAAGCGTATTTGACGGAATAAGACATAATCGGAATATGATTAAATCCATTCTCATCCAGCCCTGCACGAATAGCCTGTACAAATCCATCCATCATATTTGACGGTGCAATAATATCTGCGCCTGCCTTCGCTTGCGATACGGCTGTTTTCACCAGCAGTTCCAAGGACTCGTCATTCAGAACATCACCGCAGATATGTCCATCAATCTCCGTAGTGTGCACCATTCCGCAGTGACCATGATCGGTGAATTCACATAGACAAGTGTCTGCAATCACCAGCAATTCGGGATACCAGGATTTGATCAATCTCGTCGCTTCCTGCACAATGCCATCCTCTGCAAAACCGGATGAACCTACACTGTCTTTTGTTTCCGGAATCCCGAACAGCAGTACAGCCGGAATGCCAAGCTCTGCTATTTCCGTGACTTCTTCCTGCAGACGGTCCAGCGAGAAACGGAATACACCCGGCATCGATTTAATCTCGGACTTTACATTTTCACCGTATGTGACATAGATCGGTTGAATAAAATCATCCACAGTCAAGTGTGTCTCTCTTACCATGTTGCGAATACCTGCCGATTGACGTAAACGGCGATGACGTACGATTGGAAAACCCATCTATCTTTTACCTCCTAAAATTTCATTTTGTAAAAAGGGAAGCGCGCTGGTTCTTCTCGAATTCAGCACGCTTCATATGTTCAGCCGAAGCTAGTCCAACTTAATTGTTGACAATACCGACACTGCCAGCACGTTTCCACTCACACAAAACATCGATCAAGCTAGTCATTGTCGCTTCTTTCGCCATAAGAGTAACCTCCAGTCCAACAGCCTCCGCAGTCTTCGCGGTAACCGGACCAATACAAGCAACCTCTACTCCCTTCAGCAACGGCAACGGATCTTCCACACCCATTCGTTTCAGCATCTTCATGAAGTTTTTCACGGTGGATGAGCTTGTAAAGGTCACTGCATGAATACCGCCCTCTTCAAGAAGCTTAAGTAATTCGTCATCATCCTCACCTGCAAGAATGGTGTCATAGATGATCGCCTCGGTAACGTGCAGTCCGCGTGCTGACAATTGCTCCGGCAACCACGACCGTGCGAGATCACCGTGTGGAATCAGCACGGTCTGGCCTGCCTTCAACTCACTTTCAAATGCTTCGAGCATGCCTTCTGCCTGAAAAGGCCCTTTGACAACTTCGGGTGCAATACCGTGCTTGCGCAGTGCTTCTGCCGTAGATGGTCCTACTGCTGCAATTCTCGCCTGATGAAGTGAGCGAATGTCCTTACCTTCGTTTTCCAGATGACGGAAGAAAAACTCCACGCCATTGACACTTGTGAAAAAGACCCAATCAAACGTATTTAACGCATGCAGTGCATCTTTGACACTTTGTTTGGAGGATTCACTAGACGGCATAACCGTCTCAATGACTGGGAACTCATAGGGTTCACCACCGAGTTCTTCAATGCGATTCACCAGTTCACTCGCCTGACTGCGAGCACGGGTAACCAGAATTCGTTTGCCAAACAGCGGCAGCACCTCTGCCCATTTCAATTGCTCCCGCTGGTTGACCACATCTCCAACAACGATGACAGCTGGTGGCTGAAAATTCGCCGCAATGACTTTAGCTTCGATATCTTCCAGCGTACCCGTGATGGTATCCTGTTCTGCCCGAGTTCCCCAACGTACAAGCGCCACAGGTGTGCTAGCCGGACGACCATGACGAATGAGCTGTTCGCTAATATAGCCGATCTTGGCAACCCCCATCATAAACACCAGTGTGCCCGTAGCGTTGGTTACTTTATCCCATTGAATACTGCGATCCAGCTTGTCCGGGCTTTCATGTCCGGTAATGATCGAGATGGAGGAAGCATAATCCCTGTGTGTCACCGGAATACCTGCATATGCCGGCACGCTGATGGCTGCGGTTACTCCAGGTACAATCTCAAACGGAATACCGTTTTTGTGCAGCAACTCTGCCTCTTCCCCTACCCGTCCGAATATGGTCGGATCTCCGCCTTTCAAACGCACAACCACTTTGCCTCCAAGCGCCAAATCCACAAGTAGCTGGTTAATCTCTTCCTGTTTCATCGTATGTCGATCCGGTCGTTTCCCCACATAAATTTTGACTGCACCGGGTTTCATCAGTTTCAACAATCGCGGACTCGCGAGTCGATCATAAACCACGGCGTCAGCCTTGCCTATGCTTTCCCAACCTTTTACCGTAATCAGCCTTGCATCCCCAGGACCCGCACCTACCAAAAAGACTTTCCCCGCCATGCCTTCATCCCCTAACTTCTGCCAGTATCTGTTCAGCCCCGCGATCAATTAACTTCCAAGCCACTTCTTCTCCCAGGCGAACCGGATCTTTGCCGCTCAATGTTTCTTTCAAAATCAGCCTGCCATCCGGCATCCCAACCATTCCCGTTAATTGTAACTTGTTTTCACTGTTCAGGGAATCATCTCCTGGCATCCACACCGCATGTGCGCCAATCGGCACCTGACACCCTCCGTTTAAGACACTCAGGAAACGACGCTCTGCCATGACCGGCGCAGCTGTTGCTGGATCGTTATAGAGGGTGAGCAAATGTAGTAGCTCCTCGTCATCCTCACGGCACTCAATGCCAAGAGCTCCTTGGCCTACAGCAGGAAGGCAGGCTTCCTCAGACAAATATTCGGTAATTCGATCCTCCCAGCCCATCCGATACAAGCCTGCTGCTGCCAAAATAATGGCGTCCAGGCCTTCGGTTTCAAGCTTCCGCAGACGTGAGTCGATATTGCCACGAATCGATTCCAGCTGAAGATCAGGTCGGTACGCCTTCAACTGACTTGATCTCCGCAGACTGCTTGTTCCAACCCGGGCACCCTCTGGCAGTTGATCCAGCGTAAGTCCGCCGCGAGAGACTAACGCATCCCGAGGATCAGCTCGACGGGGAACGGCACCGTTAAGAAGCCCTTCAGGAAGCTCGGAAGGCATGTCCTTCATACTGTGCACGGCCATATCGATGGTGTGATCAAGCATTGCCTGTTCAATCTCTTTAACAAACAAACCTTTACCACCTACTTTGGACAAAGTCACATCCAGAATGAGATCTCCCTTTGTCACGATCTTATGTACCTCAAAGTCAAAAGCTAAACCTTCCCGCTCACAAATATTGCGTAAGTCCTGAATCACATAGCCGGTCTGGGTTAGTGCCAGAGCGCTTTGTCTGCTGCCCACTTTAATTGTCCGCATATCTACATTTCCTCCTGATTACGGGATATCCAGTTCCCGATTTTTTCTTCGCTCCACCACTCAAACTGACCCGTTCGTATCGTATCCAAAATGTCCATTTCCGTTAGACGGCGCAGTAGCGTACTTCTTACAGTTGGAGGCAGCCCGCGAGATTTAATCTCCATTCTCATCTGATGTAAAAAATCAAGATACGTCTCGTATTCATCTCCAAACTGTTGTTCAAGCAAAGCACGAATCTCGGCCGCCGCGGCAGGTCCTGCACCGGCAGTCGAGATGGCAATGCTTAACCGCCCTCGTCTAACCACACTCGGCGTAATAAAACTGCTATTACCGGAAGACATCGCATCGTTCACCAGTATTGCCCCAACTTCAGCTTCTTGAACTACTGCATGATTAACATGCGGATCGTCCGTTGCTGCATATACGAGAAAGGCCCCCCGCAAATCTCCATTGCGGTAGGACCGGGCTATCCACTCGATTCGGGATTCCTGATGCAATTGTTCGAGAGTGGGCGTAAGCAGAGGGCTGACGACCGTAATTCGGGCCTCAGTCTGCAACAATCCTCTTACTTTACGCTCAGCAACACGTCCTCCACCGATCACGAGAACAGATTTGTCTGAAGTATTTACATAAATCGGCGTATAGTGTTCCATATCCTTCACTCTCCCGTCCAGCGATGAAACGCCGAATACGCATTGGATAAAAAGCTCATGATGACAAGTGCATATCCAATCAATGTCCATCTGGACATGATCATCATCGAAAATTGCTTTCTTCTCTTGACTACGAAATAACCAACATAGATGGCAATCGCGAGACCCGTCGCAATCACCTTCAGATCAAGCAACAGATGCCACCGTCGTTCCGCAACGATGGACAATACAGCCAGTACAACGGATACTCCCAGAAGCGGAGTACCAATCAATGTGGCACCATCCATATATTTTCCAATGACCTCCAAGCTGGGTAAACGCCGTACCGTATCATTCCATTTTTTGTTTTTCAACTTATGGTGCAAGAACAGGTACAACAACGCAAAGACCGAAGCAACCGTTAAAGCTGCAAAGCCCAGATTAGCCAGTGTAATGTGCATAATTAACAAACCGTGAACCGTCTGCCAGTTGTGCAACGAGATTTCGCCCGCTGTAAACCACAATCGGTTCAAAACCGTTACCGAGAATCCAACGATATTGAGTAGCAGGATAACAAACTCTGAGCGTTGAACCCGGGTCATAATCAATGACATCAGCACAATGCTGAACGAAAAAATAAACAAAAAATCAAATGTAGTATAGATCGGGAAGTGACCTTCAGCCCACATTCGCATGATAACATGGGTCACTTGCAGTCCCCAAACAACAACAAGAAACCCTGTGCCTGTCCGCTTCGCCCCCGCATTGCGTCGAATGCAGTCCGAGAAATAGAACAGTAGGCTCAGGGCATACATATAAATTAAAGCTTCATAGACTTGTTCAGCAAGGGTCAAGTTGCCCACCTGCCTTATACGCCTGCCGGGACATAAGCCGGCACGGGGTCTTGCCGGTTTTCGTTCAGGTGAATCGCTGGTTTGCCCAGAGCTGTTGCATCGCTCTGATTCACTTTTTCTGCAGCCACTTCCACTGCATCCTCCAGCGCGAAAATCTGCGTAAACATGCGCAGTGCTTCATCACCTTGCTTCGTACCTGCCATTTCCTTAATCCGATTAATCGGATCGGTTGTCATTTGGTTGACAATGCTTTTTGTCAAACGACGAATGACTTTACGCTGATGCTCATCCAGCTCCGGAAGCTTGTTGAACAGACTATCCATTGTTTCTTCATGAATGGATACGCCCTTCTCTTGCAACGCCCGAATAACTGGGCGAACGCCGAGTGTTCTGAGCCACTGGTAATAATCTTCCATCTCCAGTTCGATCATTCTCTCAATCTTCGCAGCTTCGACCTTACGCATCTCCAGATTGCTCTCCACAATGCCTTCCAGATCATCAATATCGTAGAGAAATACGTTAGAGATTTCGCCAATTGCCGGATCAATATCGCGTGGTACGGCAATATCAATCAGGAACAGCGGACGTGCTTGCCGGCGCTTCATGCTCTCCCGGACAATACCTGCATCGAGAATATAACGTTCTGCTCCTGTAGAGCTGATGACGATGTCTACTTCACCCAGTCTCGTGAGTGCCTGCTCCATCGTACACGGCGTTCCCCGGAATTTGCTGGCAAGTTCCTCGGCTCTGGCAAGCGTCCGGTTGGCCACGATAACTTCAGATGCACCGTTGGCATACAGATGTTTTACGGTAAGTTCACTCATTTTGCCGGCACCCAAAATAAGTACCTTTTTGTCTGTAAACATACCAAAAATCCGCTTGCCCAGTTCAACCGCAGCATAGCTGACAGAAACGGCACTCTCCCCGATGGAAGTTTCCGAATGTGCCCGCTTGCCCAAGGTAACCGCCTGTTTAAACAATTGGTTAAACCAAGTTCCGGTAGCTTTCTCTTCCTGTGCTTTGAAAAAAGCCTGTTTCACTTGGCCGAGAATCTGAGTCTCTCCAATGACCATCGAATCCAGTCCGCAAATGACCCGGAACAGATGGCGCATGGCTTGATCATCCTCATATATATATAAGTGTTGCGTAAATTCTTCCCGCGGAACGTTAAACCATTGCTCCATGAATGTTCGAATAAAATAACCGCACATGTGAAGACGGTCGACCACAACGTACAATTCCGTACGATTACAAGTGGCTACGATTACACCTTCCAATACACTCTTGGTCAGCTTGAGCTGCTGCAGCGCTTCAGACAAGTCCTTTTCTGCAAATGTGAATCGTTCTCTGACCTCTACAGGCGCCGTGCGATAATTCAAACCAACAACAACGATGTGCATTGCAAGTTCACCTGCCTAATAAATTTCCAATCAAAGTGCTTACTGTATATCTCTATCCAGTTCAGATTGACATAGTTAATTATATCACACATCAAGTCCATCACTCGCCCATTTTTATGAAATGTTTATGAAATCAACATGATGATTATCATATGCATTGTGATATATTGTAGTGTCTCACGAATGTACACCCTTATTCGTTATATGGAACGAATAGTGAATATTTGAGAAAACGGAGATTTCTGCAAACCTGTTCAAGACTGCTTATAACAAATAGTCATGGAATCATTCCATGACTATCTAGGTGCGGGATACATGATGTGTTGTTTCAAATATTATAGGTTAGTAATTGTCATCCCCAGCTGTTTGAACAGTTTCTCCAGCCTCGTGATCCGCCTCTTCTTCAACTGGTGCGTACTTGTCTACGCGGGCGTGGCGGGTAATAATATCCCACAGTTCTTCCTTGCCCAGACCTTCCTCGGATGAAAAAGGGACAAACAAGTCGCCTGATCGAAGACCCAGTGCTTCCTTGATGACTTTAATGTGCTTGGCTCTGCGTGTCTTGGGAATCTTGTCCATTTTCGTAGCCACAACGACCAGCGGCAGACCATGATGGCGTAGCCATTCATTCATCATTTTGTCATCCTTGGATGGCTCATGTCTCATGTCCACCATCTGCATCACAAGCTTCAATTCATCCCGTTGTAGCAAGTACTTTTCCATCATTTTACCCCAGGCAAAACGTTGCTCTTTGGATACTTTGGCGTACCCGTAACCCGGAAAATCGACGAAATACAGATCCTGATTGATCTTATAATAGTTCAGTTGCTGGGTTTTACCCGGAGTTGAACTTGTACGCGCCAGATTTTTACGATTGATCAATCGGTTGATCAGTGATGACTTGCCCACATTGGAGCGCCCCGCCAGGGCAATCTCCGGCAGACCGTCATCTGGATATTGTTCAGGCCGAACGGCACTAATTATAAATTCAGATTGATTGACTTTCAAATTGCATCTTTCCTCTCTTAAACTCCTGTCTTGCAAGCATAACATTTCCACATTTTCATCCCGTATTATGCCATCATTCCTTCTATCATATCAAAAAAAACCTCTCCTGTACCCAAAAAAACAACTTTTGTACTCGAAAAACATCAGATTATCACGAAAAAAACCGTTCAAGCGGACGCCGAAGCCCCCGCCGAACGGTCTACTCTCCATTTAATCTTTGCGGATAAGTGTCGGTTACAGATGAATGCCTGCCTGTTCCACAAGAGCATGCTGCAACACCTGATCCATATGAGCTACGGGCACAAATTCCACATCTTCCTTGATGCTATCCGGAATGTCGCGCAGATCTCTTTCGTTATCCTTAGGTAACAATATTTTTTTGTAACCCGCACGGTGGGCTGCAAGTGACTTTTCTTTCAAGCCGCCAATCGGCAACACCCGTCCGCGTAATGTAATTTCACCTGTCATAGCAATGTCTTTCGACACATGTTTATTCGTCAGAGCTGAGATCAAGGCTGTTGCCATCGTAATACCGGCTGATGGGCCGTCTTTAGGGATGGCACCTTCTGGTACGTGGATGTGAATGTCGTTCTTCTCATGGAAATCAGACGCAATGCCGAGCTGTGCTGCTTTCGAACGTGTATAACTGAAAGCTGCCTGAGCAGATTCTTTCATAACGTCTCCGAGCTTACCCGTAAGCGTCAGCTTGCCTGTTCCCGGCACCACGGTTACTTCGATCACAAGCGTGTCTCCGCCCACCTCAGTCCATGCAAGCCCGGTTACCGTACCAATCTGATCTTCCAGCTCAGCCATGCCATAGCGGAATTTGCCCGGACCGAGATAGTCCTTAACATCATCCGGCAAGATCACAATCTGACCCTCTACACCGGATACGATATTTTTAGCCGCCTTCCGGCAAAGTGATGCCATTTGCTGTTCCAGATTTCTCACACCCGATTCACGCGTATACTCACGAATGACTTTTAGCAAGCTATCCTCTGGCACTTCCAGTTGGTCTTCTTCGAGACCGTGATCCTTCTTCTGTTTGGGAAGCAAATAGTTTTTGGATATTTGCAACTTCTCCAGCTCGGTGTAACCCGGAATATTCAGCATTTCCATACGATCCAATAATGGACGCGGAATGTTGTGCACCGTGTTCGCAGTAGTTATGAACATAACGTTAGATAAGTCAAAAGGCAACTCCACAAAGTGATCACTAAACGTATTGTTCTGCTCCGGATCCAACACCTCCAGCAATGCAGACGAAGGGTCTCCACGGAAGTCTGAAGCCATTTTGTCGATCTCATCCAGCAAAAATACAGGGTTAAGTGATCCTGCTGTTTTCATCCCCTGAATAATACGTCCAGGCATCGCACCTACGTAGGTACGGCGGTGTCCACGAATCTCTGCTTCATCCCGCACGCCACCGAGGGAGATACGCACAAATTCCCGACCGAGTGATCTTGCGATTGAACGGGCCAGAGAAGTTTTACCTACCCCTGGAGGGCCAACTAGGCAAAGGATCGGACCTTTGAGTTTTTTGACAAGTTTCTGCACGGCCAGATACTCCAATACACGTTCCTTGGGTTTCTCCAGACCGTAATGGTCGGCGTTTAGCACATCTTCGGCCTTCTGGATATCCAGATCATCATCCGTCACCTGGCTCCAAGGTAACGCAAGTAGCCAATCCACATAGTTGCGGATGACACCACCCTCGGCAGAACTTGCAGGCATTTTCTCCAGTCGATCAATTTCCTTCTCGACCTTCTCCTTCACCTTGTCCGGCAGGCCCAGACTTTCCATCTGATTACGAAGTTCTTCCACTTCGCCCGCACGGCCCTCTTTTTCACCGAGTTCCTTCTGAATCGCCTTCATCTGCTCACGCAAATAGTATTCTTTCTGGGTTTTCTCCATCTGTTTCTTTACACGTTGGCTGATCTTGCGTTCAAGCTCCAGCACTTCACGCTCATTATTCAGGATGTCCAGCAGTTTCTCCAGACGTTCCCGAACGTCGATGGTCTCCAGAATTTCCTGTTTGTCCTTGATTTTCAGAGACAAATGGCTTGTAATAACGTCCGCAAGACGCCCCGGTTCTTCAATGTCTGATACGGCAGCGAGTGTCTCGGGGGTTACTTTTTTGGACAGATTGATATAATTCTCGAACTGGTTCAGAACGGTACGCATGAGGGCATCTGTCTCGGGATGAGCGTTCTCTTCCTCAGGCAGTTCTAGCGCCAGCACCTCGTAGTATTCTTCGTTGTCCGTATATTCAATAATTTCAGCCCGTTCCAAGCCTTCCACAAGTACTCGGATCGTTCCGTTGGGTAGCTTTAACATCTGTCTTACCTTAGCTACGGTTCCAATGCGGAAAATATCCTCTCGTGTAGGTTCCTCAATATTTACCTCGGCTTGGGAACATAGGAGAATCAAATGTTCTTCTACCATCGCTTTTTCTAAAGCCTTGACCGATTTCTCCCGGCCCACATCGAGATGCAGCACCATACTCGGGTAGACGAGAAGTCCTCTTAAAGGCAGTAAAGGAAAACGACGACCTTTCGATTTGCTCGGTCCCATCGCTTTCGCACCTCCAATGGCTCTCAGGTTGTAGTCATTCATTATTCTATCAAATGTTCACATAAAAAACCAATGAAGGGAAGCGCTTAGCAGCTTCCCGAATCTGTAACTCGCCCTGGACGAGGTGACTCTGCCCTTAAAAAGGAGGCGGATGCCGGAGGAAAGATCTCCGGTTTAGGTAATGCCGTCTCTTCTGCAACTACCTGCTGTTCCACTTGTTGCGCTCCCGGTTCCCAACCAAAGACTTCACGGAATACATCCTGAACCGTATCTACTGGGATCACCCGCAAGCCATCCAGATTGTCAAAAATGGACTGCCAATTCTCCGCCGGTATAATGACCGTCTTCGCCCCAGCCTGGAAAGCCGCCTCCACCTTCGCCAGTACACCGCCAATCGGTTTAACGCGGCCATGGATACTAATCTCGCCTGTCATAGCAATCTCGTGGTCTACAGGGCGTCCTTGAATGGCTGAAGCGATTGCTGTAGCCATGGCAATTCCGGCCGATGGACCATCAATCGGCGTGCCTCCCGGAAAATTCACATGTAAATCATAATCACTCGTGCGGATACCCATCGCTTTCAAGACGGTTAACACATTTTCAACCGAACCTTTAGCCATACTTTTCCGCCGTAGTGTACGGGAACCGCCTCCAATCTCTTCCTCATCCACGACGCCTGTGATGTTGATGCGGCCCTGGTCTTTCGGTGCAGGAACCGCTGACACCTCAATCTCCAAAATGGTACCCATATTCGGTCCGTAAACAGCGAGCCCATTGACAAACCCGACCTGCGGCTGTGAAGGCACCTTACGATCCGGCCTTGGCTGGATCTGACTGCTCCCGGCAACCCACTCGACATCAGAAGCCTGAAGTGTCTCACGCTTTTCAGTGAGTGCAAGTCCAGCGGCTAGCTGAATGATATTGACCGCTTCACGCCCATTGGTCGCATATCGCTTGACCACATCAACGGCATCCGGACAAGGACTGAACCCGATTTTCTGAACAGCATCTTCCGCAATCCTTCCAATCTCCTCTGGTAACAATGGACGGAAATAGACCTCCATACACCGTGAACGTAAGGCAGGAGGAAGCTCATGCGGGGAACGTGTCGTTGCTCCAACCAGACGAAAATCAGCAGGCAACCCATTCTGGAAAATATCATGGATATAAGCAGGAGTATGCGTGTCTTCGGAGTTATAGTACGCACTTTCCAAAAAGACCTTGCGGTCTTCCAGCACTTTGAGCAGTTTATTCATCTGAATGGAATGTAATTCTCCAATTTCATCAATAAAAAGCATACCACCATGTGCCTTGGTCACCGCACCCGGCTTCGGTTGAGGAATTCCCGCCACGCCCATAGCTCCTGCTCCCTGATAGATCGGATCATGAACGGAACCAATGAGTGGGTCCGCAATACCTCGCTCATCAAAACGAGCCGTTGTGGCATCCAGCTCCGTAAATTTAGCATCGGCTTTGAAGGGAGAAGTCGGGTTTTTCTTCGCTTCTTCCAGCACTACCCTTGCGGCTGCCGTTTTCCCTACTCCCGGGGGGCCATATATAATCACATGCTGCGGATTGGCACTACATAAAGCGGCCTTGAGCGCGCGTAGTCCGTCTTTTTGCCCAACAATATCGTTAATAGTAGCTGGACGCGTCTTCTCCGCCAGTGGCTTCGTCAGTGATATCGAACGTAGCTTGCGCAGCTTCTCCAGTTCTTTTCGCGATTCACGCTCAACAGCAGTTCGGTTCGTTTTCTGGCCTCGTAGCAAGTTCCAGAAGTATAATCCGATCACCACGCCAAAAAATAACTGTATCAACATGAATACCATGCCAAACTCACCCATATCTCAACATCCTCCTGTTCTGTCCTTCTTCTCATCTGTAATCATGCTAATACTTGGTAGTATAGCCTTTTCGACGAGACGTAAACGGAACAAGACGAATTTGTGCTTGAGAATTTGTTCATGAGTAAGCAAAAAGCCCGCCACGTATGGCAGGCTTTCACATTTCAACTATTTAAACGTATCACTATCGCTTGGATGATAGGAATCATTTTTTTGGGAACACTTGTACAAAAAAAATTAGTGCGAACGCCCAGGGATAACCCCTGTTTCTTCATAAGCTTCAACAATTTTGTCGATTTCTTTTTTCAATTCCTCTACCATAATCTCTTCCGGCACTTTACGGATCATTTGTCCATGACGGAATAAAAGACCTTCTCCACGGGCACCGGCAATGCCAATATCCGCTTCTTTGGCTTCGCCTGGGCCATTTACCGCACAGCCCAGTACAGATACTTTGATCGGCACCTTAAGCTTGGAGATATACTCTTCCACTTCGTTGGCGATGGAGAAGAGATCAATATCCAAACGCCCGCAAGTTGGGCAAGAGATCAGTGTAGCCGCATTGGAGATGAGTCCAAAAGTTTTGAGCAGATCGCGCGCAACTTTAATCTCTTCTACCGGATCGGCACTAAGCGAAATACGCATCGTTGAACCAATTCCCATAGAGAGCAGTGCGCCCATACCCGCGGAACTTTTGATCGTGCCTGAAAACAGAGTTCCTGCCTCGGTAATGCCGAGGTGCAACGGATAAGGAATAATCTGAGCTGCCTTTGTATAAGCTTCAATAGCCATCGGTACATCCGACGCTTTAAGTGAAACGATGATATCATGGAAATCAAGTTCTTCCAAAATACCAATGTGGAACAGCGCACTTTCGACCATAGCATCCGCAGTAGGATAGCCATACTTTTCAAGCAGATGATTCTCTAGTGAACCCGCGTTTACCCCGATTCGAATCGGAATCCCCTTTTCCTTACACGCCTTGACGACCTCTTCGACTTTAGCACGTTTACCGATGTTACCTGGATTGATCCGAACTTTATCAATGCCATTCTCGATAGCAAGCAAGGCAAGTTTGTAGTTAAAATGAATGTCTGCCACGAGCGGAATGTGAATCCGCTTCTTGATTTCCTTAATCGCTGCCGCAGCTTCCTCATTATTCACCGTTACACGTACCACTTGGCATCCGGCTTCTTCCAATCGCAAAATTTCTGCAACTGTCGCTTCAACGTCTGCTGTTTTGGTCGTACACATACTTTGAATAATAACTTCGTTACTGCCACCAATTGTCAAGTTCCCTACTTTTACGGGACGGGTGTCCTGTCTTAAATACATGAGTGATTTCTCTCCCCACAACGTCAAAGCTCCACTCTGACAAAAGACCATATATACGCCTTCTGCCCAAGTGGAGAACTGACAAGTCTATATTTCAAAGCTCAGCTGAAAGAATGTCAATTAAGCACTCTCTTCCTGCTTATCGTCCTTTGATTGGCCAAGTTCAGGCACAACTTTTTTCTCAACAACTTCTTCGGTAATGACACAGCTGGTCACGTCTTCACGTGAAGGTACTTCATACATGATTTCCAGCATGATGCCTTCAATGATTGCACGCAAACCACGTGCACCCGTGTTACGCTTGATTGCTTCTTTGGCAATCGCCAGCAATGCACCCGGTTCAAAAACCAGATTTACATTGTCCAGCTCAAGCAGTTTTTGGTACTGCTTCGTCAGCGCATTTTTCGGTTCGGACAGAATCCGTACCAACGTATCTTCATCCAGTGGCTCCAACGTAGAGATTACTGGCAGACGGCCTACGAATTCCGGAATCAAACCGAATTTCAGCAAGTCTTCTGGCAATACCATACCGAGGTATTCACCCGGTTTCAGATCTTTTTGCTCCGTAGCGGCGTTAAAGCCAATGACTTTTTTACCGATCCGGCGTTTGATCATTTGCTCCAGACCATCAAAGGCACCACCACAGATGAACAAGATGTTGGTTGTATCAATCTGAATGAACTCTTGATGTGGATGCTTGCGACCACCTTGTGGCGGAACCGAAGCAACTGTACCTTCAAGAATCTTCAGCAAAGCTTGCTGAACACCTTCACCTGACACGTCACGAGTAATGGACGGGTTCTCCGATTTACGTGCTACTTTATCAATCTCATCAATATAGATAATGCCGCGTTCTGCTTTTTCTACATCATAGTCAGCCGCTTGGATCAGCTTAAGCAGAATGTTCTCGACATCCTCACCCACGTATCCCGCTTCTGTCAATGAAGTTGCATCCGCAATAGCAAAAGGAACGTTCAGAATTTTCGCCATCGTTTGTGCAAGCAACGTTTTACCGGAACCCGTAGGTCCTAACAGCAAAATGTTACTCTTCGACAACTCTACATCTTCAATCTTGCTTTGTGTATTAATCCGTTTGTAGTGGTTGTACACAGCTACGGACAAAGATTTTTTCGCTTGTTCCTGACCAATAACATATTGATCAAGAATATCACGGATTTCTTTTGGTTTCGGAATATCTTTCAGGTCTACTTCTTCATCATGACCGAGTTCTTCCTCTACAATTTCGGTGCAAAGTTCAATACATTCATCACAGATGTATACGCCTGGTCCAGCGACCAGCTTGCGAACTTGCTCCTGAGATTTACCGCAAAAAGAGCATTTCAGTTGCCCTTTCTCATCGTTAAATTTAAACATGAAACCACCCCTTTAGGAATTGATCGGTCTGCTGAGCACCTGGTCAATAATGCCGTACGTTTTCGCTTCTTCCGCACTCATGAAAAAGTCACGGTCTGTATCCCGCTCAATTTTATCAAGGGGCTGACCTGTACGATCAACATATATTTGATTCAGTTTCTGACGAGTTTTAATGATCCATTCTGCATGGATTTTGATATCCGCAGCCTGTCCTTGAACGCCGCCAAGCGGCTGGTGAATCATCACTTCACTGTTCGTAAGCGCATATCTTTTGCCTGGAGCGCCTGCGGTCAGCAATAAAGAGCCCATGCTTGCTGCCATACCTACGCAAATGGTCGATACATCCGGCTTGATAAATTGCATCGTATCGTATATACCCATCCCTGCCGTAACAGAACCACCAGGTGAATTAATATACAAGCTGATATCCTTCTCAGGATCGTCGGCTGCCAAAAATAAAAGCTGAGCTATGACAAGATTGGCTACATCGTCATCAATCGCACTGGTCAGAAAAATAATGCGATCCTTCAGCAAACGTGAATATATATCGTAAGAACGCTCGCCTCGATTGGTTTGTTCAACAACCATTGGCACCAGACTCATGAGACCAACCTCTTTTCTACATGTAATTAGACATAGGCTGACTGTAAAGCAAACCCAAAATCATTTTAACATGTTCCTTTGACAATGTCATTTTTCAGAAAACACGTTATGTTAGGGATGTTTACGATGTAGCCTGATCATATTTAACCATGTTTTCTATGTATGTGCAAATTACATCCATCCTATGCCGTCTTGGTATTTTTTTATTTCCATCCAAGAACAAAGGTTTGAAATCAACGGAAAATGGGCACCTTGCAATAAAATGAATGAGAATCCATATCAACACTCATTTTTCTATAAAATGGATGTCGCAATTTAAAAATAAGGCACGCAATGACTCACGTGCCTTATCGTTTATATAGCTGTCAAAATCACACAGCTTGTCTTATTTTTCGTCAGCTTCTGCAGCAGCTTCTTCGGCTGGAGCTTCAACTGGCTCAACAACTTTGCTGTTCTCAACGAGAACTTCGATTGTTTTGCGCAATTTAACTTCATCACGAAGGCTGTCCAGGGAACCGTTACCTTCGAGGATGCCACGGATCTCTTCAGCAGGACGCTTGTAAGATTCAGCCATTTTCTCGAGTTCTTGGTTCACTTCTTCATCAGAAACTTCGATATTTTCCGCTTTTCCTACTGCTTCAAGCACCAGGTTGTTGCGAACACGTTTTGAAGCATCGTCTTGCATTTGTGCTCTCAAGTCAGCTTGAGTCTGACCGGAGAAGCTCATGAACATTTCAAGGTTCATGCCTTGGCTGCGAAGACGGTTGTCGAAATCGCGCATCATGTTCTGTACTTCACTGTCAACCATTGCAGCAGGGATGTCCACTTCAGCGTTTTCAGCTACTTTTTCTACAACTGCGTTTTCCTGTGCAGCTTTGAACTCATCTGCTTTACGGGAATCCAGTTGTGTTTTGAGGTCAGCTTTGTACTCTTCCAGAGTATCAAACTCGCTCACATCTTTAGCAAACTCATCATCCAGTTCTGGAAGTTGTTTGCGTTTGATTTCATGAACTTTCACTTTGAATACTGCTTGTTTGCCAGCCAACTCTGTTGCATGGTAGCTCTCTGGGAAAGTCACTTCAACGTCTTTGAAGTCGCCAGTGGACAGACCCACTACTTGCTCTTCAAATCCTGGAATGAATGTGTTGGAACCCAGTTCCAAGGAATAACGCTCAGCTTGTCCACCTTCGAAAGGTACACCATCAACAGAACCGTCGAAGTCGATTACAGCAACATCGCCGTTCGCTGCAGCACCTTCGTCAACTACAACCAGTTCAGCATGACGCTGTTGCAAACGCTCCAGCTCTTCTGCAACTTCTGCATCCGTTACTTCACCTTTAGCTACAGCAACTTCGACACCTTTGTAGTCACCCAGGGTAACTTCTGGTTTCACAGTTACTTTCGCTTTAAATTTGAAGGATTGTCCTTTACCGAATTGCTCGATGTCCACATCAGGACGATCTACCGGGAAGATATCCGTTTGATCAATCGCTTCTGTGTAAGCTTCTGGAAGCAAGATGTCAATTGCTTCTTGATAAAGGCTTTCCACTCCGAAACGAGCTTCGAAGATTGGACGTGGCACTTTACCTTTACGGAATCCAGGCACGTTTGCTTGTTTTACTACTTTATTAAAAGCTTTGTCGAGTGCTTCTGTTACGCGCTCTGCACCGATTTCAACCTCAAGAACCCCAAGGTTCTTCTCTATCTTTTCCCAAGTTGCTTTCATTGTATACTTTCCCCTCCAAAATTCACATGTTCACGTAGGCGATCACGTACAAAATAACCATTTTAGTATAAACAAGTTTACATTCTTTTTCAAGGGGAATCCCTTGATACGGTTTAAGGTAAACGTTTCCGCCTCTTAATGACCGTCCAAACCGGCGGAAACAAACTGTTTCATAGAGCGATATGCCTGCTCCAGTCGAAACCTCATTGCACCTGTCACAGCGTACATCGAGCGCGTATTTTCCTCATCGTGCGAGCCGCCCAGGCTGTCTGCAACCGTCATATGTAGCGCGGCCGCCCAAATGTCCGCCATATCATCATTTTGCTCGAGCATAGACTGGTAATCCCTTGTCCCATAAACCGCCATAACATATTGTATCCACAGTTCCTGGGCAAAATAAAAGAGCGTAGGTTCATGAACCTCCGTCTGGTCTGCTACTCGTTCCAGGATCTGCACAATCTGAAGTGGAAATTCTTCCGGTTTAAGTGGAACGCTAGCGATATCAACCTCTACTTCTTCGTCACCTCTAGTGAAATGAATGATGTCTTGTACCCCTCGACGACGCAGGGTTTGCATGACTCTGAACTGTAATAGTGGATGAAGCACCTTCGTTTGCAGCCACCTAATCAGTTCTTCATCCACTTTCGGAACGTCCAAAAATGCCAGTTGTTCGAGAGCCAGCATCGTCTGTTCAGATAGTGGGCCTTCCATAACTGTCCCGAGCAACTTATCTGCGTAACCATCGTCCTGAGCAAGTTTCGACTTGGCGTGTTGCCTTGCCATCTCTTCTTCGCTGATGTCTTCTTCCTCTTCTTCTCGAATGGTCTGCATTTCTGATTCTTCATATTGAGGGAAAGCAGCCTGCAACCACTCCAGCAACGCTCTCCACTCGTCATAGTGACGTTCTTCCTGTCCTTGGCATTGCAACAAAAAGCGAAGCAAGTCCATTGCTTCACCGTAACGTTCATTTTCAAGCATAACCGTCAGCTGTATCTGGTAATAGTCCAACGTTTTTGGAAACAACACAATTTTATTGTTGTGCTCGGTTTCCGGGGTTGTGGATTCCTTGATAAGGGCACCTCCTCTGTTCCTGAATCTCCAGCCCAAATCGACCGTGAATAGATATATATCAAGGAAATATGGATCTATTTTCTGAGTTCTTCTGATATTCTAACATAACCTTAATTAGAAAGAAAAAAACGTTGCGGCCGCCAAATATCATATATGAAAACAAGCTTAAAATAAAACGTTTGATATATTTTTTTACTTATGATATAATCATTTTTGCTTGAAAAATTTCCATGTCTCAGTAGCTCAGCAGGATAGAGCAACGGCCTTCTAAGCCGTCGGTCGGGGGTTCGAATCCCTCCTGGGACGTCAAAAAAGAAGCTTCCTTCGGGAAGCTTTTTTTGCGTTCTGGGGATGAGAACCTCGGGCAGTTCGTTGAAGCATTAGGTTCGGTTGCCTTGTTTCTAAGGTATTCACTTCGTCCCTCCTTACCTCATGGCTCTGACTCAAGGAAGCAAACCGTTCCTGAAAGCTATTAAACCATTTAACAAATACATCAGCACCTCGTCATCGTACCAAAACCTCTAACGATCACCATGAAGCTTATTCCTCCCATTTTCACCGTTTTTATTTTCTAACGATCACCAGAGAGCTTATTTCATCGATTTCGTGCTTTTTTTGTGTTTTTTCGCCCTAAATTGTCTAAATAGCGTTCCTAGGGATCGTTAGAATTCGAGAAAGCTCTTGTTCCTCCAAATAAGGTTTCTCGTGATCGTTGCTATGAACGTTTTAGTCAAGCCCAGCACAAAAATACTGCAATTTCGTCGAAGTCCTAAGCGCGGGGGTCCATATGCGAGCGACGGTTGGCACGCTGCTATCCGTGGGTTGGTTACCACATGGTATGCCTTCGTCAAGGAGAGCGGTTGTAAG
>NZ_JACLIC010000039.1:0-210176 GCF_019748695.1 Paenibacillus cucumis (ex Kampfer et al. 2016) | reverse complement strand
AGCTAGTGTCCAATATTAAGGGGTTGAACCGCTGGTGATCGTTAGCGTTGGCATGAAGTGGACATCGATGTGCCCACAGAGGAAACAGCCGTTTTGATTATAGACAAAAAGTGGTCTGACCTAAGCCTTGGACACCTTTCCCCATTTTCGTTGACTCTCTGAGCTTTCGTTGACCCACTGTTAGTGGGTACATTCAGAATTCTGCACACTTCTAAGACTTGGCGAGGTTCAATCCACTCTCCAAACTTCCTTATCCAGCCTGAATTCCGGTACTCCTTCGAGTCTTTGTTGCTCTTACTAGTTCTCTTCATCGATTCAAAACGAAGTTTCTTTTTAACTTCTCGCCGCTAAAGTGATCAGTCTGTCCATGCCTTCCCGAATCTGCTGTTCACGGGCGTAGGAGAAGGAGAGACGGAGTTTGCGGCTACCTGATGCGTGTGAGGGATCAAACACGGTGCCAGGCACAAAAGCAATGGAGTGCTCCATGCTTTGGTGTAACAACCTACCTGTGTCGATCCCCTCGGGAAGCTCGGCCCAGATGTTCAGACCGCCCTCGGGGCGTGTCCATGTCCAGTCTGTCTCCAGCAGACACTGCTCCATCACTTCCATTCGAAGTTGAAGCGCAGTTCGAAGTTTGGACAGATGCTGATGCATACGATCCGACTGGAAATAACGAAGAAACAGCTTCTGATTCAGAAGTGGTGATCCGTTATCTGTCAGGGCTTTGATCGCCTGGAGTCCTGCCATGAGATGTGAACGGCACATAATGGCTGCGATTCGCAGACCCGGAACAACATATTTGCTGTAGCTACGGATGTACAGTGTATGTCCAGAAGTATCATAAGTGAAGATTGGCGCAGGCGGTTTTTCTTTAAAATAAATATCGTATGTGCTGTCATCCTCCACCAGGAAACAGCCATATTGTTCAGCCAGTTCAGGTAACTGTTTGCGTTGCTCTACAGATATGCTGATGCCTGTTGGGTTTTGGAACGTCGGTGTCATATAAAAGAGGCGTGGCTTCTCTGTTTTCATCAGATGCTCAATCTGCTCCAGATCATACCCTTCGGGATGGATATCGGTAAAAACAAGCCGTGCACCCTGTTTGCGGAAAATTTCCATGGCAGGGCCGTAAGTTGGTCGCTCAATCAGTACCCGATCTCCAGGCTTGACCAGTGCACGGGAGATGACATCAATCGCCTGTTGAGCACCGGATGTAATCAGTACTTCGTCAGAGGACAGGTAGAAGCGTTCTTTTGCCGTCAAATGGCTGGCCAGACTGGTACGAAGCTCTAGATCGCCTTGGATCGTTGAGTACGTACCGAGTAGACGAGGATATTGATCTAACAGATCGCGCATCAATTCGCCCCAATATCGGTTGGGTAGTAGTGCAGGATCGATTAATGATTTGGAAAACTGATATTCCGCTTCCAGTGATTGGACTCGGTCAAGTGTGTCCCAATGGAGCCAGGCCGACACGGAGGGATCATCTCCCTGATCTGTATCGGATAGTGGTTTGGCTGGACTGACGTAATAACCAGATTTGTCTCTAACATAGACGATCCCACGTTGTTTTAACTCCTGATACGCTTTGAAAACCGTTAGCCGGTGTACGCCGAGCAGTTCGGACAAGCTTCGTACCGAAGGCAGTTTTTCCTGTTCAACCCACTCCCCAGCCTCAATCCGTACCATGAGATAGTGGATAACTTGCTCGTACCGTTTCATGCTGTTGTCTGCCATCATTACCGTTCTGCTCACCCGACCCACGCTCCTTTTGATCTCCATTGTAACAGCAAAAGGGAGGTAACTGTTCTATTTTGTTCATTCTGTTCTATAGACCATGAGCTATGATGGAGAACAGATAAAGGAGTGGTTAACATGGTAGGGATTGCATTTACCGTAATGTGTCTCGTTTTTGGAACAACTTTTCTGGCGATTAAAATTGGTGTGGAGGCAGGCATGCCGCCTTTTCTATCTGCTGGACTGCGGTTTGTGATTGCGGGAGCTTTAATGTTTACATGGATGTGGATGAAGGGGAAAGTGAACTTGTCCCTGTTATTCCGCAAAGAAATGCTGATTACAGGTGCAGGTCTGACATTTGCGACCTTTGCTACGTTATATTGGGCGGAGCAACATGTCAGTTCCGGTGTAGGAGCTATTCTATCGGCAACAGGACCGCTGATGATTATGCTCATGCAAACGGCATTATTGCGGCAGAAAACCTCTGCCCGCATGGTGATTGGCTGCCTGATCGGGTTTACAGGTGTCGTACTAGTCGTTTTGCCAGGCGTATCGCTTGGTGCAGGTTCTTTATTTTTATGGGGATGCATCGCGGTACTGGTGGGGGAAGTCTGTTATTCCGCAGGTACGTTATATTCCAAAAAAGTCATTCATCAATTCAGTGAGATGAATCCTGTTGCCATTAATGCGGTGCAGATGATGTATGGCGGTGTGCTGTTATTTATCCTCTCTGCACTGACGGAATCCTGGAATATGTCGGCACTGGGTGTGCTACCGGCCGTGTCGTCCGTAATCTATCTGACGGTCATCGGTTCAATGGTCGGGCACAGTCTGTTCTATTGGATTATGTCACGCACTAATCCGCTGTTCCCGGCAACCTGGTTATACATATCGCCTCCAATTGCCGTTGGGCTCGGTGCGATCGTGTACGGAGAGCATGTCAGCTGGGTGACGTGGGTCGGTGTCGTTTTGGTTATCTCGGGGCTGTTAACCATGAATGAGAAGGTGAGCGGCTGGTTGAAGAAAGGGAGACGTACGAAGGTGATTGTGCAAGGCTCCTAGAATACCGGATGAATCTCCTCTATAGTATGATAGTAAGAGTACTTACTTTGAGGAGTCGTGTATAGTTATGAGAAAAATCTTCCTGAACTTCGTAGCCAGTGTGGCTCTTTCTATCTTGGTATTCATTCTTGTTTTATTTTTCGTTCATATATCCGATTCAACGAATATCATGGTCTCGGTTGGGATTACTGTGTCGTTACAGATTTCTTTTTTAACCGCAGTATTGCTTGCCAAAAATAAAAAATAACAAGAAAGCCCGGAACCACAAATCATGGTGATATCCGGGCTTTCTTGTTTTTGTACAACTACTTTTTATACTCTGCGTTCAGTACAAACTTTTCGATAACTTCTTTTACGCCGTCTTCGTTGTTGCTCGCCGTAATATAGTCTGCTAAATCTTTCAACGCAGGGATGGCGTTGCCCATCGCTACACCAAGACCAGCGACTTCCAGCATCTCGTGATCGTTCCAGGAGTCGCCGATGGCGATGCACTCACTAAGCTCGTGACCGAAATGGTCAGCCAGGAAAGTCAGAGCATGACCTTTAGTACCTTCTTTATGCATAATTTCGAGGAAATACGGCTTGGATTTGGTGATGTGCACTTCAGATCCCAGCAGTTCACGAAGCTCTACAGCGACTTGGTCCAAATAATCCGGCTCATCAATAATGAGCAGTTTTGGTGTTGGTTGTTCAATGACTTTGATGAAGTCAGACTCGATGTAATATTGCGTGCCGTTTAGTTTGGCATAATCAAGCAGTTTTTGGTTTTCTTCACGAGCATACAGCTTGTCGTCGATGTACGTTTGCAGATGCAAGTTTTTCTCCAGGCAGTAGTCGAACAATTTGCGGGAAGCTTCTTGCGGCACATAGCGCTCATAGAGCACTTTTTCATCAAGCAGGTTTTTCACCAAAGCCCCCTGATACGTAATAATCGGCACGTTCAGCTTGGTTTGGCGTGCAAGTGCCTGTGCGGAAGCGTAAGCGCGTCCAGTTGCGAGGGTTACTACTACTCCGTGTGCTACCGCTTGTTCCAAAGCCGTTTGCGTAGCGGGTGTAACTTCTTTGTTGTCGTTGATCAGAGTGTCATCGATGTCGATAGCAATGAGTTTGTAAGTCATATGATGTTTCTCTCCTTTTTTATCTGTGTCTATTTCATTGAACGAAATAAATAGATTACACGAGTCACTCCAAACGCAGAACCACCGATGATTTACACGAACACTCCGAAGACAGAATAACCTTCCGATCGCTGTTATCCCCAGATTTTTTGAATCCCTTTTAGAAGGGAGAAAATCCGGTGATAAAGGCGAACGCTTCACTTCTCCAGGTTTTTTCTGTCTTCTCCGTTATTTTGTAAACGAATAGTTCTGCCTTTTCCGTTAGAGGTGTCATCGAAAATTCGTTCAAACAACCTGTACCCATCTAAATGTCGTATTTCCTTCTTTATTTACTCTTCCAGGAAAACAAGACCGATAAAGTCTTCCAGCTCCAGGTTGCCGAAGTAATGTTTCACATCGAGACCTTCCAGGGCTGAACGCACTTCAGTCTCGTCATAACGCTTGCCGCGTAACATGTCCTCGATATCCGCTACATCGCCAACACCGAAGAAATCGCCGAAGATTTTAATATCTTCGATACGCCCATCCTTGATGTTCATGCGCAGATCGATGATGCCCACCGGGAATTTGCGGGTATGCTTCACATTGCTTTCCGGTGACAGACCATAGTTCCAGTCCCAATTGTTATAACGCTCCGCTGAAATTTCTTTAATCTTATCCCAGTCCTTCTCGGTCAGCTTGTACTGAGGAACGTCCTGCGGCTCCATGCGGAAAATGTGACGAAGCAACTCATCACGGAACTCTTCAATCGTCAGATTGGTGTCAATCAGATCACGAATGTTGGCAACGCGGCTGCGTACCGACTTGGTGCTCTTGGATTTGAATTTCTCGGGATTGACGTTCAGAGATGCCTGAACGTGCTCCAGATTCAGATCAAACATCAGCGTGCCGTGACTGAACATGCGTCCGCGGGTAGCGAATTGGGCGTTGCCCGAAATTTTCTTTTCGCCGACTTGCAGATCATTGCGCCCGGTCAACTCGGCATTGACGCCAAGTTCGTGCAGCGCTTCAACCACAGGCTGGGTAAACTTGCGGAAGTTATGGAAGGACTGACCGTCATCCGCGGTAATGAAACTGAAGTTAAGGTTGCCCAGATCGTGATACACCGCCCCGCCCCCGGAAAGACGACGTACCACCTGCACACCGTTATCCTGAACGTATTCGATATTAATCTCTTCAATCGTATTTTGGTGTTTGCCAATGATGATTGACGGACGGTTGATGTAAAACAGCAGGTAGCTGTCATCCTCCATCGGCAGATGTTTCAAAATGTACTCCTCAATCGCGAGGTTTACAGAAGGATCTGTAATGCCCTGGTTATCTACAAACAGCATGGTCATTCCTCCATTAATGTATGTGAGAGGCGCGTAGCCCCTTATGTAGTGATACTCGTACAAAAGAATCAGAAAACTGAAGTTCCTGAAATTCCTCTTCTATTGTAAACGAATTGTCGTTGGGACACAAAGAAAACAAGTAGATAAAGGCGGATTTGGGCCCGACTCATGACAACCAGATGAATGGAGAAGGAATACAGGATTGACCCATCCCACGTACGCCATTCATAATAAAAAGAAGATACAGAGAGGATGACGGAAGAATGACCGGTTATATCGAAGTATTCGGACATGGTGGAGATGTGGAGACCGCAGCTTCGAGGTTTGGAGGCAATGCAGCGGATTTTCTGGATTATAGCGCTAATATCAACCCTTTAGGCCCTCCCAAAGAGGTTTTGGAAGCATTACAGCAAGGTCTGCATTCGGTGCTTCGTTACCCTGACCCGGGCCATCGGGGATTCAAAGCGCTTCTGGGTGAACGTTTGGGAGTAACACAAGAGCAAATTTCCGTAGGGAATGGTGCGGCTGAAAGTATGGCATTGATCCTGCTGGCACTTGCTCCGCGCAAGGTTGGAACAGTGGAACCGGGTTTCTCGGAATATCGCGCTTTGGCACGGCAATTCGGTGCGGAGACTTTGCATACAGAAGGCCTTGAAGAGCTGAATTGGAAAGCGCCAGCTGAACATATCGAACAGTTGATGGAAAAGGTAGACCTGCTCTTTCTTGGACAGCCAAACAACCCAAACGGTGTACAATATCCGGTGGAGACACTGCATAGGTTAGCACGGAAAGCCGAAAAGACGGGTACCGTGCTCGTTATTGATGAAGCGTTTATCGATTTTATTCCACCGGCCCTGCGACAGTCACTTGCTCCTGATCTGAATCAATATCCGCATGTGATCATCATCCGTTCGATGACGAAGTTTTATGCGATTCCGGGTCTGCGTCTCGGATATGCTATAGGTCATTCGAAGTACATACAGGCGATGACGGAGAAACAAGTCACCTGGAGTGTCAACGGACTGGCTCTTATTGCAGGGGAAGCCTGTCTGCGCAGCGGGGAACGGTTCGAGCTGGACACGATATCGCAGATTACGATTGAACGGACACGTTTAATCCAGGTACTGGAGTCGTATGGGTGTAGCGTAACGTCTGGTGAAGCCAATTTCATTTTGGTGCGTGTGCCAGAGCCTTGGACGGCAGCTTCTATGCAGGAAGCTTTGGGGCGGCGGGGTATTCTGATTCGTAGCTGTGCCATGTATCCGGGGCTTGAGGCAGGACATGTACGTTTTGCGGTCAAAGGTGCTGAAGCCAACGATAGGTTGCTTGACGTGCTCGGAAGTGTGCTTGAACAAAGCGGGGATCAGGACGTGGATATGGCATCTGTCGATCAGGGGATTCAGCAGGGGCATACGCAACATTTTGAAAAAATAAAGGGAGGGAAGCGGTTGTGACACTCCCGTTTTATAACTATTTTACAGATGGAAATAGAGACGAGAATATCTACGTGTCCTCTTCCTGGCCGGGTCTGCACATCGCTGCCGATGAACGGCATGTTAAAGCTCAGAGTCCACAACCTGCTCTCGCACTTTCCAGCGCTGTATATGGCGGCGGGATGCTTGAATTAAACCGTGTCTTTAACATCTATGTGGACAAACATTACCGATGTGATGATCCACCCCGTGATATCGCAGAGGCGCTGTATGAATGGCAAGAGCAAGCCGATCAGTGTGCCGGATTGTTAACTGCGGTCAGATTGGAGCATACCTCCATTCAGGAGTATTCGAGTTCGGCATTTGGTCTATTGTGCTGTACAACTGCCGGCGTATCCAATGCAGCACGAGCAGGTTCCGATAGAACCGTGTTTGATGTCCATGGGAAAAAACAAAACAGAATTCCATATATCCCTGGTACGATTAATATCATGCTGTGGTTCAACGGACAGATGACCCCTGGAGCGATGGTTAATGCGGTTCAGACGGCCGTGGAGGCCAAGGCCGCTGCCCTTGCCGATGCAGGTATTGCCGATTCGGAGAACGGACTTCCTGCCACAGGTACAACAACCGATGCCATTGTGTTTGCTGTACGTCAGATTTCTGCAGATGATAGCCAGCCGCTTCACTCATATGCGGGCACGGCTACTGCATTGGGAGCGGTTATCGGCAGACTCGTATATGACACGGTGACAGAAAGCCTACAGGCCGGATTGCAATGGAAAGAAAGGAACGGACACAGTAATGACATTTGAATTGGAGCATCTATGGACATCATCGTTCTGGATTGGCATGTCTGGAGCGTGGATCATCATTCTTGCATACATATTAGACCGATGCATCGGAGACCCGCGCTGGATTCCGCATCCCGTTATTGGAATGGGGAAAGGCATCTCGGCATTGGAGCGTATTATTAGGGCACGTGTACATACAAATAAAGGACTGAAAAAAGCGGGGATCTGGTTCCCGATCTTGATTGCGGGAGGTTCTTTTGCTGTCACATGGGGGCTTTTGTTTCTATTAGGTCTGATTCATCCGATCTTTGCGGCTGCAGCCGAAATTGTTCTGATCGCAACAACGATTGCTTCCAAAGGGTTGCGTGATGCAGGCATGGAAGTGTACCGCCATCTGAAAGAGCAGGATTGGCCTGGAGCCAGGCGTTCACTCGGTATGATTGTGGGACGTGATACGGCACATCTGGACGAGCCGGAGGTAGTTCGGGGAACGGTGGAGACCGTTGCAGAAAACATTGTGGATGCCATTGTATCGCCGCTATTCTATGCACTCATTGGTGGTGCTCCGCTGGCTATGGCCTACCGTGCCGTCAATACGCTGGATTCCATGGTTGGATATAAAAATGAGAAATATCTGCATCTTGGGTGGGCCTCCGCACGGCTGGATGATTGGGCTAACTGGATTCCCGCTCGCATGACCGCTTTGCTGTTAATTGTAGGCGCATGGGTGCTGAAACTGGATGCCAAAGGCGCAGCGCGTATGGTTGCCCGGGATGCGAGACTACACCCCAGCCCGAATAGCGGTTTTCCCGAGTCGGCAGTCGCTGGAGCACTAGGCATTCGGCTGGGCGGGCATAACGTGTATCACGGCGTTGCTTCATTTCGAGCTTATATGGGCGAGGCTACGCGGCCGATGGAGTCGGAAGATATCGTGCGAACGACGCGGCTGATGTTTTGGTCGGCGGGAGCTTTTGTGGGCCTTTGTTTCATAGCATCCTTGGGTGTGTGGTTAGCAGGAGGTGCGCTATTGTGGTAATTAAAGAATTAGAACAGCTTGGATCAAAACAGTCTCCGTACAAGCGTAGCATCGTATTGATCCGTCATGGAACAACCCAGTGGAATGTGGAAAAAAAGTATCTGGGGCATACCGACATGGGGCTGTTGCCTGATGCACAAGAAGAGCTGGTTCAGCTACGCGAGCAGTGTCGCGAGCTTACATGGAATACGGTGTATTGCAGTGACCTGCTTCGTTGTCGACAGACGCTGGCACACATTGCACCGCAGCTGATTGAACAGGCGAAGTTTGATTCGCGCCTGCGCGAGAATCATTTCGGACAATGGGAAGGCCTGAATTACGAGCAATTGAAGGATAATCTCTTGTACCGGGACTGGATTGATGATCCACACAAGGTAACTCCGCCTGAAGGAGAAGCGTGGCAGACTTTTGCGGAACGAGTGGATTCTTTTCTGTACGAACAGATCTGGTCGGAGCATTCACACGAAAATTCACACAAGACACTTATTGTGACGCATGGCGGTGTCATCCGTTATATGATGTCCCGGCTCATCCATGGCGTCGGGTTTTGGGATACACATGTCATCCCTGGACAGGCTATTCAGATTGATCTTGAAAAGCAAGGGGATCACTGGCTTGGCAGACGAATGGATTTTCCGTACATCGGGTTGTAAGGTGCTGCAATATACCCTATAATCACAACAGAAGTGTGACTCGGACGGACATATTGGGTATGATGGGCTGAGACGCCTGAACTGACGTGATTCGTGCGAAGAGCACTGCGACTATGTTTGACCTGAATTAACCATCTTTAGCGACTAAGGGTCCCGCGTGCCAATCCGTTGTTCATGAAGAACAAGGACAAGTTATCATGCGCACAAGGGTAAAATGGGGAAGCTGGTGCAAATCCGGCACGGTCCCGCCACTGTGAAACAGGAGCCATCCTGTAAGTCAGATTACCAGCCCTGGACGTACAAGCCGGTGTTCCTTCGAGGAAAGGACAACGTTTCGGGCCATTCTGTGCGCATGGACAGCTAGCCGCTGTTACATGTACAGATTGCCGTATGCGAGACGTCATCCCTGATCCTTGTTTTAAGGATAAGGGATTTTTCTTGTTGTACACGATGTGTTGAAAAGTACTATGTTACACGAGGCCACTTCGATTGCAGTACCATTTTCCGATCGCTGTTATCCCCAGATTTTTTGATTCCTTTTCAAAGGGAAAAATCCGGTGATAAATGCGAACACTTCGTTTCTCCAAATTGGTTCTGCACTCTCCGTTAAACGTGTACACGTCTGCATTTTCGTTTCATCTAAACACCAAGATGGGGTAGAGCAATAAGAGTAAGGTAATAAGCAACAACAATAGTACAGATAGAGAAGGGGAGTTTAAATCAATGATTAAGAACTGGAAAGCACTCACATCACTGTTGAGCGCAGCAATGCTGGCACTGGCGCTGGCTGGATGCGGTAATACCGCAACAAAAGAAGGTGCGGGCAGCTCACAGCAACCTGCACAGGAGCAGTCGCAGGAACAAACGCAAACGGATTTGAAAACCCAATATCCACTTACGGTTACGGACGCAACGGGTGAGTCTTTCACTTTTGAAAAAGCACCAACCAAAATCGTCTCTGTATCTCCAGCTGAAACGGAGTCGCTGTTTGCCCTCGGACTGGATAATGAGATTATTGGCGTATCCGACTATGACGATTACCCGGAAGCGGCGAAAACAAAAGCAAAAATGGGCGGCATTAACAAGCCGAATGAAGAATCTGTTATTGCAGCAGATGCGGATATCGTATTCGGAGGCATTTCATTGAGCGAGGATGCAGTGAAAAAGCTGCGTGATCTGGGCATTACCATTTTCAAAACGGATCCTAAATCCATCGACGATGTAATGAATAATATCGAAACCTTCGGTAAAATTACCGATCATCAGGAGCAGGCACAGAAGCTCATCACACAGATGAAGCAGGATGTAACAGATGTAACCGAAGCGGTAAAAGCCGTGAAACCGGAAGAGAAGAAAAAAGTATACATCGAGTTCTCCCCAGGCTGGACGGTAGGTAAAGGTGAGTTTATGGACGAACTGATCAACGTAGCCGGGGGCATCAATGTTGCTGCTGACAAAGAGAGCTGGTATCAGATTAACGAAGAAAATGTTATCGCCTCGAACCCGGATGTTATCCTGTACGCCAATGACGTAGTTGAGGACAACAAGACGCTGGATCAGATCATCAAGGCACGTAGCGGCTGGGATCAAATTACGGCGGTGAAAAACAATGCTGTGATTGGGCTGGATGCTAACTTGCTGAGCCGTCCAGGACCGCGCGTAACTCAAGGGTTGAAAGATGTTGCCAAAGCGATCTATCCTGACCTGTTCAAATGAGCGGAAAGCTGATCCTGTTCGGAACGATGGGCATGGCGCTGCTGGTGCTTACCGTGCTCATCTGCACGGGCATCGGT
The DNA here is from genome assembly GCF_019748695.1 of Paenibacillus cucumis (ex Kampfer et al. 2016). Classification (NCBI taxonomy): domain Bacteria; kingdom Bacillati; phylum Bacillota; class Bacilli; order Caryophanales; family Paenibacillaceae; genus Paenibacillus; species Paenibacillus cucumis (ex Kampfer et al. 2016). The sequence continues at coordinate 199,216 of NZ_JACLIC010000039.1, read as the reverse complement.
TCAGTGGCGTTGCCCATCCGGGACATCGCTGGTATTCTCGTTCACAAATTGCCATGGGTGGGCGACTGGATTACACCTGATTGGAACAAGGCCGCCGAACAAATCATATGGAAGGTGCGTTTCCCGCGTGTCTTGCTTGCGATGCTCGTAGGTGCTTCACTAGCAATTGCAGGGGCGGGGTTTCAAGGTGTATTACGCAATCCTCTGGCTGATCCATTCACACTGGGGGTTTCCTCTGGTGCTTCGGTGGGGGCGGCGTTCCTGATATTCTTTGGTTTGCAGTACGCTATCATTGGTATTTGGACACTGCCGCTGGTTGCTTTTTTGACCGGGGTAGTCACGTTATGGTTCGTGCTGTCGCTGGCTCGTGAAGGACGTAAAATACCAACGCATAGCCTCATTCTGGCAGGTGTGGTCATGCAAAGTTTCTTGGGGGCGGTCGTTTCCTTCCTATCGACCATGTCGAAGCAGACAATCAATGAAATTATATACTGGACGATGGGAAGTCTGGCACTGCGCGGGTGGTCGTATACGACCATCCTTTTCCCGTATTTTCTGCTTGGACTGATCTTTCTATGGAGCCGGGCACGTTCGCTGAATGTCTTGGCACTGGGTGAACGTCAGGCAGCGCATATTGGTGTTGGTGTGGACAGGCTCAAGTTATCTGTGCTGGCTGTAGGCACATTGCTAACGGCAGGAGCTGTTTCGGTTTCGGGAGTCATCGGATTTGTTGGCTTGGTAATTCCGCATATTTTGCGATTGCTGGTGGGGCCGGACTATCGCTTGCTGATACCTTTGTCTGCGATTGGTGGTGCGATTTTTATGGTATGGGCAGACACCATAGCTCGCTCCTTGCTGGCACCGACTGAAATACCGCTAGGCGTCGTGACTGCTTTTGTCGGCGCTCCGTTTTTTGCCTATTTGCTGCATCGGAACAAAAAGCTGCAGAAGGGGATGATGCCGTGACGACCGACAAAAATTATGCTGCCGCTTCTCTAGTATCTGTTGTCCGGGCGGGCAAAACATACGGTGAACATCATGCCCTGCATCCTACCGATTGGCAGATCGCAGAAGGAGATTGGTGGGGTGTCGTTGGCCCAAACGGAAGCGGGAAATCAACATTACTCCAGCTTATAGCAGGAACGGAATCGTTAAGTGAAGGCCAGATCAGCATCGCTGGTGGTGATATCGGATCTTACGGCCGTAAGGAACTGTCACGGATGATCGCGGTTTTGCAGCAGGATGGCTTACCCGCAATCTCCTATCCGGTTCGGGATGTCGTCGAAATGGGACGGTATCCGTACCAAAATTGGTTAGGCCGGGAAACGGCGGATGGAGCACGTGTGGTGGACAGAGTGCTCGAAGAGCTGGGACTAATGGAACTTGCGGATCGGCCGCTGGATTCCCTAAGCGGCGGACAACGGCAGCGAGTGGCCCTAGCCAAGGTCATGGCACAGGAGCCGCGATTATTATTGCTGGACGAACCAACGACGTTTCTCGATATCAAATATCAATTGCAGTTTATGGAGTTGTTAGCGGCATGGCAGAAGAAGAGCAGTATCACGATTGTAGCGGTGTTGCATGATCTCAATCTGGCTGCGTTGTTCTGCAATCGTATTTTGGCTTTGCGTGAGGGGAAGGTAGTGGGAGAGGGAACACCTCATAGTTTAATGACGGGAGAGCAGATTCAAGAGATTTTTCGCGTTAAACCTGCGATGGTATCCCATCCGGATCATGCTGTTCCCCAACTGTTGTTGCGGCGGGACATGGATTAAATGAGGACGAGAGAGCCTCTATTTTGATGAAGGAAGTGCTGGTTGAATGAAGACAGAAGAACAGAAGTTGGAGCAAGTATTAAATAAGATTGTTGCTCCTGACCCAACCATTGCTGCCGAAACGTCTGCTCATGTGGATATACTCACAAAGCCACCTGGTAGTCTCGGCAAATTGGAAGACCTTGTGATTCGATTGGCAGGGATGACAGGGCAGGCACGTCCGCGTTTTGATCGCAGGGCTGTGATCGTTATGGCTGCGGATCACGGGGTCGTAGCTGAAGGGATCAGTGCTTTTCCAGCCGAGGTTACACCGCAGATGGTCATGAATTTTCTGGCTGGAGGCGCTGCAGTCAATGTCCTTGCTCGTCATGCCAGAGCGGAGGTGATCTGTGTCGATGTCGGTGTAAATGCTGACCTTGATCACGCTAACCTGCTCTCCCGCAACATTCGTAAAGGCACGGCCAACATGGCTCAAGGAGCCGCGATGACTCGGGATGAGGCGATTCAGGCTATTTTAGTAGGTGTGGATGTCGTTACCGCGGAAGTAGCAAAAGGGACAGGGTTGTTTGTCACCGGAGAAATGGGGATTGGCAACACAACGGCAAGCGCCGCAGTGATGAGTGCGCTCACTGGTATTGCACCAGCATCAGCTGTTGGGAGAGGGACTGGCTTGGATGATGCAGGTATGCTACGCAAGGCTGCTGTTATAAGTCAGGCTTTGAGTGTTAATACACCTGACCCTGAGGATGCGGTGGATGTGCTATGCAAGGTGGGTGGATTGGAGATTGCAGGACTCGCGGGCGTTATTCTCGCAGCAGCGGCCCATCGTTGTCCAGTTGTTATAGATGGTTTCATCTCGACTGCGGCGGCACTAATCGCAAGAAAGCTGGCTCCCCTGAGTGCGGCTTATATGGTCGCTTCCCATACCTCCCATGAGAATGGACATGCGGCTCTGCTACGTGAACTTGATTTGAAGCCGATGCTGGACCTGGATATGCGCCTTGGAGAAGGCACAGGTGGAGTACTCAGTCTGCATCTCATTGATGCAGCATGTCTGATTTTGAATGAAATGGCGACCTTTGCAAGTGCGGGTGTGTCAGACGGAACGAATCAGGCTTCCGACTCTGATTCCAGTGAGAAAGAGCATTCGACTGGTTCCTCCATTTTAACGGTCTCACCTATTCAGGGAGATGGCTCCCGATGAGTGTATTGGTTACTGGCGGTGCTCGCAGTGGTAAGAGTTCGTTTGCCGAACGTCTGTGCATGCAGCGTTCCTCAGAAGCCTGGTATGTAGCCACTGCTCAGGCGTATGATGACGAGATGCGTGAACGCATAGCAATGCACCAGAAGCAACGTGAAGATTCCGGTTACCTCTGGCGTACGATGGAGGAACCCTTGGCTTTGCCTGCTCTAATTCAGCAGATGGGGGAAGGGCATACGGGAACGTCCGCACCAACGATTCTGGTGGATTGCTTGACACTTTGGCTGACGAATGTGTTATTGGCCCATGAACATGACGAAGGTCATATGTTGCAAGGTCATCTGGATGCACTGGTAGAAGCGGTCCAAACCTATCCCGGATTACTTGTGCTGGTTACCAATGAAGTAGGGGATGGAATTGTACCCGAATACAAGCTTGGTCGTGTGTATCGTGATCTGGCAGGTGTTCTTAATCAGCGCATTGCAGCAATCTGTCGTGAGGTGTTTCTCGTGACGGTAGGCATTCCAATCGAATTGAAAAGTAAGGAGTATCGCTTATGAAGCATGGCTCAGCGGGTTCAGCCGTTCCGCAGCGGAAACATGCGGCTGCAGCGGCCTTTCAATTTCTGTCTCGTTTTCCTGTGAAAATGCAGCTCGATTTTGTTCCGCCATTGCTACGCGAAAGTGTGGTGTATTATCCACTGGTCGGTGCTGCAATCGGTCTCTGCGTGTGGCTGGTCGCCGCACTGAGCGGTGCCCTGCTTCCGGCTTTTCCGGCAGCGGTTCTGACCTTGACCGTATGGGTCTGGCTTACCGGGGGATTGCATCTCGACGGATGGATGGATACAGCAGATGGCCTGCTCAGTTACCGCAGCCGTGAGCGAATGCTGGAGATTATGAAAGACAGCCGAGTGGGCGCGATGGGGGTTATTGCCTGTGTGCTGCTCCTTATGATGAAGGCGGCACTGATTGCCGATATGATTGCCCGTGGGAACTGGTTGTACGGTGCGTTGCTGATTTTGCCTATGATCTGGAGCCGATGGTTTATGGTCTATGCCATGTCAGCCTGGCCTAATGCTCGTGGGGATGATGGGCTTGCCGTTCTATTCAAAGGGCTCGGGGAGCGGAATGAAGTCCAGCGAGCACGTAGCGCTGCGATTGGACTTACGCTGGTCTTAGGCGTCATTACAATTGCTGTCGTATGGCTGTTTAAACCGGATATTGCTATTGCCGATGCCATGGTCAGCGGGTTCGGGTCACTCCCTTGGTGGTTGTATCCTGTAACGTCAGTTATCGTACTGCCTGTGGCGTGTTATTGTATAGGGCGATTTGTTGCTACCCGGATCAGTGCCCGGCTCGGAGGGCTTACTGGAGATACATATGGTGCCATGAACGAACTGTTGGAAGCGGCTTTATTGACGGTATTAAGCGTGCTTCAAGGACTGTTTTGGCTGTAGAGGTTGAGTTGTAGAGGTTGGCTGCCCAGAATTTCATTGGAGAATTTTCTTTTGGTTTGAGCATTATCGTTACGTAGCAAGTTAATCGCGCGAAAGACAGGGGTGAGGGACCGTGGAAGATCAGGTAAAACAACCAGCGGCTGTACTCATGCTGCAAGGCACGGCTTCGGATGTAGGTAAGAGTGTCATTACAACGGCACTGTGCCGGATTTTCAAGCAAGATGGCTTCAGCCCTGCTCCGTTCAAATCACAGAATATGGCGCTGAACTCTTATGTTACAGAAGACGGCAAGGAGATTGGTCGGGCGCAGGGGGCACAGGCTGAAGCCTGTGGCATTGAAGCTACGACCGATATGAATCCGATTCTAATCAAACCTGTGCGGGATATGCATTCACAGATCGTGGTGCATGGTGTTCCTTTTGCCCAGATGAGCGCATCGGATTATCGTCAGCATTTCTTACCTGAAGCGAAGCAGACCGTAATGGATGCATTAAATCGGTTGCGAGATACATATGACATCGTTTTAATGGAGGGAGCAGGCAGTCCGGCAGAGATTAACCTGAAAGATCGGGATATTGTGAATATGAATCTGGCGGGGTGGGCCGATGCGCCGGTTATTCTGATCTCTGACATTGATCGCGGCGGCGTGTTTGCTTCGATTGTGGGTACGCTCGAACTGCTGGAGCCACATGAGAAAGCCCGTGTAAAAGGATTTATCATCAATAAGTTCAGAGGGGATCTCTCTCTGTTGCAACCGGGGTTAGACTGGCTTGAAGAACGGACTGGAATACCTGTGCTGGGTGTGCTGCCCTATATAAGAGATATTCAGATCGAGGCAGAAGATTCGGTGGTGCTGGACTCTCTTCGACATGGCAAAAAAGAAGAGACAGAACTGGATATCGCCGTCATTCGTTATCCGCGCATCTCCAACTTCACGGACTTCGATGCACTATCCCGTGAACCGGACGTGAATGTACGTTATGTGACTTCACCGGAGGAATTGGGTAGCCCGGACGCCATTATTTTGCCAGGTACAAAAGATACGATCGGAGACCTGATTTATGTACGGGAATCGGGATTGGAACAGGCGATCCATTCTCACTCAGAGCTTGAACATGTTCAACTTGTGGGGATATGCGGTGGATATCAAATGCTGGGACAACACTTGGTTGATCCGTATGCTGTCGAGGCAAACCAAGCTCAGGAAGCGGTGGGACTTGGCAAACTGCCTTTATCAACAACATTTCTTCAGCACAAACAGACGGTCAGAGCTATGGGGAACGTACAGCCTGAACATCCCATTCGGCTACATGGCGGAAAACAAGTTGAGTCTTCGGCCATACCTGTTAAGGGATACGAAATCCATATGGGTGTAACGGAATGCCACGAACCTGAACAGGTAACCGCTTTGTTTGAGATCGCTCATGCTGGCGGACAAGCATTCTTGGAAGGATGGGGCACATCAGATGGGAAAGTGTGGGGAACGTATCTGCACGGTTTGTTTGAAAGCGACCAATTCCGGCGTTCCTGGTTGAACGGACTGCGTACAGCAAAGGGACTTGCTCCGCTGGAGGAAACATACAGTGCTCAGGAGCGCAAAGAAATGGAGTTTGATCGAGTAGCCACCTCTTTGCGATCATCACTGGATATGCAACGAGTGTATGAGATTATGGGCGTGACACAGCCTGAATAATTAACATGTGCACTTTGTTCAGGACTTATCTGTAATGATCCGAGTGAGAAATATGGATGAATAGCAAAAAACACCCCCATGACCCGCGACCTGTTCAGTCATTGAACGATTGCATCTGGTATGGGGGTGTTTTTTATTAGATTATTTACAATGTTTAATATAGCAAATGCAGGGTTATAGATATGTGATCATTATTGATGATTGTTGATGGATGATTCGATTGAAGCTTAATCAATCATTAGTCGATTTTAAACTTCTTCATCGCTGTTTGCAGCTCGACAGCTTGTTCATGCAGATGGCGAACCGTGCTCGAATGAGAGTCCATCTCGCTGAGTTGCATTTCTGCGGTAGTTGCAATCTGTTCCATGCTCTCACGAGACTTGGATGTAATCTGTGCTGTTTCTTCCACCGAAGCGCTAACTTCTTCTGCACCTGCAGAAACTTGCTGTGTGGAGGAGGAGACGGTTTGAATGGTGAGATTGACGTTCTGGATCAATTCATTGAGTTGCTGGAAGGCTGAACCTGCTTGCTGTACAACAGCAGTTCCAGAACCAATCTCTTGCGTTACCCGGCTCATCGCACTTACGGATCGTTCGGCATCTTCACGAATCGTACCGAGATAATCGGCGATTTCTTCGGTCGCTGTCTTGGATTGTTCCGCCAGCTTGCGGACTTCTCCAGCAACGACGGCGAATCCTCGTCCGTGTTCACCCGCACGGGCCGCTTCAATGGATGCGTTAAGGGACAGCATGTTAATCTGTTTCGTAATTTCAAAAATAGAATTAACAATGGTTCCGATGGCGACGGAACGTTCGTTCATCGTTTCAATATAACGTAGCGATTCGCTAGCAGTCTGTCCGACAAGTTCCATCTGATTCACTGCATTTTGTGCCAGTTGATTGCCGTTAAGCGCCTCTGTTGCAGCTTCATTGATTTGTTCGGATACTTCGGCGGCAGAAGATGCGATATGCATAATTCCTTGGGTGATCTCTTCCATCGCTCTTGCGTTCTCGGATGCACTGGAAGCGATACTGACACTACCTTTTCCAGCTTCTTCGGCAGCATGGCTGGAGTTCTGTACCATACCGGACATGGACTCTACACGCTCAAGCAAGTCATTGGAACCGACAACGACCTCATTAGAGGTAGTTAGGGCACGGCTAATCATTTCTTTGAGATTATGTGTCATCGTCTGGAAGCTGAAGGCCAGTTGGGCGATCTCGTCTTTGCCTTTAATCTGTAGCTCAGCGGTAAGATCACCTTGAGAGATTCGTTTACTATGTTCTACAAGTTTAATGATGGGTTTGGTGACTCTTTTGATCATACTAGTAGAGATGAGCCAGCCAAGGACAAATACCAACGCGGTAATACCAAGGCATAGCCAGAAAATTTGAGCAATTTTATCCTGAACAAACTTGGCATCCATGCTGACGGCCATGAGCATATTGCTTCCCGCAATCGGCATAAATGCTGCTTTATGTACACCATAAGAATCAGAGAAGACCGGGCTGATGACCACTTGTTTCTTCTCGCTTGCTTGTGCCATGGAAGGTTCTACATCAATAGCATCTCCGGTCTTGAACTTGGAGTTGATGCTAGCGACAACAACGGTGGCTTTGCCATCCTGCACGGCAATGACATAAGCCGCATCCAGGCTATGTTCTTTGGATTGATCAGCCAGGTAGGATCCGACCGTCATGGCCGCTCCTTCAGCGCCTGCACCGCCACTTTGGATCTGCAGAAGTTTGGATGAAGATGTATTTTTGTAAATATCCTGAATGGACGTATTCAGAACTTTGTCGAACTGAGGTAGCACGTAACTTTGAATAATATTCATGGATACGGCATAAAAACTGATACTAAACAACAGGGAGGCAACGAGTAACACTAGGAATAACGTGCCCCTGATCTTGCCAGCAACGGTGCGTTTGCGAAACATAGAATCACCCTTTCACGTCATCTTCAATAACATTGTCCCTTATTCCGTTCTCTATGGCCTTTTTTACTAACGAAGAAAGACCTATTTTTTGTATTTACGAAACTCTCGAATAAGCGGATATACCCATTTTACAAAATTAACCGCGGGTTGAATAGCAGAATTTTCATAAAACTGCATAATTATTTTCATCGATCCAGAATGATTAACATGGATATTACATAATATCAATTAATACCTACCAGAATAGTTTGATATATGTTATATTGTTCATTGTCACATTTGAAGGCCAAATATAAATTAGAGAATCGGTTCAACACCGATGATACATGTCTGAGGAGGAACAAAGGTAATGAATACATTTCTATTAATTGTGAATGTAGTGGTCATGCTGGCGCTGCTGGGTGTTCTCTACTGGATGCAGAAGAAACACATCTCGTTTACGAAACGTGTATTTGCGGGTCTAGGTATGGGTGTTGTGTATGGTGTTATTCTGCAATTGATCTACACATCGGGTTCGGATGTGATTACGAAGTCAGTCGATTGGTTTAATCTGGTCGGTTCAGGATATGTTCGTTTGTTACAAATGGTAGTTATTCCACTCATCATGGTGTCGATTATCTCGGCGATCATGAATCTGAAGGGCAAGCAAAACCTGGGTAAGATGAGTTTCTCCATCATCGCTATTTTACTAATCACAACAGCGATTGCTGCAGGAGTCAGCATTGCAACAAGTCTGGGATTCAACCTGACTTCCATTGAGATTCAAGGGGGAGATCGGGAAACGGCTCAAATCCAGAAGGTGGAGGAACGTTTGGCTGATGTGAAGGATCAGACGATTCCACAGCAGGTGCTGGAGTTCATTCCTTCCAATCCATTTGCGGATATGACGGGTGAACGCCGTACGTCTACACTGGCTGTCGTTATTTTCTCAGCCTTTATCGGTGTAGCTGTATTGGGACTGGATCGCAAGAAACCGCAACAGGCGGAAACGTTCCGTGGCATGGTGAATGCCGTCTACGCTGTTGTAATGCGGATTGTCACGCTGGTACTGAGGCTTACGCCTTACGGTATTTTGGCGCTCATTACGAAAGTAACGGCGACCACCAATGCAGAGGAAATTTTGAAGTTGATCAAGTTTGTCATTGCGTCTTACGTGGCGCTGGCGATTATGTTTGTCATCCACCTGATCATCATCTCCCTGTCCGGATTTAACCCGGTTACGTATGTGAAAAAAGTACTGCCAACGCTGGTATTTGCTTTTACTTCTCGTTCAAGTGCGGCAGCGATTCCGCTGAACGTGGAGACACAGACGAAGAAACTCGGCGTATCCGACGGGATTGCCAACTTGTCCGCAAGCTTTGGTGCTACGATTGGGCAAAACGGCTGCGCCGGTGTATATCCGGCCATGCTGGCGGTTATGATTGCTCCGACGGTCGGAATCGACCCTCTGAGCTGGGACTTCATCGTGACGTTGATCCTCGTAGTTATGATCAGTTCGTTTGGTGTGGCAGGCGTTGGCGGCGGGGCAACCTTCGCCTCCCTGATCGTCTTGTCCACATTGAATTTGCCTGTGGCTCTGGTAGGACTGTTGATTTCCGTTGAGCCGTTGATCGACATGGGTCGTACAGCGCTCAACGTGAACGGGTCCATGACATCCGGACTGCTGACAAGCAAAATTTTGAAAGAAAACGATCGGGACACGTTCAACGATCAAAGCCGTGAGCTGGATTCTGCTGCTCACGCGTAAGCTGCGCGAAGCTTGCCGCGCACGGCTTGTGCACTTGGTGAGGCAGCGTGCGCAGAGCGAGCTGCAATAGAGTGGATGCAAGGCCGTCCTTCGGAGACATTCCGGAGGGCGGCTTTTGCGTGTGGGATTGCACCAGAACGTGCAGATGGGGCACGAGTGGTGGGAGTCTTTTTTTCAATAGAGAAGGGGGATCGGGGTGATAGCGGGTATAGAGCGTGTGAGGATATATGTGTTGGGTTAACGGTGTTATGCAACGCTGGAGGGATTTAGTGCTGTTCAATGTTGCAGAAATGTGATAGAGTTATTCATGTTTTGGCGCTGCGCCAAACCGCGGTTCGTAACCATCCCGCGTAATCAAAACTAGGAAGGCAGTGTATGTATTCATGTTTAATTTGGTGTGGGGAGCGGTATTCGTTCTCGTGACGTATGGATTTTTTCTTCTATGTTATCGTCTGTTCGGCAAAAAAGGTCTGTATGCCTGGATCGGTGTAGCAACGGTCATTGCCAACATTCAGGTGACTAAAACGATAGACATTATGGGAATCGTCTTAACGCTGGGTAACACGATGTATGTTAGCATGTATCTGACCAGTGATCTTCTCAATGAAAAGTACGGGGCGGATGAGGCACGGAAGGCGGTATGGTTTGGATTTTTCACATTGATCATGACAACCGTTCTGATGCAGATGGTGTTGTTATTTAATGCGGCACCGACGGATTTTGCTCAGGATTCGATGGAAACATTGTTTGGTCTGTTGCCACGTCTGGCGCTCGGCAGTCTGTCTGCGTATTTCATCAGTCAGTTTCTGGATGTGCGTTTGTTCAGTTGGCTACGTAAAATTGCACCAGGACGTAATCAGCTCTGGATTCGAACGAACGGTAGCTCGATTATCAGTTCCTTTGTAGATACGCTTGTATTCTGCACGGTTGCCTTTGTGTTTATCTATCCATGGGATGTGTGGCTGGAAATTTTCCTGACGACCTACCTGATCAAGTTTGTGCTGACTGCGGTTGGAACGCCGTTTCTGTATGCCGCACGTAACTTTAAATTTGAAGATGAAGCTTAAAATAGGATCGCCACTTCAAATCCCTCTGCGGAGCCACAGTTGCAATATGGACTCTGCAGGGGGATAATTTATACAACAGAATTTGTTTCCTGATAATATACGTCTACGATTACATAAGACAAGGGGGATTGAGCATGTATTCCACACTGCGCTACAAACTGGAGAGCAATGGCACAACCTATGAGAATGATAGCCTTAATGCCTCGGTATTTGTGGACTTGATTACGGATCTGGAATTGCATGATTTTGTCGTTCTGCAACCGTCAGAACGGGTAGAGGGAAGTATGTATTTGCAGGCTGCTTCGCTTGAGGAACCGGGGCAAATGGTGGTAGAGACCCGTTTGCAGGAAGGTGAGAGCGGATTTCGGCATTACAGTTACACCACGGCAGATACAACCAAGGTGATTCAGTGGTTTTTGGATTACTGGGGGAAACAGGAGTTGCCTGAACTGGAGGATTGGCAGGATATAACCCATGAAATGGACTAACGAAGATGGAAGCTGATTGAGCATGGAATACAAAATTTACGCCTGACATAGCAACCCTCTGATCGATTCAGATCGCGATGGATGTGAACTCTAATAGACGCTGATCCCCATCGCAAGAATCAAAATCCCGCAAGCCAAGTTGTCATGGGTTGCGGGATTTTTTGTGCTAATTGAAGTTGCAGTTGTCTCATGTTTTGCGACTGCATACTTGCTACTTGCAGCTTAGTTTGTCAGGATTTGCAGTTCTTTGGGATACGTAGTAAGTACCTCTACACCTGCATCGGTGACAAGAACATCGTCCTCAATACGCACACCGCCTGCTGCGGTGTAAATACCCGGTTCAATGGTAAACACGGTTCCTGCCTGAAGCAGATCCATGTTCTCTCCATGCAGGGATGGATACTCATGCACATCAATGCCGAGTCCATGTCCGACACGGTGCATAAAACGCTCGCCGTATCCTGCATCAATCGTCACCTGACGAGCAGCGCGGTCAACGGATGCGCAGGTAATGCCTGGTTTAACAACCTGTATCGCGGCTTCGTTGGCGGCAAGTACGGTATTATAGATGGTGCGAAGTTCAGGTGAAATGTCTCCGAAGGCAAAGGTACGCGTAATGTCTGACGCATATCCACCAGCGTACACACCCATGTCAAACATAAGCAAATCCCCGTGCTGCAGTTTGCGATCCCCAGGCGTACCATGCGGCAGGCCAGTTTTTGGTCCAGTCAGCACCATTGTATCGAAGGAGGAACCGTCGGCACCGAGTTTTTTCATCTGGTATTCCATCTCAGCGACCAGCTCGATCTCCGTAACACCTGCACGTACATGGGTAAGACCTTGTCGTAGCGTTTCTTCAATTAAGTAGATGGCATGGCGAATACGAGCGACTTCTTCCGGTGTTTTGTTCACACGCAGTGCGCGTAGCAACGAACCAACATCTTCAAAACTTGCACCGCCGAGAGCGGAGTTTAGTTGCTCATAACGAGAGACGGTAACGTATTCTTTTTCCAAACCTACCCGGCCCAGCCGTCCTTGATATCGGTCAAACAGCGAGTAGGGATTATCCGTGTCCGAATGTGTGGCAATGTTGGATACAGAAGAAGCTGCCGCTGCAGCATCCGCGTCCAGTGCAGGCACAATCAGTAACGGGTCTTCACCGCGTGCCAGCATCAGGCCCATAAAACGTTCATGCGGATTGCTCGCATATCCCGTCAGATAATAAATATGTTTTGGATCTGTGATGAGCATGGCATCGAGTCCTTGCTTGGACAGATCGGCTTCCAGTCTGGATAAAGGAGTTTGGTTCATATTAGATATATCCACCTTTCATATGTACGCTCTTTTAAATACACCGTGTTTTCTTAACACTATAGCGTCTGTTTCTTCTATTATAGAAGATGTTGAAAAAATTCTAAACTAGCGGCGACTTTTAAGCCGAGGAATGCCTGTTTTTACCGTTTAGGCGAAGAGTGGCAAGGGTAATACAGGGCGAAACCGCTTTACAGGTGGAACGTTGGCTGAAAGAAAAGACGCATATATACTAGACATATAGACCTTGTAAGACAGACAAACGATACAGAAACACAACGCGAGAGATAATACAGGTACAACATAGGCTTGCAATACATTCAGAAGACAGAGAGACACAGACAAATCGGGCAGCAGACCATGAATCAAAGACTCACACATAAGACTCGTCAGGACTTCAGGCAACATACGAAAATGAGGGAGAGAAGCTGATCCACTTTTTTACTCAATCCAATGAAGTTGAAAGGGGAGTTTAATTCGTCATGAACAATCGATTAACTGTGCCGCTTTATGCCTCATTGCTTAGCATGGCTTTGTTAACAGCATCCTGTGCTCCCGGCACCCCGACGTCAGATTCGCAACGGCTATCTCAAGGAGAAGGAACGGGTCAAGGACAGACGGCAACCGGAGGCAACGCTGAAACAGGTACTGAAGAGCGGGATGAGCAAGGGAATACAGTCGTTCCCTATCAGGCTTCCGTTCTGGTCGAGGGATTGAATGCACCTTGGGAAGTGGTGACGGTTGCAGATGGACGAATGTTTGTGACCGAGCGCCCGGGCGTGATCCGAGTTATTACGAATGGAAAACTGGAGTCAGAGCCGCTGATTGAATTCGAGGCACCCTTTAACGAAGAAGGCGAAGGTGGATTGCTCGGGCTGGAGGCAGATCCGGACTTTGAGAGTAACGGTTATCTGTATGTGTATCACTCGTACTTGGAGGGACAGGATATTGCCAATCGCGTGCTGCGCCTGAAGGTGACGGATGGAAAAGCGGTAATCGACAAAGAGCTATTGACGGGCATTCCAGGCGGGGTCAATCACAACGGCGGACGAATCAAAATCGGACCGGATCAGCTGCTGTATATCACTACAGGCGAGCGTTATGAACCGGAACTGGCACAGAACCGGGATAGCCTTGGTGGAAAAATACTGCGCATCGGTCTCGATGGGTCGATCCCGTCAGATAACCCTTGGCCGAATTCCCCTGTATACAGTATGGGACATCGTAACGCCCAAGGGCTGGCATGGAATCCGGATAACGAATATCTCTATGCGACCGAACACGGTCAGCGCAATCATGACGAGATTAACCGGATTGTTGCCGGGGAGAACTATGGCTGGCCCGAAGTAGAGGGCGACGACGATGATAACGGAACTTATCAGGCTCCGCTGGCGCATAGCGGGAATGATACCTGGGCGCCTTCGGGTGTAGCCTTCATTGCGGAAGGCCCGTGGGCGGGTTCATTAGTGGCTGCGAATCTGAGAGGGGAGCAGCTACTGCGGGTTGTATTGTCCGAAGACGGTACGAAGGTCGAGCAGGTGGTCCCTTTTTTCGAAGATGAATGGGGCCGTATACGTAATGTCACCGCTGGTGAAGATAGTAAGCTGTACGTGCTAACCAACAATCGCGATGGCCGCGGCACACCGCGTGAAGGTGATGATAAGTTGATTGTGCTTACGCCCGAAGGGTAGCGGTTATTTAGCTGGATTGGTTGGTAGATCGGCGTCACAGGGGGAGATTTATAAAAAAAAGCAGGGATTTGACCACTCTGAGTAACTGTAATCAGAGCCAAGTAGCGGACAAATTCACAAAAATAAAATGGCTTACTCCTCATTGATTCGGTTAGAACAACGTTTTTATTGTGAAAAAGCAAGCATAGCTACAAATTAATTGATGGAAAGTCGTCTCCAGCAGGACATTTCTTCAATTCTTTTGTATGTGTCCAGATCGGTATTCATACAGGCTGTGTTGTGTTTATAATTAATCATACCCAATAAAAAACAAATGAGGTGTTCGATATGATGGGATGGTTTACACGTAAAAACAAACAGGAAGATGCGGTTGCCAAAGCGGATCGCGTAATGAACAAAGGGCTTACGGGCATGATGATGAAAGGATTTGTACCAAAGGAACATCGGGATGCCATCAACCAGAGTTTGGACTCGGCTAAGCAGGCACAACTCGCTGCAAGCGGATCGTTGCCTCTGACAGCAACTGGAACCGTGATCAGTGTAACGGATACGGGAAAATTAATTAATTTTGATCCCATTGTGGTGCTTGTACTTGAAGTTACTGAAACGGGTGGTCACACGTATCAACGCACAATGGAAACACTTGTATCCAAGCTGCAGATTCCGCGTGTGGGTGATCGTGTCGGTTTGGGACAGCATCCGGCGAATCCTTCTGAACTGATCTATATGGGACTTCTTTCGGTTTAGGTGGATTCATAGCGATAGATATTAATGCGACTATTCCGAATATAGGAAAAAATTTGAATTATTAGTTTACGTGTTACAGATAACAACGCAAAGGAAACATACACACCGAAGATATAACAAAAGATATCAAATAGTAAAAAGTAAAAAGATTTATACAGCATAAATTAGATAGATAGGGTGATAGAGATGAGTCGTTTTTTTAGAGTAATTGGCTTACTGATGGTATTTGGGACAGGATTTTCCCCGTTCATAGCTCAGTGGCTGTGGGATGATCCGTTTATGGTCATGCAGGCGTGGTGGTTTAAACCGATGCTTTTTGGAGGAATTGGTTTACTGGTCATTTCGTCTATATTCGGTACAAGTTTGGGTCAGCGCAAGATCAAATCAGGATTGCCGGCAGTGGGTGTGATCCAAAGCATTCAGCAGACGGGTACCTATATTAATGAGCAGCCGGAAGTGAAAATGATGCTGAAGGTGTCTCGTCAAGGCCGGGAAACATATGATACAGATTTAAGAACCATTATTCCTCTGACTTCGCTGTCTCAGTTTCAGCCGGGAGCTATCATTCCGCTTGTCGTTTCCGAGAAAGATGAGCGCAAAGTCGGGCTGGATCAGCATGGAACCGTGTCGCAAGAGCATATGCAGCAACTGTTGAATGAAAAGATGATGCAACAAGGTATAGCACCGGAAATGGTAGATATCGCACGTACAGGAGAGAAGGGGTTGGCTAAAATTCTCGACGTTACCCCTATGGGAAGTGGACAGAATGGCAACATCAAGTTACAGCTTAAACTTAGTATTACGAAGCCAAATGGTGAAACCTTTGAGGTGATTACGCAAAAAGAAATCCTGCCTTCTGCCATGTCACAGGTTCAGCAGGGACATATCATTAACGTATTTTATTCGCCGCAGGACCCTTCCAAAGTGGCCCTTGCTCTTCAAGTGCAGGAACAACAGTTAAATCATCTTTTCTCGTCTTAATATTCTCATCTTGATCTGCTTATCCTTAGCATCACTTTAAAAAAAGCTGTACAAAATGGAACTGTAGCATTCTCGCGGTTCATTTCAGGAAATTAGAGTTATATATTCGAGCGCCCTCCCCAAGTCAAAGCGGACGATGAACGGGAACGGCGCTCTTTATTTATATCTCTACAATTAAATTAAGAACGAGTGCTTGAAGAAGAGCGCATCAGCATTTCCCGGAAAGAGTGAAAAAGAGGCTGTGCGTAGTGTTCAAGCTGCTCCCGGCTGGGCTGTCCCTCTTCTGTTAATATATCGTGATCGAACCACACGACAGCATAATCATTGTCATCATTTGGTTTACTCGAATCCCAGCAGACAGGCCCCGCATGATCTTCATAGGAGGCAAATGGAATATATCCCGCCTTAACCAGTAATTCCGATGATGACCAGAGGTTTCGTAATTCCCGCAGGGGGTAGTCAGAAGGTAGATTCGGTAATTCGATCGTAAATCCTTCATAGCGAAGATACACATTCAGAACATATCGGCTACTCAGATAGGCCGTATAGAGCGGCGGCAGAGAGAAAGATGGGCTATACGTACCCGAACCAGGCTTAACATAATTAGCAACTAATTCGTTAATCTGATCTACTGTAATCTCCGAATCCAGCATTCTCCAGCGAACCCATTCCTCTTCATCCACCTCGCCATCATGCATATCCGAAGGAACGCCATAGTCCCCTTCTTCTATTTTGGCCGGATGAGACATTAGAATATCGCGGTGAGGAGAATCGAAATATGCGTCCAGCCAGCTTTTGATGAAAAGTCGATCTTGTTCCAGCACCTCTTTGTTAATCAAAGTGGTCACAACCCTTCAAGATTCATAATCTTATATTTTTATATTCTTATTCTTATATCCTCGTATGCTTTTATTTTAAACGATACCGATTCGCATGCGATAGGAGAACAGCACTTCTTTTGATTTTCCGTCAAAAACAAGCTCTGCCCGGCGTCTGAAATCGTCCGCCATGTCATTCAATTCTGTGGCGCCCAGCTTCAAAGCTGTCTGGAGTCCGCCTTGGCTAAGAGCCAGGTTGGCATAACGCTCAGCTGTGAATGGCTCCTGATGATGGAACATAATTTCCCGGCTGTAACGGAACAGCCCGGATTGCTGGATCTGCTGTAAATGGCCTTCTTTGCTCCATTTATATGCTTGTTGCTCTGTACTCGATAGACGTGAGGCGAGTTCATCCGCTGTACTCACCAGTTGCTGGTATGCTGCTTCAAGTTGCCAGTCCAATACAGGCGGCCAGTCACAGTCGTAGGCAGCAAAAATACCGCCTGGACGCAGTACCCGTGCGAACTCGCGTAAGGTGGATTCCGGCTCCATCCAGTGAAACGACTGGGAGCAGGTCAAAATATCTACACTATCATCCGGCAGGCCGAGGTCATGGGACATTCCCGCCGCAAAGCGAAGCTGATCCGGTTTGCCTGCAGCTTCCCATTTCGCAATGCCAACGGAACGCATATCCTCGCTAGGTTCCACGCCGATTACTCGCTCGGCATAATCCAGCCAGATCCAGGTGGATAAACCTGTACCACAACCAACATCAGCCACGAAGCGTGGCCTTTTGCCCAGATAATGAGTCAAAATATCGACGACTTCGCGGGGAGCAGCGGGTCTGTTTCGATCATACAGTGTGCCAAATCCTTTAAAGCGTTCTACGTTATTGTGTCTGATCTGCTGATTCATGTATGTCCTCCCAACATCGCTAAATTCCTGTCAATCCTAATTTAAAATGAAATGGTATAGATACATACTATATTGTATCATCATACTCGGTTTTGTGCCCATCATCTTCCAGTAAAAGTGCGACGGCCTCTTGATGTCTGCGAAGTAACTCTTTGCGCACCGTCAAAGGAGCAATCACCTTTATTTTTGAGCCAAAGGACAGTAAGAATGAATAAAGCTGTTCACCCTCATCAATTGGAATAGAAACCCTTAGTTTCCCATTCGCTTCTTGCTGAATAATGGCGGGATCCAGCAGATCGTAAACACGATAAGCGATCGTTTGTTCAAACAGAAGTTCGATCGGAGTCTGTTTCTCAGACGGTTGGTTAGACTGTATCTTGATGTCTTGGTTTTCTCCGTGATAAGGTTCTTCTTTAACTCGATCTCCCTCCCCTGTCGATGGCCGAGTATGCTCATATGCGCCGGGCACAAAGCGAAGTTTCGTGATCCGTTTGATTTTGTACGTGACGAAGGTGTCGGGCGAATTGGATGTCATAGGCTGGGGTTGCTTTAGACCCTTGAAGTACCATGTATTGTTTTTAAAAATAAGCTTCACCGGCAACGCCGTCTCCTCACTCGCTTCTCCATTGGAATCGATATAGTGAAATGCGAGCAACTGACTTGCGAATATCGCCTGTTTCACCTGATTAAACAGGTGCATCTCTTGCTCGGGAATACTGCCCCACGGAGAATACTCAAATTCAATCCAGTCCAGTTTATGATCAAAAAGGGTTGTTAACCTGCCCAGCATCCGGGCGCTGTTCAGATGAGGAATGGCGCTGACGCTGTACAAGCCGAGCAAAATTTCATTCTGTTCATCCTCGCTCAGCAACGACTTGTCCATGACATAGTTATCCATCAGATGAATGCCGCCGTGCTTGCCCGTTGTTGTATAGACGGGGATGCCTGCGGCACTCAGACGGTCAATGTCCCGGTAAACGGTGCGAACCGAGATTTCGAACAGGCGTGCAAGCTCCGGGGCGGTTGTTTTCTTTTTTTCCAGCAACAGCAACAACATTCGGAATAATCGGTTATGTTCCATGACCAAATTATATCATGACAACCCTTGTCAGGGTATGGGTGCTACACTTGTACTATAACGTTATAGTTCTCAGCGTATTTCAGTGGATTGAAGATCACAGACGTGCTCTAGTAGCCGTCAACATTTAGAGGAGGAAACGCATCATGAAAATGAAAGATGGATTCTTTTGGGGCGGCGCAACGGCTGCCAATCAGTTTGAAGGCGGATGGAATAAGGATGGCAAAGGGCCAAGCACATCGGATATGATGACAGGCGGAACGCATACCACGCCGCGCCGAATTACACCTGTTCTTGAAGAGGGCACCTATTATCCGAGCCATGAAGCGGTTGATTTTTATGGACATTATAAAGAAGACATTGCGATGATGGCCGAGATGGGTTTCAAAATGTTCCGCATGTCGATCAACTGGTCTCGCATCTACCCGAACGGTGACGATCTGGAGCCAAACGAAGAGGGTTTGAAGTTCTATGATAACGTCTTTGCCGAGTTGAAAAAACACAATATCGAGCCATTGGTGACGATCTCCCACTACGAGACACCGTTTGGCCTGACACAAAAATATAACGGCTGGGCTTCTCGTGAAGTGATCGAGTTTTACATCCGTTATTGTACAACCCTCTTCAATCGTTATAAGGATCAGGTAAAATATTGGCTGACCTTTAATGAAATTAACTGTCTGACAATGCCGCTTGGTGCATATATGGCAGGTGGATTGTTGTTTGAAGGTAAAGAAACATTGACGGACGGCGTAGATCAGCCACAGACTCGGTTCCAGGCGCTGCATCATCAATTCGTGGCCAGTGCCAAAGCGGTGAAGCTGGGACACGAGATCAACCCGGATTTCAAAATCGGCTGTATGGTTGCTTTCATGACAACGTATCCGAACACGTGCAACCCGGATGATATTTTGCTTGCACAGAAGAAAGATCAACTGTCCAACATGATCTGTGGCGATGTACAGGTTCGGGGAGCATACCCAGGATTCGCAAAACGTTTCTTCGCAGAAGAAGGCATTGAAATTCAAATGCAACCGGAAGATGAGCAGACGCTGCGTGAAGGCTGTGTAGATTTCTACTCCTTCAGTTATTACATGTCTCTCGTGGAAAGTGCGGATGCATCGCTGGATCGAGCGGAAGGAAATCTACTGGGTGGTATCAAAAACCCTTATCTCGAAGCTTCCGACTGGGGCTGGCAGATCGATCCGAAAGGACTACGCTATACGCTGAACCACCTCTATGATCGTTATCAGGTACCATTAATGGTTGTGGAAAATGGTCTGGGTGCGGTTGATGTAATTGAAGAAGACGGCTCCATTCAGGATGACTACCGGATTGATTATCTGAAAGGTCATATTGAGCAGATGAAAGAAGCGGTTGCAGACGGCGTTGACCTTATTGCTTATACAATGTGGGGCTGTATTGACCTTGTAAGTGCATCGACTGGTGAGATGAAGAAACGTTATGGTTTCATTCATGTCAACAAAGATAATGATGGCAAAGGTGACTTGAGCCGCACACCGAAGAAAAGCTTCTACTGGTACAAAGATGTGATTGCTTCTAATGGAGAGAAATTGTAATTCAACAGCTGTAATCAAAAGATAACAAAACCCCAACGATCTTTCGGTCGTTGGGGTTTTTAGCGATGATGCATGTAACATGCGACTAGGCGAAGCTTCTGGCTTGTAATTCGGACAGCCGCTGCAAATGACGTCTGTAGAACCAGATACAGGTGAATAACCAGCACCCGCTCAGAAAGTAACCGCCAACGACGTCACTAGGATAATGTACGCCCAGATAAATCCGGCTAATGCCGATCATCAGGATAAAGGCAGCACTAGCTGCAATCATACATACACGCCCGGTAAAGGTCGGGATATGCTTCCAGATCAGAAAAGCAAGTCCACCATAAAGGCTGAACGCCGCCATGGAATGTCCGCTGGGGAAGCTGTAACCGCTTACTTCGATAATGCGGTTAATAGTTGGGCGAGCTCGTTGAAACAGCAGCTTGATCACGGCATTCAATAGCGTAGAGCCTGCAAGCACGATGGCAAGAAAGAGCAGTTCGCGTTTGTGGCGTAGGAAAACATAGAGGATCAGCATAACAATGACCGTAATGACAACGACCTGAAGTTCGCTGCCGATCCAGGTGAAAAATTGCATAAATCGGGTCATGCCATGCGACTCCATGCCTTGGATCAAGTCGATGAGTACAGCATCAAAGCGATGAATCTGGTTATCGCTAATGGACAGCGCAATGCTGATAAAAGCGGACAGGCATAACGCTGCAACGAGCAGCGGAATGGAAAATTTTTTCGTCAAATTGTGCTTCAAATGTTAATTCCTCCATGATGTAAAATGTCTTTTATGTATAGCTTCACCTGTTGAACGAGGGAGATGGTTTAGACGAAGACTTCGATAACAGTACAGCCTTTCCATTCAACCGATGCAGTCAGCAGTATATACATAACCTTTTAACATAGTGTTAACATTCTACAATAAATCAAACAAAAACGAAAATGGAGACGTTAGTAAGATAAGAGAGGCTTCAGGATAACTCAAAGGGGGAGAATGTAAGGATGAGGAGAGTGGGAGCGGCCGTTTTAGTTCTGTTGTTTTTTGTAGCAAATGTGATGGTTTGGCCAGGGGAGCGGGCATACGCGTGCAGTTGTGTCGAATCCAGTGTTAAGGAGAAGTTGGAAACGTATAGCGCTGTATTTACGGGGAAAGTAGTCGAGATCGGAGGCGACTCCATAATCAGTAGTAGGGAATATAAGAAATATACGCTGGATGTAGACACGACCTGGAAAGGCGTAGATGCAAAAAAGACAACCATATTGATTAATAATATGGGCGAAGGTGCCTGTGGAATAACATTGGCAAAAGATCAATCTTATCTTATTTTTGCTAATCAGGATGATAAGGATGGCAAATTATACAGCAGCCTATGTAGCGGTAATCTTCAGATTGAACAGGCTGGAGAAGCAATTAATATGTTGGACAAAGGCACTCCTGTAAGCTCTGATGATTTCACGGACAGCAGCAGTGGATATAGCAATCCGTGGATGATTTCGCTATATGCTGGGGGTGCAGTTGTCATACTTGCGCTGGTAGGTGGCTCGCTGTGGAGAAAGAAACAGCGGAGAGCATAATATTTATAGTTGAAGCATCTGTATTGTTATCATAGAAGAGTTGTATGTGATATATAGAAGGTTTGTATGAGAGCGGCCATATGAAGGACAAGAGCTGCAGTGAACGCAGCGTGCAGTGGAATTTACCTGACCAAACATCCCCTTATGGACCTATATACTCTCCGTAAGGGGATGTTGATTTTTCAGCTGTGTTTTTGATTTCGGTGGGTGATGACCATCCTATTCGGGATGATGCAACTCCATACTAACGCTGGAGCTGTACCATATAATCATGCGCAGTCACACCGAAGACCCGTTTGAAATGTCTGTTCAGATGGGTCAGATCGACAAAGCCGCAGTCGGCCACGGCGGTATAGATGTCTCTATGTTTCTCAAGCGATTGACGGGCATGTTCGACCTTGCAGTTCAGGAAAAATTGATAGGGTGAAAAGCCAGTATGGGCTTTGAATTCACGGATAAATTGAAACTTGGACAGGCCGAATTCAGCTGATAGATCTTCCAGTTTCAGCACGTCTGCGGTGCTGCAAAACATAATCTCTTTTGCTTTGCGAACAAGACTGTCCTGAGGTTTCCAGAGCCTTGCAGGCTGTTCCTCCTGAGCGAGCATATGCACGAGTTCAAACAACCGGGTGCTACACTCGGCTTCGTCCTGTCTGTGCTGCACGGCATCGTTCAGCATGAGAATGCTTCGGGCAAGCTTTGGATCATAGACGATGGGAGTGGAGAAGCGAAGTTCTTTTTTACCCATAATTTCTTCAACTAATTCAGCCTTCAGGTAAAGCATCACATAATCAATACCCTCTTTATCATAGGAACTTCCATCATGTAATTGCTCGCGGTTAAACAACATGACGCCGTTCGGATGTGAGGCCTGATAGTGACCTTCCAGATGATATTGCTGAATACCGCGCAGCGTTACACCTACGGCATATTCCTCATGGCAATGCTTTTTATAAGTAAAATCGGTGAAGCTGGCGGATAGAGCCAGCACGTCTTCTGTTCTTTTGTAGCTAAACTGTTCCATACCGCACACCTCCTCAGATGAAGTAAGTCGTTAGATTAGACCTGACACAATAATGGCTGAGTATATCAAAAAAAGAGCCATAAGCATACTACATGTTCGCTGGTAACGATTCAGCAAGGATCGAAAGATCGTGCCGAACACCACCCAGCTGGAGTAAGCCAGAAAACCAATACATGTAATCAGCATAACATAGAAGAAAGCAGACCATGATTCTGTAGCGACGTAAGGAAGTACATAAGCTGGAATGACAGTGAAGGTAAACAGCACCACCTTGGGATTTACGAATTGCATCATTACACCGTTCCAAAAGCCTAATATAGCCTGGGGAGCGGCTTCAGTAGAGCCCATTCGATAGACCTGATAAGCGAGGTATAACATGTAAATACCGCCGATGATCTGCATGACTTGCAAGATGCCTGGCAAGATGTCAGCGAGAAGCTGATTTAACAAAGCAGACGCGGTCAGCAACAGACCGAAAGCTAAGGTAGCTCCCCAGACATAAGGCATGGTGCGGCGTGCGCCTACTTTTTGTGTGGAGGAGAGAATGACAATATTGCTGGGACCAGGTGTGAAAGTGACAACGATGCAGTAGATTAAAAAGGTTAGTATATTCATGTTAAGCTCCTTCTTCGATGATAGATTAAATTAAACGATTATTGTCGTAATCATACGGCGGAGCAGACCAGAGCTATAGTACATTATTGCGCAGCGGAGCTTGAGATCATGAGGCGTGTTTCTCCTAATCATTGCGCTCTCTATAAAAGTTGTGCGTATTTTATTTACACGTTAACGGAGTGCACTGTGTAAATCTTTAGTCAACTTATAGAGAGAGGTTCCCTTTTTGAATGATTGCGTTTACAATCGATAACGGAGTGAGGGTGTACAGACTGACATAGACCACTTGAGGAAGTGAACAAAAATGAAAAAAATGCTGCTGATCTATATTGTGCTGATTGCGGCGTTTGCATTGTATGTATTGAGATTTGAATATACCAGTCAGGTGAACAGCTCGTGGGAAAACCGCGGACTTCGCGGTGATCTGGGTGAGACGTACATGATGATTACGTTTCAGTCCGGGCTGGAATATTGGAAGAGCCCGCTGAAAGGTTTTGAGGATGCCGCGGATGCGCTGGGCGTGACCGTCGAATATCGCGGGGCTACACGGTATGATGCCAAAGAGCAGATCACGGTGATTGAGCAGGCCATTGCGCGCAAACCTGCAGGCATTGCTATATCCGCAATTGATCCAAAATCGTTAATTCCAGCGATCAATAAAGCAGTGGAAGCGGATATTCCTGTAATCCTGTTCGATGCCGATGCACCGGGGAGTCAGGCGTATTCTTTTTTGGGGACGGATAATTACAAGGCAGGCGTAACGGCAGCGGATAAAATGGCCGAGCTACTCGGTCGTGAAGGAGAAGTCGCTGTATTAACGTTGCCGGGACAGCAGAATCATGAGGAACGTACCAACGGATTCCGCGAAACGATTCAGCAGCGATACCCCAATATGCAGGTCGTCGAAATTGCGGATGGACATGGAGATACGTTGAAATCCCGGGATGAAACGATCCGGATGATGAAGGCACATCCGAAGCTGGCGGGTATATTTGTCACCGAAGCAACGGGAGGCGCCGGAGCTGGAGAAGCGGTGCAAAATACAGATCCAGGCAATGGCCAGAAGCTGCACATCATCTCGTTTGACACAAATAAAGCGACACTTGATCTGATCCAAAATGGTACGATATCGGCTACGATTGCACAAGGGACCTGGAACATGGGGTACTGGTCACTCCAATATCTGTTCCATCTGCACCATCACTTGACCGTGCCTGCGCCTTCGCCTTCAGGGGAAAATGCACCGCTGCCTGTAACGGTAGATACGGGGATCTCGGTCGTGACACGTTCAAATGTGGATGATTATTATGCCAAATAAACAGAGAACATGGCGCTCTGAGCTTGTGAACGGTGTACGCCGCCTGCGTCTGCGTAACATGCCATTACGATACCAATTGATGCTTTTATTTCTGCTTTTTGCCATCGTGCCGTCCGTCGGTTTGGGTCTGCTCGTGAATTGGACGGTAGAACGAGTCGTGGAGCGACAGGTAGAGGGACATACGATGCAGCTGATTGGCAAGGTCAATGAAGCGTTGAATACCAAGATGGAGAATTTGCAAAATATGACCTACCTGATTGCATTCGAACCAGATGTCAATGCTTTCATGGACGAGAAGATCGGCGGAGACGGGAACACACGTGAACATGAACGTGAACGCGTCGAAAGACAAGCCAGCCAAGCGTATACGGAATCTGAACAGAACCGTTTGTATGGCATCAAACAGACGTTGCAAGGATTCACCACGTTGTACCCGGAAATTGCGGGCATCGTGCTTGTGAACGGCAACGGTGACTATATAAGCAATGAGATGTATCCTCGAACGGAGCAACGTCTGACCGAGGAAGAGTGGTATCGGAAGGCTGCAATGCAACCAGGGATTTTCACGGTACTGGGTCAGCCGCGGGAGCGCAACATGACCACCCATGTCCGGTATAAGGATGATGAGATTGTATCGGTCGCCCGCTCTGTCACGGATGAAACGACCGGGCTCGTGAAGGGAGCTGTACTAATTGATCTCAAGCTGAGGTCCGTTTCACAGGCGGCTCGTAATGTAACCCTTGGCAAATCCGGGTATGTCATGGTCACCGATGCCGAAGGACAAAGTGTATACAGACCCGAACATCCGCTCATTGAACATATTCCGGCGAGCTGGTTTGCTTCGGGAGAGGGCGGAACGTTTACGAAAGATGTGGATGGCGAAGCGTTATTATTCATGTATCAGTCATCTACCTTTACGGGCTGGAGAACGGTGGGGGTGTTTCCAACCAAAGAGTCGATCTCCGAGGTGCGACAGATTCAGTTCTATGTGGTTAGTTTTGTCTTTGTCGTGTGTTTGTTTGGTTTGAGTGCATCCTTGTGGTTTTCCCGCTCCATTGCGCAGCCGATCTTCCGGTTGATGTCTTATATGCGCAGAGCCGAAACGGGCAATCTCAACGCAGGCCGGTGGAGTGATCGTGCCGATGAGATCGGTATGCTGGGAAATAGTTTTAACCGAATGCTGAGCCAGATTCGTCAGCTGATTACGCTGAATGAACTGAGGGAACGGCAGAAACGGGATGCCGAGATGCGCAGTTTGCAGGAGCATATCAAGCCTCATTTTTTATATAATACGCTGGATACGATTCACTGGATGGCTCGAAAAGAAGGCGCTGACGGTGTGTCTAATATGGTTGGGGCACTGTCCCGTTTGTTCCGAATCGGACTCAGCAAGGGACAGGATTATATTCCCCTACACTCCGAGCTGGAACATATCAGCAGTTATCTGCAGATTCAGCAGACCAGATATCGGGATCGTCTTGGATACACCATCCATGTCCCGGAAGAATTGCACAACTTGTATGTGCTGAAGCTGTTACTCCAGCCTTTGGTAGAAAATGCGATATACCATGGGATCAAGGGCAGACGAGGCCCAGGCCACATTGTCATAGAAGGGAATGTGGAGCAGGGGCGGCTACATCTGACAATTAAGGACGACGGAGCCGGAATGAGCGAAGAACGACTGGCGGAGATGCTGCAGCTGCTGGATATGCCGATGGAGAGTCTGGAATCGACTTTACCGGAGTGGACGGGTAAAAGTTACGGGATGCTGAATGTACAGGCACGATTAAGATTATCATTTGGCAGTGACTATGGGATTTTGCTGGACAGCAGGCAGGGTGAGGGAACCCGCGTTACGATTATTCATCCACTGATGCGGGAAATGCCTGTAACAATACCTTCCCGGGTTGAGCCCCGAGATAACCAAGATCGACAAAAGAAGGAGTGAAGAAGGCTGTGGATTATACAGTGACACCCGTCAATGCCAATGCAATGGATAACCTGTATCGTGTGCTGATTGCCGACGATGAACCGATTATTCGAGAAGGAATCCGCGAAGCTATGGATTGGGCTACGCTTGGCATGGAGGTTGTCGGTGAAGCCGAGGACGGTGAAGAAGCACTCGATCGGGCAGTTAAGTTGAATGTACATGTCGTGCTAGTCGATATGAATATGCCGTTCCTGAATGGAATTGAACTGATTCGTGCTTTACAGGAACAGTGCCCCGGGGTTCGGTACCTGATCATATCGGGGCACGATGAATTCGCTTATGCGCAGGAAGCGGTTCGTCTCGGGGTGGAGGATTACATCCTGAAGCCTGTACAAGCAGACCAATTGAGAGCTGCACTGGAGCGGTTGCGTCAGCGGCTGGATGAGGAACATCAGCGGACAGCCTATGTCAGACAGGCGGCAGAGCAGATTGAACGAAATATCCCGCTGCTTCGTCAGCGATTTTGTCAGGAGTGGATGAAAGGACAGGTAGATGGTAATAGTCTGATGGAGCAACTTGCTTTTCTACATCTGCCTTCTGTATCTCCTGTACAAGTTGGAGTGGTGCGTTGGCCTGCTGCCGAGGCGCGTCAGACCATACTGAGGGAGAATGATCGTCAGCTGTTTCTGTATGCCATGGAAAATATCATAGCAGAACTGCTCGGAGATCATCCGCACGTGCTCTTTCGTGATGCTAGTAGTGTTATCGGGATCTGCCTGTGGCAGGAGACCCCTGAGGAGATTGCACTCCTGCTGGAGCAGCAGATTAGTGCTTGCCTGAACATCGCTGTTCATGCCCATGTTGAACCTCATAGGGGGACGCTGGAAGAGGTGCCGGGTACGTATCGGCATTGCCGTGAACAGGTATATGAAGAAGTGAAGCTCTCTCCGCTCGTTCGCAGGGCAAGGCAGCTGATTCAGGAGGAGTACGCAGAACGGGAGTTGACGCTGGAATCACTCGCATCCCGTTTGCAGGTGTCGGCGGTATATCTCAGTCGTGTGTTGAAAAAAGAGTTGAACGACTCGTTCGTTACTCTGGTCACTCATACTCGTATTCGTAAAGCCGCACAGCTACTGGACTCCACGTCGCTCCCGATCCATACCATCGCTGAACGGGTAGGGTATGATACACAGCATTATTTCAGCACAGCGTTCAAAAAAACGATGGGTATCTCGCCTGCCCAATATCGTAAAAATGGCGGAACAGACAGTTCCAGCGCAGGCTCTGTGTAGATTTCGAAGCTTCATCGGAAGTATGGATATCAATAGGCTAAAAACAAACCCACCTTTAAAGGTTAACCACCTGTGGTGGGTTTTTCGTTTGCCCTTTTCCATCAAAAGTTAAATTTTTATAAAAAAGGTTCAAAACCTGCAAAGACCTTGCTCGCTGCGAAATGCTACCATGGGATGCAGAGAGGAACAATAAGCAACTGCAAGATACTCCGTGTGTTGTAAGCGTTATCTTACGAATCATACCGAACGCGATGACGTGAGGAAAGGGGAACTTCATATGAAAAAAGGAGCAATACTCATCTGGCTTCTGGTAATGTCCGTCATGCTCTCAGCCTGTAATCTGGCTGAAAGTGATGTGGGAAGCAAGGAGAAAGGATATGTCGGCATATCCATGCCTACCAAATCATCGGAACGCTGGGTGGGAGACGGAGAGAATATGGTTCGTCTGTTTCAGGAGCAAGGTTACAAAACAGATCTTCAGTACGCCGAAGACGTGGTAGAGAATCAAATCTCTCAGATTGAGAACATGATTACCAAAGGTGTTGATGTCATGGTCATCGCTTCTGTTGATGGCAACACGCTAACCGATGTCATCAAGAAGGCGCATGATGAAGGCATTCAGGTCATCTCGTATGACCGGCTTATTCGTAACACGCCATATCTGACTTACTATGCTACATTTGACAACTTTAAAGTCGGGGTGCTACAAGCCTCCTATATTGAACAGAAGCTGGGGCTTAAGGATGGCAAGGGGCCGTTTAACATTGAGTTGTTTGGTGGATCACCGGATGATAACAATGCATACTTTTTCTTCGACGGTGCGATGTCGGTGCTCAAACCGTATATTGACTCTGGCAAACTGGTCGTCCGAAGCAAACAGATGACGATGGCGCAAATTGCCACACTGCGCTGGGACGGGGCTTTGGCCCAATCAAGGATGGATAACCTGCTGAGTGCTTACTATTCAGGCGATAATCTGGATGCGGTGTTATCTCCGTATGACGGAATCAGTATCGGGATTATCTCATCCCTGAAGGGCATTGGCTACGGCAAGCCGAACAAACCACTTCCAGTTATTACGGGGCAGGATGCGGAACTGGCATCCATCAAGTCCATTGTGGCCGGAGAGCAGACCCAAACGGTCTTCAAGGATACACGTAAGCTCGCCGAGAAAACGGTGGAGATGGCTAACAGCATTTTGCAAGGAAAACAAGCAGAGGTGAATGACACAAAGTCATATAACAATGGATTAATGATTGTACCTGCGTATCTGCTCGACCCGATCTCTGTAGATCGTACCAATGTGGAAAAAGATATTGTAGGCAGCAAGTATTACACGAAAGAAGAAATAGGATTGCCTTAAAGGTATATCCAGGAAGAGAGAAGGCTGCCGTAAGATACGATGCAAGTGATCGGGCTAGCGTAAAGCGTGGAGCAAAAGATCGGCTTGTTATAACGCATCATCCAAGGAAAGGAGCACATGCCATGACGGACATTATTCTTGAAATGAAGAACATTACCAAAACGTTTCCGGGAGTCAAAGCGCTGGAGAACGTCAACCTGAAGATCCGGGAAGGCGAAATTCATTCCATATGCGGAGAGAATGGCGCAGGCAAGTCTACGCTGATGAAGGTGCTGAGCGGAGTATACCCGCATGGAAGCTATGAAGGGGACATTTTATTCCGAGGTAAGACTTGTGAGTTCAAAGATATCAAACAGAGCGAGGATCTGGGCATTGTCATTATTCATCAGGAGCTTGCGCTGATCCCGTATCTCTCCATTGCGGAAAATATATATCTGGGCAATGAGCGTGCAAGCAAAGGCATCGTGAATTGGAAGGAAACCTTTATCGGGACACGTGAACTACTTGGCAAAGTAGGTTTGAATGAAAACCCGAACACGCTGGTATCCAGCATCGGGGTAGGTAAGCAACAACTGGTTGAAATTGCGAAAGCGCTCTCCAAAAAAGTGCGTCTGCTTATTCTGGATGAGCCTACCGCAGCGTTGAATGAAGATGACAGTGAAAATCTGCTACAACTGATGCTGGAATTCAAAAAGCAGGGCATCGCCTGTATCCTCATCTCTCACAAGCTGAACGAGGTGTCCAAGGTCTCGGATGCGGTGACGATCCTGAGGGATGGCAAGACGATTGAAACGCTCGATATGAAAAAGGATAACGTCACCGAGGATCGCATCATCAGCGGCATGGTTGGACGGGACCTGACGAGCCGCTACCCTGAACGTCATGCCACCATTGGTGACGTGGTGCTGGAAGTAAAAGACTGGACGGTGTACCACGAGCATCAGGCCGAGCGCAAGGTGCTGGATCAGATCAACATGAACATCAGACGTGGCGAGATCGTAGGGATCGCGGGACTGATGGGCGCAGGACGTACGGAGCTTGCAATGAGTATTTTCGGCAAATCATATGGCCGTAACATCTCGGGGCAGCTGATCAAGGATGGCAAGCCGATTCAGAATAACAGTGTGACCGAGGCGATTCAGAATGGTTTTGCTTATGTGACGGAGGATCGTAAGGAATATGGCCTTATTTTGATGGATGATATCAAACGCAATATTTCCCTCACCGGACTTGGTAAACTGACCCGTAATGCCGTTGTGAACGAGCAGGAGGAAGTGCTGGTTGCGGAAGAGATGAAGAAAAGCATGAACATCAAGGCTCCTAATATCCTGCAGAAAACCGGGAATCTGAGCGGAGGTAACCAGCAGAAGGTGGTACTGAGCAAGTGGATTTTTGCCGGGCCGGATATTCTCATTCTGGATGAGCCGACACGCGGGATCGACGTGGGTGCCAAGTTCGAAATTTATACGATTATCCACCGGCTTGCTGCCGAAGGTAAGGGTGTGCTGGTGATTTCATCGGAGCTGCCGGAAGTGCTGGGTCTGTGTGACCGGATCTATGTGATGAATGCCGGACGAATTACGGGTGAAGTCAGCAGGGAGCAGGCATCGCAGGAAACACTGATGAGATATATGACCAAGTCTGGAGGCGGTAAGCATGGAAACGGTAACTAAACTGTTCAAAAATAATATACGTCAATATGGCATGATCATTGCCCTTGTTGTCATTATGCTTCTATTTGAGGTGTTAACTAGTGGGCTGTTGCTCAAACCAATTAATATTACGAACCTGATTTTGCAAAACAGCTACATTCTAGTCTTGGCCATTGGTATGGTGCTGGTCATTATCACAGGGCATATCGACTTGTCCGTCGGTTCCATTGCGGCCTTTGTCGGTGCTGTAGCCGCCATTATGATGGTGAATTGGCAGTTGCCAGCTTGGCTCGCAGTCATTGCTTCCCTGCTGGTCGGTGCACTCATTGGTGCATGGCAGGGCTTCTGGATTGCGTATGTGCGGATTCCCGCCTTCATTGTTACGCTTGCCGGCATGTTGCTCTTCCGTGGTCTGACGATGATTGTACTGGAAGGGCAGTCGATATCCCCTTTCCCTGCAGGATTTCAAAAGATCAGCTCCGGTTTCCTGCCGGATGTACAATTCTCAGGCATGGGTCTGGTGTCCATTATTGTGGGGATTGCGCTTACGATTTGGTACATTGTGAATGAACTGCGGGAACGTGCTTCCCAGCGCAAGTATGGATTTGAAGTAGTATCGCAAGGGCTGTTCCTGCTCAAGCTGATTGTGGTAGCAGCAGTAACCAACCTGTTCACGTTTGTACTGGCAAGTTATGCGGGTATTCCGAACATTCTGGTGCTTCTGTTTGTTCTGATCGTGGTGTATTCCTTTGTCATGAATCGTACCGTGATGGGACGTCATGTGTACGCACTCGGCGGCAATGAGAAGGCGGCAGGGCTATCCGGGGTCAAAACGAAAAAAGTGACGTTCTGGGTATTCGTGAACATGGGTACACTTGCGGCTGTATCGGGTCTGATCTTCGCCGCACGTCTGAATGCGGCTACGCCAAGAGCGGGTACGAACTTTGAGCTGGATGCCATTGCAGCCTGCTTCATCGGCGGAGCGTCAGCTTCGGGCGGAATCGGTACCGTATTCGGTGCGATCATCGGTGGTCTGGTTATGGGTGTGCTGAACAACGGGATGTCCCTGATCGGCCTGGGTATTGACTGGCAGCAAGGAATCAAAGGATTGGTGTTGCTGCTGGCAGTGGCATTTGATATCTATAATAAAAATAAACGAGCTGCTTAAGAGTAGTGGGAGCTAAAGAAAGGACCCTGATCTAATGATCAGGGTCCTTTTGGTGCATAAGAACCATAAGTCGTCCACCATATGCCGTCCGTTATACTGCACAAGAAGCTACATCAGTGCGCCTATAAAACGTGTAGCAATACCAAAGTAGATAAACAGGGACAAGATATCATTTAGCGTTGTAATTAACGGGCCGGATGCCACTGCGGGATCAACCTTGAAACGGCTGAGCAGGAGCGGGATGCATGTGCCTGTCAGTGTACCGATGATTAGCGTGAGAAACAGGGATACACCGATAATCATCCCGAGCAACCAGTCCCCTTGCCAGAAATAAGCAATGACCGTAATGAGCAGACCGCAGACAAGACCGATCATCGTACCGACTTTAATCTCTCGTCCAATCAGAGCGAGTACCGTTGACTTGTCCAGCTTGCGTCCAATAAGTCCGCGTACGACGACAGCAAGGGATTGCGTCCCTGTATTTCCCGTCATACCCGCAATCATAGGCATGAAAAACGCAAGAGCCACAACCTGATTCAGTGTATCTTCAAAAAAATCCACAATGCTTCCCGAGATCAAGCCGATCAATAACAGCAAAATAAGCCAAGGCAACCTTCGTTTGACCGCAACGAGCGGTTTGGTATCAAAATCAATATCTTTACCGCCACCGCCCATTTTGGCGAGGTCTTCGCTGGCCTCATCCATAATGATGTCAATGACGTCATCCATCTGGATGATACCGCACAGCCTATTATTCTCATCGACGACCGGAACGGCGATGAATTCGTAACGTTGGAGCAACTGGGCAGCCTCTTCCTGATCCATATCTACGGTGGCGTGAATGACACGTCTGGTCATCAGTTGTTCCACTTTGGTTTTGTCATCGGCCAGAGCAAGCGAGCGGTAACTAACGACACCAGCCAGCTTGCCTTCATCGTCAATGACATAAAGGTAACTGGACGGGGAGAGGTGCAGCGTACCTTGTGATTGCTTCAGTGCTTCCTTCGCTGTGTCGTGGGTGGACAATGTACGATAGCGGTCGGTCATGATCCGTCCGGCAGTTTCTGGTGGATAGCTGAGTACAGAGCGAATGATGGCGGAGTGATCCAGATTCATGCTGGATAACAATTCTTCCCTGCGTTTTGCGGGCAGGTCGTGCATGAAGCGAATGAGATCACTTTTGTCCATCTGCTGCATGACTTCCAGCGTACGCTCTGGTCCGAGTCGTTCAAACAGTTCAGCCTGCTCGTGCAGCTTTAAGTTTTCGGCCAGATCGGCAAGTGTATCCGGTTTAAATAGAAGAAGAAAACGATTCTTTTCGTCTTCAGGGAATTTTTTATAGATGAGTGAAAGATCATAGGGACGCAGTTCCTTCACCAGTTTATAGAATTCCGGCAGATTCTGGGATTGCACATGCTGTGTCAGTTGATGGGTGATCTCCTCAACGGAGAGCTCTTTATTGGTTTGAGAACCGTTCATAATGACACTCCTTTCCTGAATGGTGCGCTTCATATTTTTAAACGGAATGCATTCGTTGTTAAACAATATTGAAATCTTGCTCAAACATTCGAGATGGGCTTACAAAAGAAAGCAGTCAGGATATACTTGTTTTACAGTAATCAACGAGGAGGTCCAGTGCCCTTGGAAACCGATATTCGAACACAACTGCTCAGCCTGGCTGAGCCAGAATACCAGAAATTCGCGGCTTCCCTTATACCGAATATTTCAAACGTGATGGGTGTGCGCTTGCCGACGATCCGCAAAATAGCCAAACAGATTGCCGTTGCAGACTGGCGTACGTACCTGGATACGGCGCAGGATGACTATTTTGAAGAAGTGATGCTGCAAGCAATGGTCATTGGTCACGTTCAAGCAGATCTGGACGAATTGTTAAAACGTATTGCGGCTTTTGTACCTAAAATGGATAACTGGTCGGTATGTGACAGCTTCTGTGCCGGACTGAAATATACGAAAGTGCATATGGATGCGATGTGGAACTTCATTCAGCCTTATATCAAGTCGGATCAGGAATATGAAATCCGGTTTGGCGTGGTCATGCTGTTGAACTTTTATCTGGAGCCGCCTTATATTCATCAGGTGTTGCCGTTACTTGATCAGATTAAACATGAGGCCTATTATGTGAAAATGGCGGTGGCCTGGGCGATCTCGATCGCGTATGTGAAGCAACCTGAGGTGACCATGCCGTATTTGCAAAACAATACGCTTGACGATTTTACGTACAACAAAGCACTCCAGAAGATTACGGAATCGTACCGCGTGACACCGGAGGACAAACAAGTGATCCGCAGCATGAAACGCAAGGTGAACAAACAGACAAGTGCCCCCAAACAGACAAGCTCCTGACTCAGATATATATAAAGAAAGGTCGAATATGAAATGAGACAAAAGATGATGTATGCCACGATGTTGCTGGACGGTCGTCCCTGGAGTCTGCTTGCGACCGAAAAGGGACTGTGCCGGATCGTTATGCCGAACGAAACGCTGGAAGACTGGCACGGCTGGATTAGTAAAATTGCCCCGGGTGTTAAACTTGAAGAGAATGAGCAGGCATTAAGACAGACGGGCATGATGGACTGGCTGGAGTCCTATTTTGCAGGGGAAAAGACAGCTTACACAGAGGACATCCCGCTGGACCTGATCGGTACCGAATTTCAGCAACAGGTATGGAAAGCGCTCGGGCGTGTGCCATACGGTGAGACACGTACCTATGGCGATATCGCTGCCGTGATCGGACGACCTTCGGCTGTGCGGGCTGTAGGTGCGGCGAACGGGGCGAACCCCATTCCAGTGTTACTGCCATGCCACCGGATTATTGGTGCCAATCGCAAGCTGACGGGTTTTCGTGGTGGTCTCGAGATGAAGCGCAGATTACTCGATATTGAACAAATTGAGGGCGTGACAGATGGCGGACATGCACGGTTTAATTTTTAATTAAAGAGAAAAGAGAAGAGAGAAATGAGGGAAAGACAATGCAACAGCAACAGGCATTCTGGCTGACCAATGTAAGATTGGAACAAGGATATATTCGTGAAGGAGCAGAGGTGACGGGCACACAAACGGGTCTTGCTCATCTGCGGATTGAGAACGGAGTTATTGCTGCCATTGTGGACGCAAAGGCGCAATTGACAGAAGAACTGCCGCGAGTGGATGGCAAAGGTTTGTTATTGTTGCCTTCGTTTGAAGAAGCACATATTCATCTGGACAAAACCTATTATGACGGGTCATGGAAAGCGGTCAGACGCAGCTCCAGCATCTTTGATCGTATTGAAGAGGAGAAGGTATTACTACCCAAATTGTTACCCGATGCAAAACGGCAGGCGGAAAGCATCCTTGCACTAATACAGGGTTACGGTTCTACACACGTTCGCGCGCACTGCAATATTGAGCCAGTCAGTGGATTAAAACGTTTGGAAGCAACCAAGCAAGCCCTGGAGAGTTACACGGGTAAAATATCTTCAGAGATTGTCGCGTTCCCTCAGCATGGGCTGTTACGATCCAGCTCGGTCGAACTCATGGGACAAGCCATGACAGAGGGTGCAACACATGTAGGCGGACTTGATCCGTATACCGTAGATGAGAACATCGAAAAATCGCTGCATACCATGGTGGAACTAGCAGTCAAACATCAGGCAGGGATCGATATGCATCTGCATGATGGTGGTGAAGCTGGCAAGCAAACGTTACTGGAACTTGTAAGGCTGACTGAAGAAGCAGGGCTTCAGGGTCAGGTGACGGTTAGCCACGCGTTCTGGTTTGCAGGAGCGGAGAAACAGGAAGCCGAAGAGATGGCGAGCCGCATGGCATCGCTGGGAATGAGTGTGACTTCAACCGTGCCGATTGGCAGAATAATGATGCCACTTCCGATGTTGCAACGTGTGGGTGTAAACGTGAGACTGGCGACAGACAGTCTGACGGATCACTGGTCTCCTTTTGGTAGTGGAGATATGCTTGAAAAGGCTGGACGCTTCGCCGAGCTGTATGGATATAGCGACGAGTTATCGTTGTCCCAGTCAATAGCTACGATTACGGGCGGAGTGACTTCGCTGAATGCAGCAGGAGAGAGCGTATGGCCAAAGGCAGGCGATGTAGCAAGCTTTGTTCTGGTGCAGGCGAGTTGTGCAGCCGAAGCGGTGGCAAGGCGATCTGGAAGGCTGGCTGTGTGGTATCAGGGACAATTGGTAAGCGGATCGCTAGCGTAACAGGCATCGCTTTAAGATGTAATAAAACAGAATGAAGGTTAAAGATTAAGCTACGGATGCCGTAGCTTTTTTTGCATGAATAGGCATGAGTCGTGTGGAACTATTTTAGCTCAACATATATAGCCCATATAGAGGAAGAAATTATACGCATAACCCACATTCTGGGTTATGATAGATTATGATTTTACTATTGAAGGAGTTAATCCTATGAACATTACATATGCTTCAAAGGCAGACCATGCATATATCGTTGAAAAAGATCGGCATATCCATCCCACACTTGTTGAGACGAAAATAAAAGAGAAGGAAATATATATCCTCTGGGAAGACGAGGCAAGGATTGGCTGGATGAGATATGGATACTTTTGGGACAACACGCCTTTTATGAACATGATTTGGATCGATGAGCCGTTTCGTGGCCGTGGATCAGGACAACGTGTCGTACAGTATTGGGAAAATGAAATGAAAAAGAAGGGCTTTGATACGGTTATGACTTCTACGCAGTCTGATGAGAGTGCTCAACATTTCTATCGTGGAATTGGATATGTGGATGCAGGAGCTTTACTGTTAGATACACAGCCATTAGAAATTATACTGATGAAGAAAATTGAAGGAGTCATAGTTGAAGGAGAATGAGATATGCGTGATAACATGATAGAGAAACAAGTCACTTTGCAACCGATTACACAGGAAAATGAAAGTGAGTGTATCCTTCTGCAACCGAGGGAAGATCAGCTCACACTGGTAGCGAGCAA
Organism: Paenibacillus cucumis (ex Kampfer et al. 2016); assembly: GCF_019748695.1. NCBI lineage: Bacteria > Bacillati > Bacillota > Bacilli > Caryophanales > Paenibacillaceae > Paenibacillus > Paenibacillus cucumis (ex Kampfer et al. 2016). The sequence continues at coordinate 161,820 of NZ_JACLIC010000039.1, read as the reverse complement.
TGCGGATTCCTTAATCCATGCGACCAAGGAAGTAACTTCAAGACCTTACGGGATCTATGCAGGGAATGAGATGGTCGGGTTTATTTTATTTGATAACGAGATCTATACAGATGGGCATTATTGGATTCTTCGTTTTATGATTGATGGGAAACATCAGGGGCAGGGTTATGGGAAACGTGCCATCCAAGAAGTTATTCACATGTTGCAGGAGCGAAGGGATTGTCGGCAAATCAGGGTATCTCATATTCCGCATAATGTTGCGGCTAATGCACTATACAAGCGTAGTGGGTTCCAGGAAACAGGTGAGTTGGAGGATAACGGCGATATTATTTTAGGTTATCAAGTTAGAGAGTAGAGGTGGCAAAAAATGATCAGAGAAGCCGAAGCCAGGGATGCAGCAACTATTGACAAATTGTACAGGGAGCTGTTGCCTAACCACGCGCATACTGAGGTGCTGGCTGAACGAATTGAAGAGATCCGGCTTCACGAACACAGCTTCCTTTTTGTGTACGAAGTCCGGGAGCAGGTGGTAGGTACGGCACATTTACATATCTGCCTAGACGCTCTGGCAGGAAATCGGCCGTTTGGTTTGGTTGAAAGGGTCGTTATGTCTAGCGAGATGCAGGGCAACGGATACGGAACAGAATTAATGGAACATGTGGAACAGGTATGTTTGCAGATGAATGCATCCAAGATCCTCCTCGCTAGCGGGGCTTCTAGGCAAGGGGCCCATCAATTTTATCAAAAGCTAGGATACGATGGCGAGTCCAGCAAAGCCTTTAAAAAATATCTATAAATTTATTTCCAGAAGAAGGACTAATCCAACAAGATGATAGATAAACATGATCGAATTTTGAACAATAGATTTATTGCCTTAGCGTTCACATTGCTGCTTATGACGTTATGCTGTCTTGGCATTGCGGTGTATCTGCGTGCAAAGTCAGGATCGAATATGTATGCCTTCCTAGACTGGGATATGTTTCTGGCATGGGTTCCGTTTCTCATTTCAACGATGATTGCTCTTATCTTTCGACGTAAGGCTGTGAGACCCGGATGGATGGGTATGTTGTTGACAGGTTTGCTCGGAATGATCTGGCTGTTCTTTTTGCCTAATGCGGCCTATCTGTTTACAGAAATGTTGCATGCATTCCGGTATTTTATTGCTCAGCCTGAGAGTGCTTTTTGGTTCGAGATGGATTTCTGGTACAGTCTGGCCCTTACGTTTGGTGTAGCTATTTTAGGGTTGATGCTCTCCACATGTTCTATAAGGCAAATAGAACATGTGCTGCAATTGTTCGTACACAGGTTCGTTTGCTGGGTTATTGTCGGATTCATTTTACTTCTAAGTGGTCTGGGCGTATATATCGGGAGATTTAATCGCTGGAATTCATGGGATATCGTGTCCAGACCCCGGCAGGTTGTTATCGATTTGATGAATGATTTTAGTTCAGAAAGCGGTCTTCCGGTGGCGTTTGTTACGCTGATGTTTGTGATCCAGGCATTTGCATATGTCATTATTTCATTGATAGGTAGTTCGATTACTCGGGAGGTAAGAAAATGAGCAATACTTCTGATTTTATCCATCAATTGCCCAGCATTTCTGAATGTCAGCGAATCTTCAAGGCAGTAGCGATGCTGGATGCAATTCTAATGCCAGAATGGGAGTACAGGTATTATTCGTACAATGCGCAGTGGGATGCGAACGAACAGATGGCTTCGATGAGAGATGGGGAGGGAGATCACTATTTCGCGTTATTTGATTCGAGCAACCGTTTAATCATCAAAGGTTACGACAAAGCTTATGCTTCCCTACATAAAGATCAACTTGGTGATGTATTGAAGGGTGTGCCGGCAGATTTCAAAACAACGTTTCTGGACGAGCCTGCTTTTATGATGGATTTGACCAGCTTCTGCATCTGGAATGAAAAGGGAAATAATGAATGGATTTCGAGTCAACAGCTCGCGGATGAAGCCTATGCTCTACTTCAAGTTCTTGTGGGCGGTGCGGAGCACTACCATGCATGGGCCCAGAATTACTACGAGATTGAACTTGATCTAGAGCCGATCTGGCATGTTTTTGACATGAAACCGTTAAACGAACAACTGTTACAGGCATTAAACCCGGAGATCGAGTTAGATGAGTTGGAAGAGGACATTGCAGAAATCGGATACCCGGCTTAGGAGGAAGGACATATGCATTTAACAGAATGGTCTGCAGGTACACTTCAATATGATCTGTCGGATGAATACTCGATTCGCCTTGCGGATGTTACGGAGTGGGGATTATTTTGTACCATCTATTATGATATGGGATACGTCGGATTTTTTAGGGAAGAAGAATTCAGTTCCTCAAGATGCAGTGCGTACTGGATCTATCGCGGGGAAAGTAAAATAGGTGGTGTGCGAATGGAGCCTAACAAGATGTATCATTTGTTTCTCATTCCGCCATTCCAGCAAGGCTTTGAGATCGTCAAGCTGCTGAAACAGAAATTAATGCAGTGGTCGGATCGGAGTAAACGAATTCTGACATTTGAGATTCTACCAGGTCAAGTGGACTGGTTTGCGAGAGCGGGATTCTGGCCGGCCGAATTCAGATGCCGCTGGATGCAGCGTCCTACGGATCATTTCGAGGTGGATTGGGACAGCAGGGTGACTGTTAAGAGCCCAGAGATTATTGGAAAAGCATCAGGCGGTTTCAAATATGTAAACGAAGAGGAAATCGCCCAGTGTGATCTGGAAAGTTTCGGTGGAAGTCTAGAAGCAACGCGCAGAAAGCAGAGCTCTCTTGAAGATTTTACACCTGACGAAGATCCTAATTATACCAATGAAATCCTGACTCAGGCATCTACATTGGTATACGATCAAGCATCAGGTCAACTGGTCGCCAACTGCCGCTTATGTCTACAGGACAATCAGGCTGCGGTATACAGTATAGGCGTAATCCCCTCGTACAGAGGCAGAGGAATTGCTACCCAAATGTTACAAAGAGCATTAACGATGCTCAAGGGGCACTATCCATTTTTACGACTGTATGTGATGGAAGGCAATGATGCCGAGTCGGCATATCTGAATCTGGGTTTTGTACAGGGTGTTCAGGAGATTCAGACGATGTATATACCAGAGGAGGAAGCGGAATGAAGGCGGCCATTTTAACCGATATTCATGGAAATATTCCTGCGCTTCAAGCTGTGCTAAATGATATCGATCAACAGGGGGACATTGAACAAATATTTTGTTTAGGGGATATGATTGGTATTGGTCCTTATTCGAATGAAGTCATCGAAATGTTGTATAGCCGCGAGCATATGACAGCCATTGCAGGGAATCACGAAGCCGCTGTGCTTCATTTGCTTCAAGGCAGAGGGCCACTAGAAGGACACAAAGGAATGAAGGATCATCATGAGTGGGTTGGCGGTCAGCTGAGTCAGGAATCGATCAAGAGAATACAGAACCTGCCCCAATCAATCGAAAAAGAAGTCGAAGGACATCATATACTTTTGACTCATTATCATATGAATGATAACAAGCTGGATACGATTGACCGGGAACCCTCAGGCGTGAAATGGGATGTAAAATATAAAGGAACACCTTATGACTTGATCTGTTTTGGACATTATCACATACTGCATTATTTCAGAACAGAGCAGCGGGTTTACATGAATCCTGGAGCATTGGGATGCAATGATCTTGCGGTGGCAAGATACGGAATTGTGGATTTTCAGAAGGAACGTCTGGATCTGAGATTTACAGCGGTTCCCTATGACAACAGGCAGTATCTTCAAGCGTATGAGCACCTGAACGTTCCAGATAAGGATTTTATTTTGAAAGCGTTCCATGGAAATCAACTCGAAAAAGAAATGTTGTAGAGGGCGGGCGGTCTAACGAGATCGCCCTCTTTATTTCCGAAAAAAGAGGAGAAGATCATTATATTTTTTGTGATTATTTGTTTACTTGTACTTTTAATTCTAGGTCAATATGTCATCAAAACAGCCATTGATACATCCAAAAATACTCAGTATACGAAAGAGATTTTGGAAGAGTTAAAGGAAATTAAGTCTTTATTGAAAGAGAGACAGTAACGATAGCTTAATGAAGAGGTGAGGGTATGATTCATGATTTAAAAGGGGAGGGAAATATGCCTTCTGTCACGGGGATGCTTTTCGCCGCGGTTAAAGAGAACAGTGATCGTCTGAAATCCATCACGGATTCCATGTCACAGGATGAGGTCGATTACAGAGGACCTGGCAACCTATATAACAGTACAGCTCAGTTACTGAGACATATCACGTTCGTTGACCTGAACTGGGTGTATCGCATCAAAGGAAAAACGTTACCTTACGATATGTTGGAGCAATACGGTCCCATGATTGATGAAAATAACAAACTTCCTTTCATAGCGGGGATATCCAGAGACACACTTATTTCTCAACATCAGTTGATCATGAACATGCTACAGGAAACATGCACAATTCTTACGGATGCGGATATGGATATCGTAGTTACTTTCGGGCATACGAATGAAAAGCAAGCTTCTGTTCGCTGGGGACTTTGGCACATGGCTGACCACAATCGTTATCATCAGGCGCATATAAATCAGTTGCGGAAATGGTTCCACACTCATACATCTGATCGATGAAGGGAGGGCGCAAATGAATAAATGATAAAATAGGTTGTAACTAAAGTTCAATTCAGGTTGTTTTTATTATAAGAATAGTGGGAGCCCGTGGAAACGTGGAACAGAAGATTATTGAAAATCATAATTCGGTGTTGAGCATGTTTGCTCATGTGGTGGACATGGCACACATTACGAGGTGATGAAGAATGAATAACACACGAAATATCAAACGATTTTGGTTGGTTATGGGCACTGTGGTAGCAGCGCTAGCCCTGTACTTCTTTTTTATGAACAACCGGTTTGTGGATATTGAAACCCCTTTATCTAGCGCGGAGATTGTCCATGCAGATACGAGCAAAGCGATATATACCAAGGGTGGCAGCGGAGTACAGATCCGTTTTGATGAGGCTGTTTTAAATGAAGCAGAAACAAGCAGAGTTGTTGATTGGTTGAATGAAGCTCCAGCCTCAGCGAAGACGGCTGTAGATCGCATTGAGGGCAGCATTCATATGGGCATCGCTCTGAGATTGAAGCATAACAATCAGGTCATGATACAATACAACGGCAAACAGATTTATGTTACGAAGATTGGCCGTTTTAGCAAAATTTCGAGGTACGCACTGCACCATCAGGCGTTGGAGAGTTACCTGGATCAAAAGCTGGAGGGAACCTATTACGGAGGAGATCTGGCTAAGGAGGAACAGGAGGAGACGTAATGAAGATACACAAAAAAATATTCAATCTTTCGGCCTGGCTTGCTGTATTGGCTGTCTTTTTTATTCCGGGAACGCTGAATAATGATAACGAACCTTTACGAACCGAGTATGGATTCCCGCTTCGTTTTTTGACGGATTATCATGTCTCGAATTCAAACGGATCAATCTGGTTTATATCCAATATGCATATTAATTTACTGGTTTATTTCGTGAATGTTCTATTTATTTATGCTGGAATACATGTGATTGTCTATATCAAAAAAAGATTAACTAAGAAATCAGTGGAGTGAATAATAATCTATTGAATTGATCAAGAAGCTTTAATGACCTGAGTACAGCAACATAGGAGGCTACGGTATGGAAACCTTTTTTCGATACAACTGGATCGTGCGTGAACAGTGGTATGCATGGTGTGCAGACCTGCCGTCAGAAGAATTGCTTCGACCGCGTACAGGTGGTGTGGGAAGTATCCTGAAGACTTTTTTTCATATCATTGATGTGGAGTGGAGCTGGCTTCAACTGTTACAAGGAAAACCGGATACTGCGGAGGATTTTGCAAACTACCAGACGCTCGAAGCTGTTCGTGAGCTGGACCGCAAGCTACATCAAGATGTAGAAGCATTTGTTTTATTGTGGGAGCCGAGCATGGAAAAGAGAACTTACATCGACCGCCGAACCGACGGACACGTGCATATCGATGCTTGGGGCGAAGTTATGCGTCATGTAATTGCACATGAAATTCATCATATAGGGCAGTTATCTGTATGGGCAAGAGAACTTGGCCGAGAGCCCGTATCTGCTAATGTTATAGGCAAAGGATTGATTGAACCTAACCATGGTAAAGGGCCGTGAGGTGAGTACAAGTGATACAACTTAGCAGTATTCGCTGGGTTCAACTGGATGAAGCGATTCGGCAAGGAATAGGTCAGGAGCATCGGATGATCCCGCTTAAGCCTGGATTGGAAGCGGATGTTATGCGTGTTGAACTTCATGATCAGCTGTATGTACTGAAAATCTGGAATAAGGACTCACGCCCGGATATTAGAAAACAATATCAGTTGTTGCATAGTCTCACACAAAGCGGGATTCAGGTTTCCCAGCCATATGGCTGGGGAACAGATGAGCATCAGAATCAAGTGCTGCTCACAAGTTACGATGGTGTGCCGGTTACCCGGCTAGATCAAGGGATATTAAGACGGCTTGCTCAGATTTTGAATGATATCCACCAGCATCCAGTCCGTGTTAAAGAGCCACAAAGGAAAGAAGCAAAACAAGATTACATTCCTCATTACAATTTCGTCGACTATTTTTTTCCTCAGGTTGCTAAGCACCAAGATATCCATCACATTGTTCATGACTTGATGAAACGTGTAAAGATCAGACAGGATCACTTCATTCATGGTGACTACAACCTAGGAAATATTCTAGAGATGAATGGAAAATACACCGTTATAGACTGGACCAACGGACAGTACGGAGATCCGAGATATGATGCGGCATGGTCTGTTTTTCTAATCACCATCTATAACGGAAGAGAGTTTGGAAGGTTTTATCAGGGCGAATTACGAGCGGTTGCCGGCGATACGCTGGATGAGGAGGAGGGTTTTGAAGCATTGGCCTGGTTACGCTGGGTGTTGCTCTCGCGCGAAGGCGATGTTCCGAGAAATGTAGAAGTCATGCGGCGAGTGTTTGATGTAGCTACTCATAACCCTTACCTCCAAGCAGACTTGTTGTAAATGAAATATCCTCTCTATAGAATTTTTTCTTAAAGTCCTAAAATTACGATTTGGTATTCGAAATATCTTTTTAAGGTGACCTACAAGCCTGTCCTAAACTCACATTTTCTGCATACCTATGGTAGTAGAGGAGCGTGATGAGTAATGGAACAGAAGGTACAGACTTACTTTGATCTGAAACAGCAGCAGAAAGAGATCGAACAACAGTTATCTGTATTGAGAGATGAGATTGTGGCATACTGTGCTCAGCAAGGCGTATATGAGACCGAAGTAGGCGGATATAAGGTGAAAACGGTGCTCCAGCACCGCAAGGAATATGACGATCAGAAGCTATATGCATCCCTGCCCGACCCGGAGATTTGGAGGCTGCTGTCCAAGGTGGACAGCCATAAGCTGAAAAGCCTGATCAAGCTTAATGTACTCTCCGAAGAACAAGTCAGCCCGGCATGTACAGTGAAGCAAGTGACTTTGCTACAGATAGACAAGTTATAACGTATATTGCCTGCATTTCTTCTTTTTGTGCTGAAATTGGTAGAATTTCAGGGGGGAGAAGGTTTATTTTGTTCAGGGAAAGCGCATTCATTTTCCGTTATGATGAAGAAATAAATCTGCGAGGAGGAACCAGGATGTCTACCGAAATTCCGTCCCTACATACTGCTTATGCCGATGCGTTCAAAATAGGTGCAGCAGTACATACAAGAATGCTACAATCCGAAGGGGAATTTATTGCGAAGCACTACAATAGTGTTACTGCGGAGAATCAGATGAAGTTTGAAGAAGTTCATCCGCGAGAACATGAATATACGTTTGAGGCAGCAGATGAGATCGTTGATTTTGCAGTGGGCCGTGCGATAGGTGTACGTGGTCACACGTTGGTATGGCACAACCAGACGCCGGCATGGGTGTTTGAGGATGCTTCCGGCGGACCGGCTTCGAGGGAACTGATGTTGTCCCTCTTGAAGCAGCATATCGATACCGTTGTTGGCCGTTACAAAGGACAGATCTACGCATGGGATGTGGTAAACGAGGCGATCGAAGACAAGACTGACGTGATCATGCGAGATACAAAATGGTTGCGATTGCTGGGAGAAGATTACCTGGCACAGGCATTCCATATGGCTCATGAAGCTGATCCTGATGCATTGCTGTTTTACAACGATTACAACGAGACTAATCCGGTCAAACGGGAGAAAATATACAATCTAGTAAAATCACTGCTGGATCAAGGGGTTCCGGTTCATGGTATAGGAATGCAGGGTCACTGGAATATTCATGGACCGTCCATAGAAGAGATCCGTGAAGCCATTGAACGTTATGCTTCACTGGATGTGCAGCTTCACGTCACTGAATTGGATGTATCTGTGTTTCAACATGATGATACGCGAACTGATCTGACAGAGCCAACGTCTGAGATGATGGAGCTTCAGGAGAAACGGTATGAGGAGATTTTCAAGCTGTTCCGGGAGTATCAATCCAATATTACTTCTGTAACATTCTGGGGTGCGGCTGATCATTATACGTGGTTGGATAATTTCCCGGTACGTGGCCGCAAAAACTGGCCATTTGTGTTCGATACCAAGCAGCAACCGAAGGATTCATTTTGGCGCATTCTCGGGCAAAAGTAAGAAGAAAGCTAAGGCAAAATTTCAGGCTCAATTTAGATATACGTTTAAGCTAAGCATACAGCGCTCTGCTGAGTGTTTCGGAATTACAGCCTTACATGCGGACCCCATAAAAAGGGTTAAGCCTGTAAGGCTTTTTTGAAGTATCTTATATATAGAGCAGATATATTCGAATAATAGCATTGTCACATGGACGGTACGATGCCATACTGGAGAAAAAAAGGGGAAATGGCAGGTGAATCCAATGTACAAGGTCATTGTAGCAGATGATGAGCCGTTTATGCTGGAAGGCTGGAAAACGATGATCGATTGGCAAGGCTGCGGATATGAGTTGTGTGGAACTGCGACCGATGGAGAAGAAGCACTGGAACTGATCAATCATGTAAATCCGGATTTGGTGGTAACCGATATCCAGATGCCCGTGCTTGATGGACTGGGGCTGATCCGAACCATGCGTGAAGAGTTAAAATATGATTCCCAAATCGTGATCGTAACAGGGTATTCCGAGTTTGGTTATGCACAGCAGGCGATACGATATCGGGTGAATGAATATGTGCTCAAACCTTTGGTGCCAGAAGAAATTCACGAGTTATTACGGAACCTGATCGTACCGCTGGATACCCAGCGGCAGGAAATAGAGATCAAGCTTGCGGAAGAGCAATATCACGCCATGGAGATACTGGACTCAACTACGGATGAGGGCGGCATGCTGGATGAGGCGGATCTGGAGAAAATGGCATCGCGGGCGCGGCAGTTTATCGCTTTAATCGAGGCAGGAGATGTAACAGGCGTTGCTCGCTCTGTTGATGATATGCTACAGGAGATACAAGAATCTCGGGCCGCGATGATCTGGGCTCAAAGCGCAGTCAGATACATCCATGGAGAACTACTACGCAGATATAGCATGATCGGAGCAGATCAGACCCTTCTCCAAGTGCGAACCTGGCATCATACAGAGAGTTGGTTCATGGGGGACTTGAAGAAATTGTTTATTCGGATTACGGAAACGTTTGCTTCAATGGCTCAGGCTGATCCGGGTTCCAGTAGTCTGGTGGCAGAGGCTGTCCAGTATCTGAAGGAGCATTATCGTACCAAAATCAAACTGCAGCAGCTCGCTAATCACATTCATGTCAACTCGGCTTATCTAGGTCAGCAGTTCAAGCGTGAGATGGGAGTCAGCTTCAGTGAATATGTTCATCGTCTTCGTATTGAAGAGGCACGCAGGATGCTCCGCCGAACTAATATGAAAATCTCAGATATTGCATTTGAATTGGGCTATCATGATGCGGAGTATTTTACAGAAAAATTTAAAGCGCTTACAGGTGAGCTTCCATCTCTATATAAAAACAACAACCAAGGGTGATTATGTGCATAAGAAGAAGAGGACTTTTCATACGGTAAACGACATCCCCCTTCGATATAAATTTCTGCTGATCTATGTGGTCAGTATTCTGCTACCGATTATTGCGATTAATCTGTTTTTCTATCAACGAACATCTGCAGATATCAAAGTACGGGAACAGGAAAATCTGCGCAAATCGATTGATAGAGCCGCAGGAGAATTGGTTGGTATGATTGATGAGAGCGTGGCGCTAAGCCGTATGATTGCCGCCGATGATTCCTTATATGAAGCTCTGGATCGTACCTACGCGTCACCTGTGGATTATTACAACGAATATCATGTTTTCCTGCGTGACAAATTGACACGGTATATGTCGGCCAATATTTTGGAAGTCCGAATTTATACGGATAACGATACCATTCAGACCGGTAGTCACTACATTGTCATGAAGGACAAAACGACATCGTTGCCGGGCATGGAGCAGTTAAATCAAGCAAACGGCGATATTTTAGTTATTGATTACGAAGAACAGTCTGGATTTAGCCGCGGGAAGCGAATTAGTGTTATTGGGAAAATGAAGACATTTACTTCATATGCTACCTACGCGAAGTATTCCAAAATTGATCTCGAAGTGAATCGCATTTACAGCATCCTTAATCGGGAGACAAACAGCCTGCAGCTCAGACTTGTGGACGGAAATAGCCGTCCGGTCGTTTCCAGTGCACGCTTCCCGGCAGAGGGATGGTCTTCCGATGCGAAGTCCGAATATATCATGGAGAAGTCACTTGGTAATCTGGCTTATCTGGACGGCTGGAAGCTGATCGGTGTTGCGGATACGCGGCATGTGGATCAGTTGTTGGACGAAGCGCGTAATTCCATTTTGTGGCTGGCGATTATCAGTGTCATCGTACCCTCGGTGCTCATTTACTTTATTTTGCGTTCGTACCACTACCGTATCCGTAAATTGTCACGGCATATGGAGAAAGTGCGGAATGAACGTTTTGACCTGATCGAGATCCAGGAAGGTCGGGACGAGATTGGCGGGTTAATTCGCACGTTTAATATGATGATCAGCAAAATCCATTCCCTGATTAACGACGTGTACAAACTGGAGATCAGGCACAAGGATCTGGAACTGGATCAAGTCCGAACGGAGTTATCTATGCTCCAGAGCCAGATGAATCCACATTTTCTGTTTAATACACTGAACGCATTACTCGTCGTAAGCACTAAAAACGGCTATACCGAAGTATCTGAGATTATTAAAAGCTTATCTTTACTCATGAGACAGTTGCTCAGCAGATCAGACAACTTGATCCCACTCGAAGAGGAGTTACAATTCACAACACTTTATCTTCAAATTGAGAAGTTCAGATTCGGAGAGTTGTTTGATTATACTCTGGATATTGATCCAAAGGCTGCGGGCAAACGTATTCCGCGTATGAGTATTCAGCCGCTGGTGGAGAATGCGTGCAAACATGGATTGCAAGCACGCAAAAATGGGCGATTAATTCATATTACCGCAAAGCTAGGTGAATCCGGACTGGTTATTCGTGTTATCGATAACGGGATCGGGATGGAGCAGGATAAACTGCGGCAATTAATACAGGACGTACGCTCGGATCAGGCGAAGGACGGTTCACATGTGGGCATTCGTAATGTCTATCGCCGCCTGGAATTATTTTATGAAGGGGATGCAACGTTCACGATTCGCAGTGAGAAGGGCAGCGGTACGGAAGCCGGATTTCATATTCCGACAGATAGACTGTGACTGATGAACAAAGGGGGACAGCAAGATGTATAAAGTACTATTGGTGGATGATGAGCCGTTTGCGATTGAAGGCCTGCAGTTGTTAATTGATTGGCGAAAATTCGGTTTTGAAATTAACGGTGTGTGCACGAATGGAGAAGAGGCAGTCGAAGCGATCCGTACGAGTAAACCTGATCTGGTTGTCACGGATATTCATATGCCAGCGATGAACGGACTGGAATTGATTGAAGAGGCACGCCGTCTGGGGCACGATTCCACAATGTTTGTCATTACAAGTGGCTACAGCGATTTTAATTACGCGAGGCAGGCTATTCGTCTTGGCGTCAGCAATTACTTAACCAAACCTGTGGATACGATGGAAGCGGACGATATGCTGGAGCGACTGGCGCAGGAGTTGAAGGAGAAGCAAGAGCGCGAAGTTGTTCGTGAACAGGCCAAAGTACAGGAAACCCGGCATGTTTTGGCTACACTGGTTACCGGACAGGAAGTTGAGGATGCAGAACAGATGGCTCACGATATCGCTCATTTGTATGAGCAAGCTCAGAAGTGGACGTATGTGAAAGTGAGATTTCAGCGTGCTGATTCTGGTCAGATTCGCTCGATGATTCATGAGACCGTAAGCCGTGAACCGTGCTGTTATGTGGTGGAAAATGAACAGGATACCTGCGGTATTGTCTGGGGTGAAGTGTCCTCAGAGTTAGAAACATGGCAAGGAAGAGATCATCGGGATTTTGCGGAAAGGTTGTTGTCTGACTTAAATGAAGTTGTTCCAGACGGAGTTCAGTTTGCCGTAGGTTTGCCTGTGCAGCAACCGGAAGCCTTATCTCTTTCCAGAAGTATGGCTATCGAGACGGAGCGTTTTTTGTTTCTGCACCAAGGGAATTTGCTATTCGCCGAAGATCTTCAGGAACAACGTCTAAGATTTAATCCCGAATCTCTCCGTGAAGTGGATCTCATTATGGAGCATCTGGAAAACGGTTCGCCAGAACAATTAAGTCTGTCGATTAGAGAAGCATTCCATCAATTTGTAATGAACAAGACTGCACCTGAATTTGTGCACATATTCATGACCCATATTTTATTCCGCGGTTTTTCTCTATGCAAGGAGCTTGGAGGAGAAACGAAGGATCTGTTGCTGGATACAGCCTTTCATTCCGATGACCGGTATCACTGGAACATCGAAAAATCAGCGAGTATGATGGAAAAGTTTTGCTTGAAGTGTCAAGCTGTGGCATCATCTCTACGTCAAAAACAGCTTGGTGGAACACAGGCGATGGTAGCTGAATACTTGCAAGCGCATTTTAGAGAGACCTTTACCATTAAGGAGCTTGCCGAGCGATTCTTCATGCATCCTGTGCATCTGGGCCAATCTTTTATGCGCAAATATGGCAAGGGTGTTCTGGACATGGTACATGATCTTAGGATAGAGGAAGCGATGAGACTGCTCAGAGATTCAGACGATGCTTCATGTGCGATTGCAGAGCAGGTTGGTTATAAGAGTTACCAGCATTTCCTGAAACAGTTCGAGCGGAGAACAGGGCTGAAACCGGCTGAGTATCGCCTTAAGCATGCTAAGTAGAGCAAATATAAGGAGGTATGATCCGGTTCAAGACCTCCTGCAATTAAGGGGGGGAGATGCTTAAATCTGTTTATTTTGAAACCGCATACATTTCCTCATAATGAAATCAGTAAGGCAAACCACTTCCAAGGAGGCGCAATACATGGGGGGATTGAAGAAAAAGAAACTTTGGGGTTCCGTTTCTCTTGTTCTGGCACTAACTCTGGCACTGGCAGGATGCAGTGGAGAAGAGGCCAAAACGACGACACCCGATGGTAAGGAAGTATTAAACATCTCGGCATTTATTGGTACACCAAATCAGGCACCGGCAGCGGATAACCGCATCTACAAAAAGATTGAAGATGAGCTGGGTGTCAAACTAAACATGGAGTTTCTGGTCGGTGACTTGCAACAGAAGCTAGGTGTTATGGTTGCGGGTGGAGAATACCCGGATCTGATTACAGCAGATACCAAACTGGTTGCGGCCGGCGCGGTTATTCCACTGGAGGATCTGATCGAGCAACATGCTCCAAATCTCAAAAAGCATTACGCAAAAGACTGGGAACGGATGAAAGATTCCAGTGATGGACATATCTACTGGTTGCCAAACTACGGTGTATACACGGGTGAGTTCATCAGTAACTACTATTCCGGTCCTGCGTTCTGGATTCAAAAGCAGGTACTGAAAGAAGCCGGATATCCAACACCGAAAACACTTGATGAGTATATGAAACTGATTCGTGATTATACTGCAAAACATCCAACAACAGCGGATGGACAGCCAACGATTGGTTTCACAACTTTGGCTTCCGACTGGAGAACCTTTCCACTGCTCAATCCGCCAGAGCATTTGACAGGTCATCCGAATGATGGCGGGGTTGTGGTTGATGATAAAGGTGTTGCAAGCGTATTCGCGGATAAAGATATTTCGAAAAGATATTATAAAGAGCTGAACAGTCTCTATAATGAAGGACTGCTTGATAAAGAAGCTTTCGTTCAGAACTATGACCAGTATCTGGCTAAAATCTCATCTGGACGTGTTGTCGGTATGTTTGACCAACACTGGAACTTCCAGCAAGGTGAAGATCCGCTCGTAGCTCAGAACAAAATTGGTGAAACGTATGTTGGTTTCCCACTTGTATATGACACAAGCATTAAGGATCACTACCTGGATCGTCCAGTTATCAACTTGAACAACGGTTTTGGTATCAGTAAAGATGCTAAAGATCCTGTTGCAATCCTGGAATTCCTGGATAAGTTGATGGATGAGAAGTATCAAAAGTTGCTGTCTTGGGGTGAAGAGGGCGTAGACTACATGGTTAACGATAAAGGCAGATTCTATCGTACACCTGAACAACGTCTTCAGCAGGAAGACCCGGCATGGAAACTGGCTAACAAAGCAGAAGGTTTCTACGGTGCAGCACCGAAAATGGAAGGTACTTTCTCGGATGGCAACGCGATTGGTGCAACCAATCAGCCTGAAGAATTCTATGATGGCTTGAAGAAAGAGGATAAAGAATTGCTGGATGCGTACGGTTTCAAAACATGGAGTGATTTCTTCTCTCCTGCACCTGAAAACCCAGTGTATTATCCAGCATGGCAAGTAGACTTGAAAGAAGGTTCAGATGCTTCGGTAGCCAACAAACAAATGACCGATACATCGCTGAAGTACTTGCCTAGAGCGATCATGTCTAATTCAGATCAATTTGATTCGATCTGGAGCGAGTATGTGGACGCTTACAAGAAAATCAACGTGAAAGCGTATGAAGACCGAATCAATGAGCAATTACAATGGCGGATTCAGAACTGGACCGTGAAATAAATAAAAGCGGCTGTTGGATTAGCTCGGAAGGTGTCAGGTGCATGGATGTAAATCATGCCTTGTGCCTTCCGAGCAATTCATCCCTAAAATCCGCTGTACGTTGATAGGAGGAGTGAAAGATGGCGAATACGCCGGGAGCCATACAGGAAAAATCTGCTCCAACCGTTGTGACCAAGACGCCTCTGATGAAGCGCCTGCGCAGTCAAAAACAACTGATGTTTATGTCTCTGCCCATCGTCGCTTATATTTTGGTTTTCTCGTATTATCCGATCTGGGGCTGGGTTATGGCGTTCCAGAATTACAGTCCAGCGAAGAAATTCTCGCAACAGGAGTGGGTCGGACTTAAGCACTTCAAGTTTCTGCTTACGGACGACGCGTTTCTGAACGTGCTTCGCAATACGATCGCGATGAGTTTAATTAACATGATTCTTGGCTTTGTAACAGCCATTGTTTTTGCGATTTTGCTGAATGAAATCAAACACAAGCTGTACAAGCGCACGATTCAAACAATCTCATATCTGCCTCACTTCCTGTCATGGATCATCGTTACGGGCATTGTAGCCAGTTCGTTATCGGTTGATGGCGGGATTGTGAACGTGGTGCTGATGAAGCTGGGATTCATTAAAGAACCGATTATGTGGCTCAGCGTTCCAGAGTATTTCTGGGGTATTGTCGGTGCATCACACGTGTGGAAAGAAGTCGGCTGGAATGCAATCATTTATCTGGCTGCGATCACTTCCATTGACCCTTCACTCTATGAAGCGGCTGAGATTGATGGAGCTAACCGGTATAAAAAAATGTTGTATGTTACGTTGCCTGGCATCAAGTCCATCGTCATCATCTTGTTGATTATGAACATGGGATGGATTCTGGAAGCCGGATTCGAAGTCCAGTACTTGCTTGGAAATGGTGTCGTTGTTGACTGGTCTCAGACCATTGACATCTTTGTCTTGAAATACGGGCTACAGATCGGTAACTATTCACTAGCTACCGCAGCCGGTATATTCAAAACGGTCGTCAGTATCACTCTGATATTTGCGGCTAACTCAATATCCAAACGATTCGGCGAAGACCGATTAATATGAGGAGGACACATCGATGGGAATAAACAAATCTCGAGTTGAGCCGATTGTCTTCCACACATTTAACGGCTTGCTGATGATCTTTATTGCAGTAGTAACCTTATATCCATTTTTGAACACACTGGCTATTTCTTTTAATGCGGGTAACGATACGATTCGGGGCGGAATCTATCTGTTGCCGAGGGAGTGGACTACCCAAAACTACAAAGCTGTATTTGCGGGTGGAACCATATTCGCGGCTTTTGGGGTCTCGGTTGCCAGAACTGTACTAGGTACTGTTCTCAGCTTGTTCCTCACTTCCATGCTGGCATATACGCTGAGCCGCAAAGACTATATTCTGCGCAAACCGATCACGATTATCGTTGTATTGACCATGTATTTCAGTGCAGGTCTCATTCCAACATACTTCCTGATCAAAGATTTACACTTGCTTAACAACTTCCTGGTATACATCATTCCGGGTCTGATCAGTGCGTTTAATATGATCGTTATTCGGACGTATATCCAGACGTTGCCTGAAGGATTGATTGAGTCAGCCAAGATTGATGGTGCCGGCGATTTCAGAACGTTTATGTCGATCATTTTACCGTTGTGTCAGCCTGTACTTGCAACGGTCGCGTTGTTCATTGCGGTAGGGCAATGGAACTCTTGGTTTGATACGTTCCTGTACGCTTCATCCAAGCAAAACCTGAGTACGTTGCAGTACGAGTTGATGAAACTGCTGTCCTCTTCTATGAATACCAACAGCAGTGCTGCGGTATCCAGCGGGGCTGATATGGGGCAAGCGCGTAATATGGTTACGCCGATATCGATCCGGGCAGCGATTACCATTGTTGCGGCATTGCCGATCCTGGTGGTGTATCCGTTCTTGCAGAAGTACTTTGTACACGGATTGCAACTGGGTAGTGTGAAGGAATAGTAAGAAGCAGCAATGATGAGTTATCATCGTTAGGAAGCGAATTATAGTAGGATCTAAAGAAGTCGGCCGAGTGAGGCCGGCTTTTTTTGGTATACGCATGTATAAGCAAAATGAAAAGAAAATGACATCTAATTATTTGCTGTATATGTTATAATTTTCAATAATATAGAGTAGTCTTGTGAGTCAGCGGTTCAATGGAATGAAGATCGAGCCGAAACGATATATCTTGAAGAGTTATAAATTGAATTCAAGATGGAGTTGAATAAGATGGAAAGTATCCGTAATAATGCGTTAACGTTTATCGGAAATTTCGCAATGGCCTATTTTATTTTCGGAGAGGGAAGGATCGGTAAACCGCTGATATTTGCGTTCTGGATGTTTATCTTAATGATGGGGATAGACTGGTATAAACGTAGAGGGAGTCATACGCTGAATTAGCATATGGTACCATGGAGCCGGTCCCGGCAGAGGATTGGCTATTTGGTGTACAATTTTGGAGAGGAGGTGCTGGATTGCTGTCACGACCGTTTTCGCTGGATTCATTCCGATGCTGGATGCAACGTAAACAGGAACAACTGCAGGTGCTCCAGATCTCTACGGAAGAGAGAAAAGGAAATCCTGAAAATGAGAAGGAGTGTACTCCCGATCCTTTCATTGGATATGTTCATGAATCGGAGAGAGCTATGGGGCAGGTCACGATATGGGCCTCTCGGCAGATGGAGTTTGAGGTAATAAACATCGACACAGAAGAACGTTTATTGTGGACGTATGTTGAGCAGATTGAAGAACAAGACGCAATTTTCGAAACGATGTTGAAGCCTTACTTCGGCGCGTTGCAGTCTGGAGTTAAAGCCTAACAAAGCTTGTCGGAATTGTGTATTGAAGACAGAATGAGGACACCCATTTACATCCGAGCCGTTGTTCATTACACTTGATAAGTAACGCTTATAAATAGGGTATATGTAATATCAATTCAGATTATCAGGAGGACGTTATTATGCATCAATCAGCACACATTCAGGAAGCACGCGATTACATATTAAACCGGATCAACTCCAAGCCAGTGGTAGGTATGATTCTGGGTTCAGGACTGGGAGCACTTGCGGACGAGATTGAGAATGCAACAGTGATTCCTTATACAGAGATTCCATATTTTGCTCAATCCGAAGCCATTGGACACGCTAATGAATTGGTGATTGGAGAATTAATGGGGAAGACCGTTGTAGCCATGAAAGGCCGCCTTCACTACTATGAAGGTTTTACCTTAGATGAAGTAACATTCCCGGTTCGCATTATGAAGGCACTTGGCGTTGAACAACTGATCGTCACCAACGCTTGTGGTGCGGTCAATACCGGTTTCGAACCAGGCCAGCTCATGCTGATTACGGATCATATTAATCTGGTTGGCAACAATCCCCTGATTGGACCAAACAATGCTGATCTGGGCGTGCGCTTCCCGGATGTGTCTCAAGTGTACAACCGTGAATTGCGCAGTGTCGCTCTCCAGGTTGCTGAAGAGCAAAATGTAAGCCTGCAACAAGGGGTATACGCGTGGTGGAGTGGCCCAGCTTATGAAACACCTGCTGAGATTCGCATGATTCGCACGATGGGTGCGGACGCTGTAGGAATGTCTACTGTACCAGAAGCGATTGTTGCCATTCATGGCGGCATGAAGGTATTAGGAATCTCCTGTCTGACAAACATGGCATGTGGTATTCTGGATCAACCTCTCAGCCATGATGAAGTGATTGAGGTCGCAGCCAAAGTGAAAACAACGTTCATTGGCTTGGTTAAAGGTATTTTGCAAAAAATGTAATACAGCATCGCGCTATACTAGTAGAATCCATTCGCAGGCATTGTCTCATCAGAAACTTCTGGTGGGGCAATGTTTTTTTTGCAGAGAGGAGGCTGATGCAAGAATATATTCCTGCATCAGCTTGTGTGACTTATAACTTATAAGTTTTTAAAATGCCTGAAATGCGGTCCAGATGGCAAGGAGCATGCACAGGACGCCTCCTATTTTGCACATAACATAATAAAAATCACTTGGCTCGGGATTATTCACCCATACCCATTGGAAGGAAATCCAGAAGAGAGCCCGCTGAAATGATTCGTAATAAAACGTGCACCATCCGTAAATGAATACGGCAATGGCGAGGAATAGAAAAGCAGGCATACCTGGTTTCTCGTGGTACTCTGGGAAGGCGGCCGTTACGAGCATAACCGGTGTATATTGTTCCTCGCCCTCTGCAATTATGCGTTCCCCGTTTAGAACGTCACTTTGCGGAGGAGCCATATGACCTTTTTCATCATAACTCAATAAAGTGCCGTGTTGTTGCTCGACTTCATATTTGTTCCCTTGAGGGTAAAATACATTATACGTTGAAATAGGCTTGGAAGCGGTTTGAGTTACAGTGAAATTCTGCTCGCCAATCGTTACGATACGTTTGTGCTGTTCGACTTGTACCTGAATGGGGACTGCATCTTGGCTTCTATAGGTGATTGTTGTGCCGTCCTCATGGTCTGAACCATATTTATGTTGATCAATATAGAATACAGGCTGTGTAAAATAAGATTTCGAACTGATCCCGACAATGATGGATAAAACAGCAAGACAAGCTAGCATAATGAGGGTAGGCCCATGTTTTTTTAATAGAGAATTCACAGATGAATATCCAATCCTTTCCTGTAAACGAATGTTCTTTTTAATACGCAATGTGTGGTGAAGGGTTGCGTTTGTTCTGTTGGGGAGTAGGCATTTCGTATACAATGGAATAAGCATCTAAAAGGACTGACAGGAGGCGAAGGGATGATTAAGGGATTGACCAAGGCAGGACTTGGCAAGCTGGAATCCGATGAACAATATATCACGTATGCTGCCAGGTATGGTTTTGGGGCAGTTGATTTGAATCCGCTCTCATTCTTACAGACGTATGGCATAGGACAAGCCCAGCATCTGCTGGAAAGCAATCAGGTTATCATTGGCTCAGCGGATTTTCCAGTAGAATGGCGCTCAGACGATGAACAATTCCGAGAGGGGCTGCCGAATCTCGTCGCGATGGCCGAAGCATCTGCCGCACTGAACGTAGACAAATGCTGTACCTACATTCTCCCCTCTACCGATCAGCCTGCAGCGACATTTATGGCTGTAGCGACCAAACGACTAAGACTTTGTGCTGATATTCTGGATGCTTATGGTATCCGGCTCGGACTGGAGTTTGTAGGATGTCATCACTTGCGTACGCAATGGAAGAATCCGTTTCTTTGGCGTGTAGGGGATACGTTGGACTGGGTCGATACGATACATGCACCTAATGTGGGTCTGCTCGTCGATTCGTATCACTGGCACACGAATGGGATGGAGATGAATGAGCTACTGAAGCTAAAGCAGGAGCAGGTGGTTCACGTACACATCAATGATGCTTATGACCTGCCTATTGAGGAATTGAAGGACGGAGAACGGCTTTATCCGGGAGAAGGTACCATTAATCTAACAGGTTTTCTGAAAAATCTGCAGGCCATCGGTTATAACGATGTTGTGGCTCAGGAAGTGCTGGCACCTGCATCCGAACTGGATGTGGAGACACGGTTTGCCAAGTCAAAGGCAGGCTTTGATCGGGCGTTTGCTTCCCTTTAAAAAAATGCGATAACCTTTGACCCATGCAATTCGTATGGGTTATTTGTTGTTGCAATCACGGGGCGAGCCGAATTGTAATGAAAATTTTACAATATGAATGTGTTTATATGAAAACATTGACAATGCGTTAACGATTCCAAGATTTCCTGTTTACAAATCCCTCCTATAATTACAAACGTGATAGGTCATTTTTACTATGAACGTGGATAGTTTGGGGGGATGAGGCGAACTAGCTCTCATATAGACGATACATGCAAACACACCAAGCAGGGCACAGCAATATCAGGCAAGATTATATGGAGAAAAGAAGGGTGACAAAAGCCAATGTCAATGAAGAAGACGTTAGTAGTGTCCATGGTAGCCACAGTATTAACAACCTCTGTGGCTCACGCAGTATCGGCTGCTCCTGCAACAAAATCTGTAGCTAGTACGAGTGCAGCTCAGGTGAAAAACTCCACGTTTACCATAAACGGTAACAGTGTCATTGTACGTTCCATTGTGAAAAATGGAGAAACACTTGTAGCCGTTCGTGATGTAATCCAAGCGATCGGTGCACAAGCTGAAATTGCAAACGGAGCGACGGTGATTCAATTGAATGGTCACACGGTTAGCTTGCAGAACAAGTCCAAGCAGCTTGTCGTGGACGGGGCTAAGGTGAATCTGAATCAGCCGGTTACGATCATTGGAGGAGTAAGCTACGTTGCACTTCGTCCGCTCGTGGCAGGCGTAGGCGGTACCGTTGGTTTGAAGAACGGTCAGCTTGAAGTCAGCACGATTGCTCTGATTGAAGGTACAGAGAACCCGCGTTTTGCCGGAGCAAATGAGCTAATTGTCTCCAAAAATGACGATGAGGGCAGAAGTGATTATCTCATCAATACGGCTACTGGAAAATATGAGCTGTTGTTAACGACTGAAGGTGGTTCAGATCTCGTTGTATCCCCAAGCGGCAATCAAGCAGCCTATACGAATGCAGAAGGAGCCGTATACGTTATTGACTTGAAAACGAAGGCTTCCAAGCTCATTACGAATGATACAAGCATCAAACCGGAACTGGTCTGGGCTGCGGACGAGAGTTCGATCTATTTCCTGCAAGGAGATAAAGGATCGGTGATCGCGAACTTGAATCTGGCGGACGGTACCATCAAGAAACTGGTGGAAGATAAAGTCGATTACAAAGAAAACCTGAATGTGTCACTGAGCGGCAAACGATTCGTCTATACCGTAACTACTCTGGGTAAAGTAACCGCAGATTCGACGAATGTAGATGCAGACAATGTGGATATTGATTTCTCGGCGAATCAACAGCAATTATTTTCGTATAACAACGCTTCTGAAAAACCAGCTGCGGTGAAGTTAACCACTTCAACGGATGATAAAGTATTTATCTATTCCGCAGATGGTCAGAAAGCCTACTACGTGAGTGTACCGTCTGAGGATGGTAATGCCTCCCTCATGTCCGTAGATGCATCCCAGAAACCAGTTACGGTGTATAGCGAACATGATGTAGAACAAGCAGTTTTGTCAGGCGGTACCTTATACGTACTTGCTGCGCAGGATGAAAAGAACAGCGTGATTCTGTCGATCGATACGGTGACCGGTCAACAATCCAAGCTCTACACGGTATCCTCTGACGTATCATCCATCGTTGTGAAGGGTTCGCAGCTCGCAGTTGTTGAGAACGGACGAGTACTGGTGCAAACGGACGGCAGCTGGAAAGCTGTAACGAAGTAAAACTAAAATGTACTGAAAATTAAAATTTAACGCAAAATTCGAGAGGAGCTTTTTACAATGAAAAAATGGATCAAACCTTTCACGGCCATGTTGATGGCAGTATCCCTGGTTGGTGGACTTGGTGGTGCAATGACAGCATCGGCTGCCAAAAGCACGGAGAAAGGCAAAATTGTCATCAATGGTTCTTCTGCACTCCTTCCATTGACGCTTCAAGCTGCAAGTGAATTCAAGAAAGACAATCCAAAAGTTAAAATCTCCGCATCTGCTGCGGGTTCCGTAACTGGCCCACAATCTGTTCGCAAAGGCATTGCAGATATCGGTGCGGTAGACTGGGATGCATCCAAAGATGTTCCTGGCTTCAAAAAATTCGACGGACAGGTCGCTCATCCGGTAGCTGTAACTGTGTTTACTGCGGTAGTAAATACAAACGTGGGTGTAACGAATCTGACTACAAAACAATTGCAAGACATCTTCTCCGGCAAAGTAACCAACTGGAAAGAAGTTGGCGGTTCAGACGGTAAAATCGTTGTGGTTAACCGTAAGTTCGGATCAGGTACACGTGTTAACTTCCAACAAAAAGCACTCGATGGTAAAGACTTCATGAGCAAAGGGGACAACTACAAAGAAGTAGGTTCGAGCGGTGACATGAAAACGACGATCGAAACGACACCTAACGCAATTGGTTATATCGACCTGCCGTACGTAACAAGCAAAATGAAAGCTGTATCCATCAATGGCGTAGCACCAACAGAGAAAAACGTGCTGAACAAAACATACAAAGTATGGGGTATCGGATACTACATGACGAAAGGTCAACCAACGGGTGCAACGAAGGCATTCATCGAGTACATCCAAAGCAACAAATTCCAAAACGGTTCCCTGAAAAAGCTGAAATTCATTCCGCTCGCAGCCGTTAAGTAAAACGTTCAGTCTGATCTGAATCAGACTTCAACATCCTGCACCTGCATTTCATAAGAAAGGGATAGCCAGCTTCCGCGCGTGGTCGCCAAGCTGGCTTCTCTATGTGAAAGGAAGAGTCCTCTATGATGGAAATGAATCCACCGGCGAACAGCCCGGCTCCGAATGAGCTGGGTTCAAGCCTTGGCAAAGCGCCCGAGAAGAGACGACGTTTTGACCGTAAAGCCCGGCTCCGGTGGTCTAACCGCATGTTTCGCATCCTCTGCATTAGCAGTGCAGCCTTTGTCTGCCTCGTTCTGTTCTGTATTCTGGTGCTTATGCTTCGCACAGGTGTCCTTACTTTTGCAGACGTCTCGCTGAAAGAATTCTTTTTCTCCACGAACTGGGACCCGGAAAATGAGCACTACGGTGCACTGACATTTATTCTGGGCACGTTTGCTCTCACTGGGCTGACGATGCTGATGGCGATTCCTCTCTCCGTCATCATTGCTGTATTTCTGGCGGAAATGACACCAAAATGGCTTCGTCGCCTGCTGCGTCCGGTGCTGGATCTGCTGGTGGGTATCCCGTCCGTCGTGTACGGTTATCTTGGTTTGACGGTTCTAATTCCATGGCTTCGGGACTTGAGCGGACGTGATCTGGCAGATGGTCTGCTAGCAGCATCTATTGTACTGACCATCATGGTACTGCCGACGATTAGCCGGATTAGTGATGATGCGATCTCCGCCGTGCCGAACAAATACCGGGATGCGGCGTATGCACTCGGTACGAATCGGTTTCAAACGATTACCCGGGTCGTGCTTCCGGCGGCAAGAGGCGGTATTATGTATGCGGTCATTCTGGGTATGACACGTGCCATTGGTGAGACGATGGCAGTGGTTATGGTTATTGGTAACACGGCGCAGCTGCCGACCAGTCTGTTTACGCCAACTGCCGTGCTGACCAGTAACATTGTGATGCAAATCTCCAGTGTAGAATTCGATTCGATCTGGAATCATGGCTTGTATATGATGGGCTTTATTTTGCTGGCGATTTCCATCCTGATGATCGTTGCCGTGAGAATGCTGCAGAAGAGAGGGGGACGCCACCTGTGAGTGTGAAAAGAGAGGTTAATCCGGCTACTGCGTATTCCTTCGGCAAACGGCGATCGTCCTCGGCATGGATGGATCGGCTGTTTACGGGGACAGTGTGGGGCGTAGGTATCATCGTTATTTTATTTATTGTGGGATTGTTGTTTCTGTTGTTGCAAAAAGGGTTGCCGATGCTCAGCTGGGATTTCCTGTACGGTGTACCGAGTGAGATTGAAGAAGGCGGAGGCATTGGCCCTGCGCTGTTCAACTCTTTCTATGTGCTGATTCTGTCTCTTCTCATCTCGATTCCGATCGGGCTTGCAGCAGGTATTTATCTTGCTGAATTTGCACCAAACAACAAGCTGATCGAGGTTGTGCGTATATGCGTGGAAGGGCTGTCGTCCGTGCCATCGATTATATTTGGTTTGTTTGGGATTGCACTATTTGTCGAGTATTTCGAGATCGGTCTGACAATTCTTGGAGCTGCGGTCAGCCTTGCCTTCCTGAACTTGCCTGTGTTGACCCGGGTGACAGAGGAAGCGGTTCGTGCTGTCCCGACCGAACTTCGTAACGGTTCGTTTGCACTGGGTGCAACGCATCTGCAGACGATTCGGCAAGTGGTTCTTCCTGTTGCGCTGAACGGAATCATGACAGGTATCTGTCTGACCGCAGGCCGTGCTTTTGGCGAAAGTGCCGTTATTATTCTGACCGCGGGTGTATCCACGTCCGGCGAGATGTGGGATTTCAATCTGTTATCACCAGGCGGAACGCTGGCGGTGCATCTGTGGTATATCCAGTCCGAAGCCATTGTGCCGGATGCGGAGCAGATTGCCCAGAAATCCACAGCCGTACTGATTTTTGTCGTGCTGCTTATCAATATTTTATTCCGTGTGCCGCTGTGGTTTAATTCTCGTAAAAATCAAATGTAACGTAGAGCCAAAGTCTATGCGGGCAAACCTGTTATGTCTGTTATAAAAATAGTATATTCCAATTCATCGCCAGGAGGGCACATGGTGCAATCGATTATTGAAACGAATAAGCTGAACTTATTTTACGGTACCTTTCAGGCGCTGAAAGAAGTATCCATTGAAATTCCAGAGCGCGCCATTACGGCATTTATCGGTCCATCCGGCTGTGGCAAATCTACCTTGCTACGCACCCTGAATCGTATGAATGACCGGATACCTGGCACACGAATTGAGGGAACGGTGGCTGTTGGTGGAACGGATATTTACAGTGGTGACGTGCATGTGGAGACACTGCGCAAGAAGATCGGTATGGTCTTCCAGTCACCGAATCCTTTTCCGAAATCCATCTATGACAACATTGCATTCGGACCAAGACAGCACGGGATTCATGGCAAAAAAAAGCTCGATGAGATCGTCGAACGCAGTCTGCGTTCCGCCGCTCTCTGGGACGAAGTCAAAGACAACCTGAAGCGCTCAGCGCTTAGTTTGTCAGGTGGACAACAGCAACGTCTGTGCATCGCTCGTGCTCTGGCCGTGGAACCGGATATTCTACTCATGGATGAAGCGACAGCCTCTCTTGATCCGGTCTCCACCTTCAAGATTGAGGAATTGACACATGAGCTGAAGGAACGTTACACCATCGTGATGGTCACCCACAACATGCAGCAAGCCGCGCGTGTCTCCCAGCAGACCGTGTTTTTCCTGAACGGCGAAGTTGTAGAGTATTCGCCTACGAAGAGCATGTTCTCCGAACCTGTCGATGTGCGCACACAGGATTATATCAGCGGCCGATTTGGTTGAGATGGTGCTGCTTAAGCAGTAGACGAGAGCCTTTCAGATGTGGTCTGAAAGGCTCTTTTGTCGTTTACATTTTCCAGGGGAGACGAGGGTACTTGTAACGAAAAACGGTATTATTCTCATATTTAACATAAATCCATGGAGGTGGGACGGGGGTGCCGAACGCTTTGTATAAAGTTGTTCCGTCATCACTTGTTGAATATGGTTCTAGGTTGTCCAGAAAGTCTTCCCCGTGCATCTTTCCTTGATAAGACAGAGTCTGCCCCTGCGTGCTAATATGAGGTGCGCCTGAGATGAATCGGTAGGATGTATTGATCAAGCCCACCTTCTGGGAAGATAACATTACGAGTTCACTTAGAAGTAGTACGCTGATGAAAAGCATAAGAATTGCACTCGTAATCCAGCGTTTTTTCTTCATTTGCAGACCTCCAGGATGTTTATGATAGAATAAATAATTAAGGATGATGAAACGGTAGAGGACGGAATGAAACATGAATAAAACAGAACGACAGCTCGCCATTACCCTGGAACTACAACGAACAAAACTGATCAGGGCGGAGGATCTGGCCGCTCAGTTTGAGACAAGTGTTCGTACAATATATCGTGACATTCAAGCATTAAGCGAGGCTGGAGTGCCCATTGCAGGTGCACCGGGTCATGGGTACTCTCTGATGGATGGATACTTTCTTCCCCCTGTTAGTTTTACTGCGGAGGAAGCCGTGTCGCTGCTCATGGGAGCGAAGTTTATCGAACAGAGATGGGATACCGCGTATGGTATTCAGGCTAAGTCTGCACAGCGTAAGATTGAAGCGATTTTACCAGAAGCTGTTCGCAAACAGTCCACACGTGTACAGGAAACGATGCGTGTGCTTCATCCGATGGGACCTGATACAACCGGGATGGTGAGAAGTTACCTTAACGATATACGTAATGCCATTCTGGAGCAACGCAAAATCAGCTTGATGTATCTGAAAAAAATGCCGGGCTCGGACGGGAAACGCTCGAATCAGCGTGTCGTGTCGCCATATGGGCTTACCTTGGTGCGGGAAAATTGGGTGTTGATCGGAAGGTGTGATCTGCGGCAAGATATTCGTCATTTTCGTTTGTCCCGCATGTCGGAGCTTTCTGTTCTGGAAGAGAAATTTCGTCTGCCGCCAGATTTTGATCTGAATCGGTATCAGCCGCCGGATGATCGTAGCGAACATGTGCTTGTTCAAGCAAAATCAGAAGTTGCTGACAAAATGATGGAGACCCTTCATTTTTATATTGACCGTGTGGAGGAGCACGAGGACGGTATTCATTTCCACTTTCGTGTCCGCTATCCTGAGGAAATTATGCATCATCTACTTGGTTTGGGCGGAGATATCAAAGTGATGGAGCCGGAGTCCCTGCGTGTACGTATGCGGGAGATGGCGAAAAATATCTTGAAGCACTACTGACATACCCTTGTCAGTAGTGTTTTTTTATACTGGAATTAATCAAGATGAAGAGGAGTTGTTTGTAGGATGAAGAGCACAAATGAAATATTACAATCTTTCGAGACTACAGTAGAGAGGTATGTAGCAGAATTAAATCTTTTGAATATGGATGAGTTACTACGAAAAGAGGATGAAGAGGAATGGTCGATCGGGCAGATGTACATGCATTTGATTCAATCGGCGCTGTTCATGCAATTGCGTAACATTGACCATTGTTTGGCCAAGAATGAGAACACAGTAGATTTTGATGCTGAAAAAACAGAACTGGGCAGTCAGGTATTCGAGGCAGAACAATTCCCTCCTGTTCGGGTTAAAGTACCTGCTTCTTTGCAATATACACCATTGCAACCCGAAAGTAAGGAACAACTGGCCCAGGGGCTTCAGCAGGTTGTGGATCGGATGCGAAGTACAGCTTCTGTTCTTGCGCTAGAAGAATCGGCCACAGGCTCTAAAGTGCCTCACCCCCGTCTTGGAGCGTTAAACGCACAAGAGTGGTTCCACTTGATCGAAATGCACTACAAACATCATTTTTTACAGCTGGACCGCTTGAAAATGAATCTGGTAATGTAAATCGAATAGTCAATTATATAAGTCTAACCATCTATGTACACTTTAACGGAGAAGGCTTTATACATTTGCAATTTTTCTAAACAGTATGAAAAGAAGTGGCTCATAAATTGTTTTATGAGCTCTTTTTGTGCGCTATAGATCAAGCTGGATTGAATCCAAATCACAATAAAGAGCTCAATGGCAGGATGTGACATCTTAAGAAGGGGATAGTTAAGCGTTGTCGAATGAAGTAGTAATACTTCAAAGGAGTTGTCAGTTTATGCAGTATGATCGGGATATATTAACGGTTGATGATGTTTTTGACTATGAGTCTCATGAGGTAAGAAGTGTGTTACGGTCTGTTAGATATAGTATAAGGGTAGGAGACCCTTTTTTTATTATTACTCCTTACAATGATGAGATGTATGTTGTAGAAGAGATCGAGGAACATTATGACAGTTGGACTGTTATTTATAATGGAGGAAGAAGAGTAGCAGAGAAAGATGTATTTCCCCTATTCACCGTGGGTTCATTAATAAACATGTTATCTTATGATAATGAGTTTGATTTACGGACTGCTGGGGCTAAGTGGATTGTAATTATTGATCATTGCCATGAGTATGCTTCAGAGGAAAGTGAGCTTCTTGTTACATTTTTATGGTATGTGCTTGTTGATTTAAGTGTACGAGGACTAATTAGTCGTGATTAAGCAGACGAGAGGAAGATACCTGTGGTAGTCCCAAATACCAATCCCAAAGTAGATGAATATTTAAGCAAAATCAAAACGTGGAAAGAAGAATCCGTGAAGTTAAGGGAGATTATTCAGGAGTTCGACCTGACCGAAGATTACAAATGGATGCATCCATGCTACACGTTGAACGGGAAGAATGTGGTGCTGATTCATGGCTTTAAGGAGTACTGTGCGATCCTCTTTATTAAAGGAGCTCTGCTCAAGGACACCCATGGCCTCTTGGTTCAGCAAACAGAAAATGTGCAAGCGGGTCGTCAGATTCGTTTTACTAATTTGCAGCAGATTGTAGAGCAGGAAGACATGCTGAAATCGTATATTCAGGAGGCAATTGAAGTTGAGCAAGCCGGATTGCAAGTAGAGAAAAAGAAAACAGAGGAATATGCGGTTCCGGACGAACTCCAGCACCAATTTGATGCCAATCCTGCATTCCAGGAAGCATTTAAAGCGCTAACTCCTGGACGCCAGCGGGCCTATCTGTATCACTTTTCACAGCCAAAACAATCCAAAACCAAGACATCCCGCATTGAAAAATGTATGCAGCCTATAATGGAGGGAAAAGGGTTGAACGACTGATGCTTCAAAGCTAACACTGTCCAGGGATGACCCATAGATTTCATTTTGGGTCTATTCGCTTTTATATAGAATTTTTTACTTAATTTAGAATCAAAGGGGTATTTTTTCTTGTAAATATATGGTATGATGTGGGTACTTTAAGGCGTTAAAGTGTTGTCTCTTGAACGCGTTAACCTTATTTGGATTTGTTAGATGAATGTAAAAATGATAAGGAGAGAATAACTGTGGCTGATAGTACTAGTAGATTACCTGGTAACGAATCAGGTGATTTTTATGTTGATAGTACATGTATTGCTTGTGTGACTTGTGTTACGGTGGCTCCAGAATGTTTTAGTATGAAAAACAGTAACGAACATTCTATTGTTTATAAGCAGCCATCCAATGAAGAAGAGTATTCACTCTGCATCGAAGCTTTAGAACTATGCCCGGTTAGTGCTATTGGTGATGATGGATAGTCACCTAACAACCGAGGAGGGAGATTTATGGTGCTGTCTATCAATAAAAAAGTACTTGATTCTATTCTTACATTTCGTAACAAAACCTTATTTGTTGATTATACTCAAGCATTAGAAGTGACGTATGAGTCATTTGGTCAAAAAGTATGCAAGGTAATGGGTGTGTTGGAGGCGTATGAGATTGCTGAAGGTGAAGTAGTGGCCCTAATTGCAAACAATAGTGTAGACCACATTGTATGGACATACGGAGTTATGCTCTATGGGGCTGTAGTCATGCCTTTGAACCCTAAGCTTTCGCAAACAGAAATTTCTTATCTTACTGAGCATGCTAATCCGCGTTTGATTGTTAATGACGGAAGTGAACATAGATCTCTTGCTTCGATATATATAAAAGAATATGAGAATGAGGAATACAGCTCTTCCAACTATTTAAATCGAATTTTAAATTCAAACGGAGATGAACATGGTGGCCTCTTAATTTACACCTCGGGAACTACGGGGAAACCTAAGGGGGTTTTTCTAAATCTCTCTAATATTTACCATAACACAATGACAGCAATAGAATCTTTCAACTATAACAAGGAACATACAACCTTATGTTTGTTACCTCTGTTTCATACATTTGGTTTTATAAGTGATGTTTCAACTATGCTCTTTGCGGGTGGTTCGTCCGTTATTATGGATATTTTCGACGCTTCCGCTGTCTCAAACATTACTAAAGCAATAAAAACCTATGACGTTAATTCCTTCAGTGCTGTACCTCTTATTTTTGAACTTCTCATCAAATTAAAATGTAATCTGAAACAAACGTCTATGAAGTTTTGTATTGCTGGTGCTGCTCCACTATCGAAGAGCACATCCGAAAGGTTTTTTGAGGCTTTTCAATTTGAAATTATTCCAGCTTATGGACTGACCGAAACGACATGTTTCTGTCTTATTACACCGATGCATGATATACGCTATGGATCGGCTGGAAAAGCAGCGAATATTGCGATAAAAGTAATCTCAGAACATGATCATGAATTACCGGCTAATGAAATCGGAGAAATAATCGTTCAAGGACCTAGTGTAATAACAGAGGGATACTTCAAAGATGATCGTGAGTGCTATTCAGTCAACTATCCAGGCTGGTTTAAAACAGGAGATCTTGGCTATTACGATGATGAAAATTACTTTTATATAACCGGAAGGAAAAAAAATATGGTGATTAAAGGAGGAGAAAAAATATACCTGGAAGATGTAGATAAATTTATATCTACAGTATCCGGAATAAAAGATAACGCTTCCATTAGAGTGGAGGATACCTTAATAGATAAGATAGCATGTTTTATTGTAAGAGAAAACGAGGATACATTGGATGAACATGATCTAAAAAAATATATAGTTGAACATTTGGGGAAATTGAAATGTCCAGATCTAATATTCTTTGTAGAAGAAATTCCTCGGACAGCTACAAACAAAGTAAGGATAGCACAACTACAAGATGAGATAAGGAGTAAAGCTATATTATGATATTAGATTGTCACAGTCATATTGCATCATTTAAGTATTTTCCTGTTGAGTTTTTTAGAGGATGGTCTGACACGATCAAAAGAACACTGCCGTATTCATTATCTGATTCACAATCTAGGAAGCTGGACTTGTTGTTTGATGGACTTATGGATGATTCAGAATGTGAAAGATTAAGCATGGAAATGGATGAAGCAGGGATAACAAAATCAATACTACTTGTTATTGATTTTGGTATTACTTATAAAAAGTATCAAGATGATATTGAAGAGATTCATAAATGTCATGTTGAAATCATGAGTAAAACTGACAAATTCATAGGGTTTTCAGGTGTAGATCCTCGGAGAGGGAAAGAGGGAATTGATTTATTCGAAAAAGCGGTAACGAAATGGGGATTCAAAGGATTGAAGTTATATCCACCATGTGGGTATTCTCCAAGTGATTCATTATTAGACCCATATTATGAGATTTGTTCTTCTATGGGTTTACCTGTGTTAGTTCATATAGGACCAACTTCAGCAGCACTCCCTTTTAGGTTCTCTCAGCCTATCGAATTAGACAGTGCTGCCCATCGTTTTCCAAAGGTGAACTTTATTATGGGACATGCGGGAGTGACACAGTATCAGGAGGCGGCTCTACTCGCTCAATATAGGCCTAATATTTATCTCGATATATCTGGATTCCAAGGTGAACTTAATCATGGTCAATTCAGCAAAATTATGAAGTGGAATATATCTAAAGGATTATCCAAGAGAGTATTGTTTGGTACAGACTGGCCTATTCATCGTTTTTTCGGCAGACAGAAAAAATGGGTTGAGGCGGTTAAAGATTTAGAGCGACAGCATATTTTATCCAAACAAGATTTAGAAAATATCATGTTTAACAATTTACACCAAATTTTATTTTCGGAGGCCCAGCATGGAGCAAAATAATCATTCCCAAGAAATTACTGTCATTAAGGAGCTCGTTTCTTCACTTGCAGAACCCTCACGGCCTGCAAATTCCATTACGAGAGATATGACAATCGAAAACGATTTAGGAATTGACTCGCTTCAATTTATACGTTTCATACTGGAAGCAGAAGAAAGATTAAACCGCAACATTTTCAATGTCGAAAATATCGCAGATATTGTAACGGTAGGCGACATCTTTGAATTAATTCAAAAATAAACACGAAGGGATAGATCTACATGCAAGAAGTAAAACTGATGCAAACTACTGAAGAAATTCAATCTACTTTTGACGTTATAAAATTACTTAGGCCTCATCTAATCGAAAGTGAGTATTATAAGCAAATCAAACGAATGCAGCAGGGAGGGTATCAGCTTGCAGCGGTTCTCTATCATTCAGAAGTGAAATCAGTCGCTGGTTTTCGGATCAATGAATCTTTGGCTTGGAAGAAATTTATGTATGTAGATGATCTTATTACAGTAACTGATGGGCGCTCTCATGGATTTGGAAAAACATTACTACACTGGCTTGAAAATTTTGCCAAGGAGAATGATTGCTCCCAAATTCATCTTGACTCTGGTGTTCAGCGTCATGAAGCCCATCGTTTTTACTTACGTGAACGTATGGATATCACATGTTACCACTTCTCGAAGTTGTTCAATGAAAGCTAACATGATGTTAAATGCATATACGGATTCATTGTTACTCTTTCTAAATAGAATACAACAATTCAAGCATGATATAGAAAGCAAAGTTGAGCATTATTTCAACTATTTTAGTGTGAAATGGACAGGTGAATTTTTTGTTTCAGATTACCTGATACAACCGTTATCTGTGGGAGTTAAGAGACACTTTGGCATTACGTTAGAACTTGTCTCTGAAGAAGTGATTTTAAATGAAGTTGATTTGTATTTCAAAGAAATATTAGAACAAAATTCAATGGTATCAATAAAATGTAATGATCAAGAGTTAGAAGAGGTCATAGAGAAGCACTTTGCTATGATTTTAGAAAAAGAAACTCTCGATATGAAAAATGCAGAAGAGATTCTTCATACTTTTACGACCAGAAAATTAAAAACTTTAAATGGGACTGATGTTAATTACTATTTTGGAGGGAATGGAAACGAAGTGATTCTAATCATGAATGCTTTCGGACAAAGTATTCATTATTGGTGTTTCCTATTATTCGAACTTATTAAAGATTACAAGGTAATCATTTGGGAACCGAGAGGCACTTACTGGAAAGAAGGCGGATGTTCTCAATATACTTCGTTTGAAAATCATATTGATGATATTGACATGATTCTGTCTGCTGAGGAAATTGAGCAATGTTATTTTTTAGGATGGTGTACTGCTCCAAAGGTTGCTCTACAATATTATGCCAAGCATGAGCACAGAGTTAAAGCTCTTATGTTTATCTCAGGGTCCTTCAAAGGAGTATCTCAATTAGAGGATTTTGATACAAATTATGAGAAGAATCTCCAAGAAATAAGCAAATTACTAGACAAGCAGCCCGGAAGTGAAGCTATCTTTCAAAGATCCATATTATCCTCCCTGAACAAAAAAACAATGATTGAAAGAAAAATAGATGCTGGTGATTGTGATGATATACACGATAGCCAATTTACTGAGGTTTTCACTTCAGCAAGAACAGAGATAAAGCCGCTTATTGGTGGCCCTTTTCAGAAGAAAGAAGAAATTATTCCATACTTTAGACAACTCTCTGAATTCTGGTCGAAGGATGTTCGAGAACTCATTCAAGGAGCAAAGATCCCTATGTTGTTTATTAGTGGAGACTTTGACCAAATGGCTTCATCAAAATCATCTGAACTTTTGGCTAGCATCTCATCACAAGCCGTATTTATTAAAGTGAAAAGAGGAAACCATTTTATTTTAATAGAGCAGAGCGAACTCATTTATAGAATAATACACAATTTCATCTTAGACCGTTTGCATGAGGTAAAGAGTAATTTTGTAAATATTCAGGATTATAGGGAGGGGATATGCTAAGTGTCTATTACAAATGTTCAACCAAAGGTGCCAGTAGTTAAAAAATTTACTGAGCTAATAATGGAGATAAAACAAGATTCTCAAAACGTAACAAATCTAAGAAAAGTTATAGATGGGATTATAACCTTTAACAAAAGATTTCCTCATGATTTAGGTTGGTTAAGTCTGAGCATCTTTCAACAATCCATTTATCAGGAAGCTGAACACATTGTAATTGAACCTAAAGACAGCATTACGGAACTAACCGAAGATTACTATGCTGTCGGAATGAAAACATATGGACGTATTATTTTAGGGAAATATGTAGAGAAAGAAGAGACTGACGATATATTTGGAGTGTTTAAATTGACTACTGCTGAAGAGCATATAATTAATGAAGTGTATCAGTCTTCTTGCATTGAGGAAACTAGACTTCGTGAAGAAATGAATAATTACTGGGAATTGCTATCACAAGCTGAGCAACATATGTTGTTTTCTAATGTCAAGAAAATGATTACACATATTGACCCGATCACAATCTATGTTGATCAACAAACATTTTCTTTATTCGGAAAATATAACAATTTACTGGGGGATCGTAACTCAGGAAGTGAGCATCTGTTTTCTTCCGATGGATCGGTGGATGAAACAAAGCTTGGTGAGAGTGAAAAAGTTTTTCTGTATGCGATGAATCTTCTCCATGAAGCTGGATTTCGAAGTGAAGAATTTAATGGTTTGCAATTGAACCTTACCAATCTAGGTCGTTATTTTGATGAGCGCTTAGGATACTATCAATCGTTTGGTATGGATAAGTTACAGGGTGAAGGAGTCGAATTAGACGGTCTTTTTAATAAGGCATTAAGGCTAAAACAATTGAAGCAATCCATGCAAAATAATTTTCAAACCTATCGTGAAATCAACGGTTTAAATTTTAATAAAAGGGAATTTCTCTACAGTAAAGCAGAGCTAAATAATGATGAACTTAAAACATTTCAATTGATAAAAACTTTATTAATAAGTCGTACGGATAACAAAGAATATTTTAATCAATTCAACAATTCCTACGATTTATTCTATGCATGGTTACAAGATATCGAAATTGAGAGTACAGAACTATTCGATTACGAGGAGTTACTGAATGAAATAGTTGCTTTGGCAACAGAATATGTGAATGCAGACATAGGCATGTCCAGAGGTATTCGTGATATTAGTAAAATTAAAGATATTACAGAGGAGAGGATTTCCGCCGTTGAGGTGAGTGAATGGCCAGTGACAGAGTTTTATTGCTGTGTAGTACCTTCCAAGAAGATGAAAGACATGTTCAAAGGGCATCCTAAAAATCTACTTTTTACGATTGTTAATGCGATAGCGCAAAGAATGGATTACAACAGTTGGCATTATATGCCCGGACATTTTCCTCACGATAGTATACCTCTTAAACGAGATTATTACCTGCCTCCAAGAATGCCTGATACAGCGGAGTGGTCTAACTTGCATCATGCCGGCCACGTATTAGCAAACGTATTATATTCAATTCGTTCACCTAAGGAAATAGTTTGTAAAGACAGGGTTTTCTATGGTCTGTGTGATCTTCGATTCATGAGACAATCAGGAGAACCTTTTAGAGAAGAGACGCTAGCCGCTGCGATTGGTTTCACAGGTCACATCAGAGCTTTAAATCAGGCGTTATTAGATTACCTCATTAACAAAAAGACCTCAATACGTATACAGGCTTTCAACAAGCAATGGTACCAAGAACGCTATAAGGAGCAAATTAATTAAATGCGTACCTATTTAGAAGTAATTAAAATAACAATCAAAAATGCGGTTGTTCATAAATTTCATACTTCTATCTCAATATTAACTAGCATCTTCACACTATTAGTTCAAATTTTACTATGGAAGATGCTTCTCTCTACAAGTAATAATAACGTAGTGACGTTTGAGGAGATGATTACTTATCAAACAGTAGGAGTGCTGTTAGGTATTATATACAACAGTAATGTTGCTCATGAGGTAGGCAGTAAGGTTAGAGATGGATCGATATCCTTAGCGTTAATCAAGCCTTATTCTTTTAGTGCTTATATGTTTGCGAATACTATTGGCAGCACTCTGATTGAAATGATCATTAGAGGTATCTCATTAATATGCTTTGTAGCTTACTTTTACAATCCTGTGGTTCACCTTACGACGATGAATGTTTTGTTATTAGCTATCGTGATTCCAATGAATTTTCTTATGTTTTGGCTCTTTCATTATATTATCGGGCTACTCTATTTTATATTCATTAGTGCAAACTGGTTTGTAAGAATATTGAAAGATACCATTCTCGTATTTAGTGGTGCTATCATCCCGTTGTGGTATTTTCCAGAAATGTTAAAGACTATTTCAGAAATATTACCTTTTCAACTACTTTATCAATTTCCGCAAAGCTTATTAATTAACAAGATCAGTGAGTACGAGATTATACGAAACATTACATTAGAATGTACCTGGATTATAGTTTTAACCTTAGTAGCATGGTACTTATGGTCTTTAGGCGTTAAGAAGCTGGTCATCCAGGGAGGTTGAGTGCAATTCATTTAATGCAGCTTTATTTCATGTTTATGAAGTCGACCATAAAAGCGGAGTATCAGTACAAAACCAATTTCTTTTTTGGATTATTTGCGAATCTCTATACTTATTTTCTAACGTATATGTCCATTTGGATTCTTACACACAAATTCAGTGTGATCGATGGTTGGAATTACAATGAACTTGTTTTTCTTACAGCCTTGAATTTGTTTACGTATGCTATTGCGATAACTGTTTTATATCATTATGTATCTGGACTGGAAAATTATCTTTTAGAGGGGCGGTTTGATCGCATTTTAGTTAGACCTATTAATCCTATCATTAGCTTGATTTTTGATGGTTTTGCATGGATGGGAATAGGTCAGTTGTTAGTATCTAGCGTTTTTCTAATCAATTCGATGTTGGCTTTAGATATCCACTGGACAGCTTATAAAATTATCGTTTTTGTGTTCTGTTTAATAGGCGGCGTTTTGATCCAAGGAGCGGCCCTTATGATATTTGGAACATTAAGTTTCTGGGTTAAAAAATCTTATTCTTTATCTGTCATCTTGTTCTACAATCTAAAAACATTCATAAACTATCCCTTAACTATTTTTGGTCCATTTATACGAAATGTATTAACCTTTGTACTACCCTGGGCTCTCATTAATTATTATCCAGCTGTATTTGTATTGGGGAAACAAGATGAGTTAAGTATGGGTTATTTATTGACGCCAATAGTTGGAACTTTAATGATGATCGGTGCAATTCTTCTCACTCAAATCGGTGTGAAAAAGTACAATAGCACCGGAAGTTAAATTATATGAGGAGGATACTTGATGAAGATAGAGGTAAACCATTTGTCTAAACATTATCAAGTTCAGCGAAAACAGAAAGAACCCATATGGAAAATACTTTCAAGGAAGAGCTATGAAACAAAAAGAGTGGTTGATAATATTTCTTTCAATGTAGGAGAAGGAGAAATCGTGGGTTACTTGGGACCAAATGGTGCAGGAAAGTCGACTACGATTAAAATGCTTACAGGAATACTGGTGCCATCCGCAGGAGAAATCCTAGTCAATGGCATTGTACCTCATAAGAATAGAAAAGAGCATTCCAAACAGATTGGGGTAGTATTTGGACAACGTTCTCAGTTATGGTGGGAACTTCCTGTTATTGATTCTTTTAACTTGCTCAGGCATATGTATAAAGTGCCCGAAAAGCGCTTTAAACAAAAACTTGATTTGTTTCATGACGTTCTTGATGTCGGTTCCTTTTTGAACACGCCAGTTAGAAATTTAAGTTTGGGGCAGAAAATGAGAGCGGATTTTGCTGCCTCTCTACTCCATGATCCTCAAATTTTGTTTCTTGATGAACCTACCATAGGCCTCGATGTTATCGCTAAAGAACGGATCAGAGAGTTTATTCAGACCATTAACAAAGAGAACAAGGTCACTGTTATCCTAACTACACATGATGTAGGTGATATAGAAGCATTGTGCCATAGGACGATAATCATTGATAAAGGTAAGATTATCTATAATGGCGACCTAGGTAACATGAAAAGTCAATTTGGTAAATATCGAACACTTATTGTTGATATTAAAACAGAAAAACCGGTATATGTTGAGAACGCATCCATCTCTAAAATAGAAGGCAGTAAGGTTTGGATTCAATTTAACAGGAATGTAACAAATCCGACTCAAATCATTTCAAGTTTAATTAAAACCTATGAGGTTGAGGATTTTACGGTCGAGGAGCCTCAAATCGAAAATATTATCAAACAGATTTATGATGGGAAACACAGTTCACAATCTAATAATGAAGGGATTGATATAGGCTATGGAATCAATTAGCAATAGAATAATCGAAAAAATTTCGACAATAACCAATCATAATTCAGTCATGCCTGACCATGAATTGGAGAACGATATTGGAATGGACTCTCTCGGCTTTATTAGACTTCTTGTAGAGATTGAACACGAATACAATATTAGAATCGAAGAGACTTACTTAGATATCGGTATGTTTCCAACGGTCAAAAGTATATGTGAATTTGTAGAAAATCTACATGTGTCAGCGCAAGATAATGTATGAAGAAACCTATCTATATAACTGAAATTTTGACAGAACAGGTGACAAAGGGATTGAGTAAACCGATCACCGTCGTTGGGAATGACGGTGAAGTTTATTTTCTTAAAAAGCCTTGGATCATTGATCCTAAAACTAAGAAACAGACTTATTTGGATTGTATGTTCTTGCAAGAGGCTCTCGTTTCTGAAATTGCTGCTTACTTAAAGTTGAATATACCGGCATATGCAATAGTAGAGATAGATAGAGAGGCTATTGGGAAATTTTCAGTCTTAAGATTAAATGGGTTTTCAGAAGGGTTATATTTTGCTTCTACACGAATTAATAATGTCGAGACAAACTATATGGATTCATTGGATCTATCCTTGGATGAACATAAGATGTTATTAAAGCAAAGCTGGTTTGATTTTTATTCTCGAATTTCAAACAAAGACGATTTCGGGAAAATGATTGTTATGGATTTATTCGTCTGTAACTTTGATCGGTTTGGAAATGTGGGGAATCTTATTGTTTCGGTAAAAGAAGACAATAGGGAATTTTTCATTATTGATCATGGATTTACTTTCTGGGGTCACGTATGGGTAGATTCTAAAAAAAATATGATGAATCAGATCAGTAATAAAGAGCTATATCTAGATATGTACTTTAGAAAACTCATTGGTGCATCGGGATACCGGTTACCTATGAGTGGACTAGGCACTTTGTTTAGAGCTATTGATCAACATATTTATTTTGACGATGAAGGCGCACTTCCTATAATGCAAACGATTAGTTTAATAGAACAGATTGATCAAAGAATGATAAATGAATGGATCAATAACATCCCTCTTGATTGGTTCGTTTCATATGATGATCAGGTGGAAAGGTATGTAGAGTTCTTATTATATAAGAAAAACTTGATTCGTGAATTGTTAAACACGATGGTTGCCAATGGAGCTTTTCGTAATTATAAAGGAGGGAATCTTCCTTGGAATCAACCCATGTAGGTCCCGAAACTCCTCTTTTTCCAGTCTACGCAAAATATAATGCCAAACTCTTAAAATGGGGAGAAAGATTATTACCTGCACAATATGATGGAATACCATTAGAGTATCAAGCTGTACGTAGTAAGGCTGGAATATGTGATATTTCCCATATGGGTAATATCCATATAACAGGAAAAGACGCCTATGTTTTTCTACAGTACGT
Organism: Paenibacillus cucumis (ex Kampfer et al. 2016); assembly: GCF_019748695.1. NCBI lineage: Bacteria > Bacillati > Bacillota > Bacilli > Caryophanales > Paenibacillaceae > Paenibacillus > Paenibacillus cucumis (ex Kampfer et al. 2016). The sequence goes on along the minus strand of NZ_JACLIC010000039.1, from coordinate 121,428 downwards.
TTTGACAAATGATGTGTCGGTATTAAAAGCCAATCAAGTTCAATTTACCTTAATGTGTAACGAACAAGGAGGTATAATCGATGACTTGCTTCTTTATATGATAGACGAGGAGCATTATATGTTGGTGGTAAACGCGATGAATATCAACAAAGATTTTCAATGGCTCATTAATAATGCACAGCATTATCCAAATGTTGAGATCGAAAATAGAACCTTTAATACAGCAATTGTAACCATTCAGGGGCCAGAAGCACAAACGATTTTACAGACTCTGATGGATGATGATCTTGGAGCTATTCCATTCTTACACTTTATGACTGATGTTAAGATCGGAAATGCATTAGGATTAATATCTCGGACAGGTTTTACCGGTGAGGATGGTTTCGAGATTTATATTCCTAAAGACGAAGCTGTTGATCTATGGGAATCTATCATGCTTGGAGGAAAAGACATTGGTGTGCTTCCGTTCGGTATGCTAGCCTTTGATCATCTGCGAATAGAATCGGGACTACCTCTGTACGGCAAGGAAATAGACATTAGTTTAAATCCTTACGAGGTGAGACTAGGCTTCGCTGTTAAGCTAAACAAGAGTGATTTTATTGGTAAAGAGATGTTGGAGTACTTATATTCTCAAGGAGTGAAAAAAAAGCTAGTAGGAATACAAATCTTAGATGAAAAAACTCCTCGCTACAACAATCCAATATTCGTCGGTGATCTAGAAGTAGGCAGGGTAACTTCAGGAATGTATTCTGAAATTCTTCAGAAGTATATTGCGCTTGCTATTATTTCAGTTGATTATACTGCTTTAGGTACAAACGTATGGATTGTTAATCGGCAGGTACATTTAGAGGGTGTCATTATAAAGTATCCATTCTATACTTCGGATTATAAATTTAAGATGAGGAATGAAATTTGAAAGGGGATTATGACAATGGTTTTAGAATTTAAGGTGAATGAAGAGGTAAAGCCAGAACAAATGGCAGAAGTTTTCAAATTATCAGGTATAAAGCGTCCCTATGAAGATTTGGAGCGCATGAAAAAGATGATTGATCAAGCAGATATCATCATAAGTTGTTGGGAAGGTGATCGGATTGTAGGGTTAGCCCGGGCAATTACGGATTATAGTTACTGTTGTTACCTTTCGGATTTAGCCGTTATTAAGGATTTTCAAAGGAAAAATATAGGTAAGGATCTTGTACAACACCTACAGAAGGTACTAGGGGATGGCGTGTCAATTGTACTTTTATCTTCAGAACAAGCGTTGTCCTTCTATCCTCAAATTGGTTTTGAACTAGTTAATAATGGATTTCGAATGTCAAGAAAATTCTAATTCGTTCTGGAGGTGATGATCTTATGAAAATGTTACGTATGAATCCTTCCCCTTATCTAAATACATATAACTTATACGGAACTACTTTTTCTATTGCATCACATGATGAGGAGATCTGGCCTTGGGTTTACAACAATTTCATACAAATAAGATACGTACCTGAGTGGAAATCATATTTTTTTGATAACCATCATTTAATTTTTGATAATTGTCCATTCTATGCCAGGTACAGAATACCTCAATCGATGATGGAGATGAAATGGAAGTCTCTTAAGGAATGTATCATTGATTCAATCAACTTAGACTGTTATGTATATTTGTATGTTGATCGGTATTTTATTTCTAAGTCAACAGTCTATCAGAAAAAGAAGGACATCTGGCATGAAATATTAATCTATGGATATGACTCCAATAAGGAAATATTTTATGTAGCTGATAATCTTAGGGAAGGAAAATACGTACTTACAGAGAGCGATTTTAATGAAATAGAGGTTGGATATAACAGTATACTGTCCGATAATGATTTTTATAAAGGCATTACACTCCTACAAAAACGAGATGGAGATTTCACTTTCAAAATTGGTCATGTGAAAGAGCAGCTATTAAATTACTTGTCCTCTACCCCAACTCAAGACATGGCCTTTAAAGAAGAGAGTATATTCGGAATGAATGCATGGATGCAACTCATTTCTGACTTGAAAGAGAAGACTAAGGTAGATAAACGAGCATTTCATTTATTTTGGGAACACAAAAAAGTTATGGTGGATCGCATAACATATTTAGAAAGTGAGAAATATCTGAAACCAGAAGACGGTTCTTTTTTTAAAAATGAGTTTGTACTCATGGAAAAGAGAGCGTTTGTTCTAAGAAATTTGGCTTTAAAATATATGATTACACAGGAATATCAAATAAAAATACAATTAATTGAGGAGTTAGTGAGCTCCTTGGAGCGAGAGAACGAGTTAATCACCAAGCTCATTAATAATCTTGAAATAAAACAAAAGGAGGAGGATGAACATTTATTTACCGTTTAAACAAAAACCAATAATAGATACATATAGCTACCATGCTAATATTGTCTCTATTGTAGAACAGCATAGTGATCTTAAACCGTGGATATATCATAGATTTTTAAGGCTTGCTTATTGCATTGATAATGATTATCTTGATTTTTGTGACGGGGATTATTTTGATTATTATAGATGTAATATAGTCTCTTCTAATAATAACAAGTATTATGCGGAATATCGCAATCACACCTTCTTGGATGAGTATGATATAACAGATGATGTCCTCATTAATGTGGGTCAGTCAATAATACGATGCCTCGACAAGGGGTTTTACGTTATCATTCATTTAGATCATTATTACATTGAAGCTTCGGATGCTTACCATAAACGGAATAAGAATCATGAAACGATTGTTTATGGTTATGATATATCCGAACAAATTTTCTATGTATCTGATAATTTCATTTCAGGTAAATACGTTAGTGTCAAAGTTAAGTTTGCTGAAATGGAATTGGCACGAAGAAGCTCAGAGAGCATAGATCTGAAGAGGGTCTTACAAGTAGGGATCAAGCGAGATCAGAAGGTAGAGATGAATATTGAGGAAATATATAACAAATTAAGAGACTATATTGAGGGTAAGGATTCATCTTCGTACGGTATCATCACCTATGATGAAGAAGAACAATATGTTCATAATGGCTTCAAATATAACTGGCATTGGCCAACAACCGGCGATATGTTTGTTTATGGGATAGACATACATCGGTTTTTTATAGAGGATTTAGAAAATATACGTGTTAGTAAATCAAAGTTAGATGTTCGCCGATATCACACGATGTTGAATCATAAGGTGGTTCTTATGGAGTTTGTGAATTCGCTGAGTGAATCTTCATTCATCGGAAACATCGAAGAATTGAGGTTAATGTTAGAAGAAAGTAAAGCGAAAAATATTCTCGCCAGGAATACAGCTATTAAATATAACATAACGCAGGACTCAAACTTAATAGATTTGTTAGTTGATTTTCATAAGTGGTCTTTGGTATTTGAAGCTGAACTGATAAGGAGAATTATGTTTTATTTAGTAAGACGTCATAATGAGAGAATAACGGGTTGGGCAAGTTCTGATGCAGATAAGTTGTGTCTTAGTGTTGAGGAATAAATGACTTAAATATCGTTTTCCTAGCAGATTCATAACGTTGGTCTGCTTTTAATTCGAGATTTAAATTGGTGATCTTCTGTTGAATGAAATAGTCTTTAGGGATCTCAATGTGGAACTCTTATGCTATCTGATGTTTTTGAAATTGTTTTTTGTTCAATTAGAGCTTTATAGACTCAAGCACTGAAGATTCAACGGTTGCTCCTTCAACATTAGTGAAATCAATAGTATATATTAGCGTTCCATTGGTTTGTTTATAGTGTTTATTACGAATAAATACTTCCTTATCGCTGGAATCGTGTCGTCAGTAATCTGACCTTCGTAATAGTAATCACCGACAGGGATCAACAGCTCCATCAGAAAGTAATTTTATTTTATGTATATCTATAGAATCTATGGCATCAGGAAAATAAATATTAACCTCTTTGGATTGAGAAAAATAGCTCTCTGTTGGAGCAGAGTTTTCTAAATGAATGGAAGAAGAATCATTTGGAGAACAGCCGATTAATAACAAGAAGATTAGCAACTAATTAGAAATTTTATCATGTTCCCTCCAAATAACGAAAGGCAGCTTATGCCACCTTTGTTTTTTATTAAATAGGGTTCGTAGCTAGCTAGTGTAGCCATGTGCTTTGGCCGCTCCGTCCCAAGCATTTCTTTTCTTCTGAATTATCGCAGTATCAACTAAGGATGGTACCTTGGCTTTAAGGTTTTTCCGGTATTGTCCTTTTGATCTTTCTCAGTAACTAATTGTACTCCATGAATGGATATTTCTCCATATTTATACTCTTCAGTAAGTGTTCGATTGTTATCAGTAGTATCTCATTCGGATGCCTAAATAGGAACAGCTAGAGATATAAGCATATGTTGATGACCTTTCAGAATGGGGCTAAAAAGCATACTGACTTCTAAATTATTCTCCTGCCTTGGGCCTATTTCATCACGCTGATCTCACCACACAGCATTAAGAACATCATCTACCTCTTTGATGCGATTAACGGATGGATTCTGAATCATATTACCTTTGACCATAACCATCGACATGTTGGATAAAGCTTCGATTTGTTCTAGCGGATTTTGATCCAGTACAATCAAGTCGGCCTGTTTGCCGATATCCAACGTACCCGTTATATCATCAATCCCGAGAATTTTGGCATTCGTATAGGTGACCATGTCGATGACCTTTTTAAGGGGTGCTGAACATGGATACGGTAAAACAGGCGGCGTATCATCTTCATTCGATGGAACAGGATCTGAACCGCAAGTTATTTGATGTCAGGCTGGAGAAGAGCATCTTGGCCCATCAAATGAGCCAGTCTACATAATCGATTGAACGAAAGGACAGTACAGGATCATTCCCAAGATGATCTTGCCCTGTCCTTTTTATCTTTTCACCCGCCCCAAACCACTTCCAAATAAGCATTGACTTTCCACACCAATCCCCCTAAACTTCAATTATTAAAACACTTTTAAAAACTTCCATCCAATACTTTCTCGAATATGCAATCACCCATATACATACAAACGAAAGGAGGCACACAACAAATAATGTTACCCACTTCCCACAACACCCAACAGGTCAAACGGATTAACGTTGAAATTGTAAAAAATACACTCCGGTCGATGGGTGTAGGCACGAAGGCTTCCATTGCAAACCTGACCAAACTCAGCGTGGCGACTTGCGGAACGATACTAAATGAATTACTCCAGACAGGGGAGATCATTGATCTCGGCCCGGATGAGTCCAGCGGGGGCAGACCGGCGAGTCGATATCAGTTTAATGCGGACTACGCAAATGTGCTGTGTCTGATTATTCGTACGGAAGGCGGCATCCACTCGATCACACATACATATGCCAACCTGAACGGAGAGATGGCGGACGAACAGACACTTGTTTTAGATGAGATTAATGTCACGGTGGTGGAGGAACTCATTGCTGGGCTGATCGAGCAGCATCACAATGTGCAGTCCATCGGAATCGGGATACCAGGGGTGGCGCACAATGGTGTGATCGGTATCTGTGACGTACCAGAGTTGGCTAATCAGCCGCTCGGTTTAAGACTCAAAGAGCAATACGAAGACATCGAAGTGGTCATTGGCAACGATATGAATCTGACGGTGTACGGACTGTACAATGAACAGCAATTTGAGCAAGAGAAGAACTTTGCGGTGGTGACGTTCCCTGAAAATCATTTTCCGGGAGCAGGTTTTATTATCGATGGTCGGCCAATCACCGGGAATACGCAATTTGGGGGAGAGGTGTCCTTTTTGCCATTTGGCGTGTCACGGGAAGAACAGCTGCGCATGTTGAAAACGACAGACGGATTGCAGGAACTCGTCGTACAGACGCTGGTCTCCATTATTGCCATCATCAACCCGGCGGCCATTGTGGTGACGGGCGATACGATGGACCCAGCGATGCGGGATGGCCTGATCCAAGGCTGCCGGGATCACCATATTCCACAGGAGCATATGCCTGAGCTAATGATTCGCCGCGACACCCGGCGCGAGTATGTTACTGGGCTGGTAGCTGTAACACTCGAAAGCCTGACCTACCGCATTCAGGTAGTTGAGAAGCAGTGGTAGGAACGACTTATTATGAAGTGAAGTTAAGCAAAATTTTTTACACGAGAGCGGAGAGGGCAGAGCCAATCTGGAGAACGCCTTTATCACTGTATTTTCACCTTTAGAAAGAAATTCAAAAAAACACAGGGATAACAGCGGGCGGAAGATGGCACTGCAATCGGAGGTAGAGCGTGTAACCATTTTTCTGGACACAATGGAGGAACTTATTTTGAATCAGCAAGCAAGTACACAAGGCAACAAACGAAAGTTTAACAAGCTGTACGCCATGCAGCTGGCTACGATCTTTCTTGGATTTATCGTATTTGGCATATCGGAAAATATTAAAGGCCCAGCCATTCCGCGTATTCAGTTCGACTTCAATCTGGATGAGAAACAGCTCGGCACGTTGTTGTCCCTGAACGCACTGGGATATTTGATCGCCTGCTCGTTCACAGCTATATTGGTTCGCAAATGGGGCATCAAGGCGGTCAGCATCATTTCATTTGCCTCGATGATTCTGTCGGGTGTGTTCATCTATGTATCCCATACGTATCCACTATTTGCGTCATCGTATTTCTTCATGTACATCGGTAACGGGATGCTGGAGATTGCGCTGGCGATTCTCGGGGCGCGGATTTTTGTGAAAAATACAGGCACGATGATGAACCTGTCCCATTTCTTCTATGGACTCAGTTCAACCGTGGCGCCATTGCTGGCGACAGGCGTGATGTCGCTGACGGTATTTGGGCACCTGCTGGACTGGCGCGGCATGTATCTGGTTATGCTGTCGCTGTGCCTGCTGCCGATCATTGCGGCACTACGCAGTAAATTTCCGGGGGATGATCTTGCCCACGAAGATCGAACCTCGCTCAAGACGCTAACACGTGATCCGGCGCTGTGGCTGATGGTGCTTATTCTTTCTTTTGGCGTGGTATCGGAACTGGCGGTCGGAGGTTGGCTTGTTAACTTCTTGGAGAAAGCCTACACGTGGGACACGGTCAAAGCCTCTGGTCTATTGTCGGCATTTTTCCTTACGTTCTCGCTGGGGCGTTTGCTGCTAGGGCCGTTGACGGATCGCATCGGGTTCGTACTTTCGTTGATCTTGTTCTCGGCTTTCTCGGCGGTATGTACGTTTGTGGCGCTTGCTGGTGGGGAGAGTCTTGCTATCTTTTTCGCGATCTCGGGCGCAGGCATTGCGATGATCTATCCCACAGTAATGGCCTTTATCGCCCGCAGATATCCGAACGGCAGTGATACGGCGATTACATTCACGGTTACACTCATGGGGGTTGGCAGTGTCATCGGGAACTATGTGATTGGCTGGGTCATTGAAGGTGTGAAAAACATGTACGGTGCCACAACTCAGCTGGGTCTGCTGCGCGGACTTCAGGCTGGGTATGGATTCATTGGTTTATGTGCGGTCATTTGTGCGGTATCTGGCGTGGTGCTGTATGTGTATTTGAAAAGAAAGCAAGAACTGATTTAGCAAAAGAAGAAAAGGGTACTTTTATACTCGCATTCTTTAAATCTTAATGGTCTGGTGAATACAAAAGAAGAGAGGGGAAATCCCCTCTCTTTTTTCTACAACTGGAACAGTTTTTGGATAAGGATCAGTATAACACCTACAGTTACACCAGTAAGAACTCCTATAACATACTGCGCCAGACTGCCTTGCTTGTGTTGCCTTCTCTCGCTACGCTTTTTCATACGTTACCTCCATCAAAGAAGGCACGCACTCAAACTAGGCAGAACACAATTTTCGTTTTCCACATTTTGTGTGGGCTTTTCATTTCTCTTATAGATTAACATCATTTTAAATACTTCATTATCAATCGTTTATTCACTCATAAAGAGTGCATTTTCTATCGTCCCTTTAAGAATTGATAAAAAAATTCCAAGTAGGGACTCCTCCTTGTTACTGCAATAGATAAGAATACTTGCCTAAAAATTTGGAATCAGTGGCCACTAATTCTTTTTTAGTCTATACGAAGAATTCAATACAAACAAGGAATTATTTTACACTAGTAGGAGATTGACTATTTCGTGACCAAGACGCAATTTTATTTCTAAAGATATCTTAAATACTAAAGTCTAATAAAATTTAAGTGCTTTATATAGAGAGGGTCTGTTTTCTTTTTTCAATAATAAAGAAAAACATAACAAAAGCCCCAACGATTCTTACAATCGCTGGGCTTTGAAATTATCTATCTCCAAAAATGATGAGTACCAAATCCACCTCACCTACCAATCACACTTCCCTTACTTCAACAAGCCTCTGCCTTGTCTAAGCTGGTCTTTTTTTCCAACGTTTCAACAGCATATACAGTCCAAAACCAATCAGGAAGATCATGCCTGCCGGGATGACATACGGTTTAACCACTTCACCGACGTTTTCCCATTGTGCTCCCAGTTTGTAACCGAGGTACACGTAGATGGATGTGATCGGAAGCATGGCGAGAAAGGTAAAGATGCTGAATTTGAAAACGTTCATCTTTGCCATACCGCAAGGGATGGAGATGACCGTTCGAATGCCGGGTACGAAGCGGCCATAGAAAGCGACCCCGCTGCCGTATTTTTCAAAAAATTTATCGGAAGCATCGACATGGTGGGGGCGAATGAGGAAGTATTTTCCGTATTTCTCCACCATCGGTCTGCCACCGTAGCGTCCGAGTGCATATAACGTTAATGGGCCAAATGTGCCGCCAACGGTTCCTGCCAGAATAGCCAACCATAGCTTCATATCCCCGAGATATACCCAATATCCCGCCATGGGCAGAACAAGTTCAGCGGGGACAAATTCAAACGATAGGGCAATAACAAGACCTGCATAGGACAAATCTTTAAAGAACAGTATGAATTGCGTGATCCACTCCGTCATGCTTTCCCTCCATGAATCTATCTATTTTTGATATAAGTAGACACTGCTCTCTTCAGAGTACCAAGGGCGAACAGCGCTTGTCAAAACTCACAGTCAAGGCAATTTATCCTTATCACCACCGTATATGTTAGCCTATACATAAGCCAAAGACAGCCCCTAGTTAGATACGAACAACCGCGGTCTAAGGTTTCTTATTTACTTATAATCGTTCTAGAGCCAATATGAATCTATGAGACGAAGACACTCTGAAAATGTTTCCAAATATAGTATGATAAGACTATCGCTAGATTTGCCACACAGGTCCTGGGTTAGTTTAGTAGCGATCAGACTAAGGCCGGTTAGTGTTCACGAAGACCATCCTATACATATAGAGAAGGAGAACCGAACATGAGTGTACAATCACAAATGATCATCGATCAGATTCGTATTGTTGAATACAACGCTTCTTATGCCGCCAGCTTGGCAGATATGTGGAACCAAAGTAATGAGAGCTGGGGAGGCGGCACGAGGCAGCGGACAGAGGAAACGATTCGTCAGGAGATGGAGAACTCCTCCAATCTGCATGTTTTTCTGGCGGTTCATGATGTAGAGGTCGTCGGTTTTTGCAGCTTTGCCCATTACCGTTTTGACGAGAATGCACTATATGTACCGCTGCTTAACGTACGCCCGGACTACCATGGGTACAAGATTGGTCGCAATCTGATCTTAAAGGCAGTGGAGAAAACGGTTGAGGCCGGATGGCCGCGTCTGGATCTGTTCACATGGCCGGGCAATACGAAGGCGGTGCCAATGTACAAGAAATGTGGTTTCTTTTGGGAGAAAAAAGATGATAGCGTACATCTCATGAACTTTATCCCGACCGTATTGCAGACCGAGGCGCTAGCACCTTACTTTGAAACATTAGACTGGTACGCTGACAGCACCCGTGAACTGGTGATCGAGCCGGATGGACGGCAGGAGCGTGGATTCGATTTTTTGGATTATACGTGGCAAAAAGAGGACCTCTCCCTGCGGGCATCTTTTGAAAAAACAGGCCGCGGCTTGGCCGCTCTCGAAACGCCGGATTACAGCATTCACACCGAAGTAGATCATCATGATCTGGTGTTTGGTTCGAGTTATCCCGTGCGTTATCATATCCAAAATAAATCCAACCTCGATCTTGAGTTCGAGATCAAAGGACAGGACGACAAAAATATCCGTTTTGCTATGGATGTTGTGCGAACGTTGCAACCAGACGAAACCATCACGGTAGAGGGGGAGTTTTACCTCGATCCGGTGACCGAAGAACAAAACAAGAATAAAACGCATCCGGTCATTAGCAGTACTTGGCTTATTGGCGGCAGGAAAGCTCAGTTCCGTATTGGCCTTCAACCTAAATTCCCTGCGAAGATTACACCAGTTCTCCCCGTGAAGGAACTATATCCGGGTATTCCGGCAGAGTTAATCCTGAACGTGGAAAACAATGTGGATGCGGAAACAGAATTTGTTATGGAACTGCCAGAAGAAGCATTTCTAGACTGGACAGAGCGCACACTGCGATTCACAGTACCTGCGAAGGGCAAACGCTCCGTGTCCGTTCCGTTTACACTGCATTCATATGGCATCTATGCACAGGATGTAGAGATTACCGCTGTTCCGGCGGGGGGATTGGAGATTTCTTTTAGAAGAAAACTCTCAGTGCTGATGAAGGGCATTGAAGGCAGGTATGGCGGTGAGGCGAATGGCCAGTGGATTGCAGTGAACGGTGCGTTCTCTCTCCATATGAACAAACATGATAATGTCATGTGGATCGAATATCCTGGGTCGCGTCACTCCTTCTGGTGGAATTATCCGAAGCTGGGGAAACCGTACTCGGAGGAGTTGTCCCTGAAAGAAGCCAAAGAAGTACGGATTGTTGCTGAAGGGAATCATCAGGTTATGGAAGCGGCCTATGAATTGGAAAATTTCCCGGGATTACTGCTGAAGACGGTTGCCAAACTGTCCGCTAACGGAATCGCTACGTTCTCCCATGAGGTTGTGAATACACGTGATACAGCATGGGAAGAAGAACTGTTCCTGATGGATCACTTCGGTTTCTTCGGCAATCGGCTCATTCTGCCCTATCAGGGTCGTTTTGTAGATATGGGGGATGATTATGCCGGGGATCCAAACCATTGGGATACGGGACAGATTACGGAGAACTGGCTATTTTGCAAGGAAGAGTACGGAGCGTGCGGCATCTATTGGGACCCTTCGCTGAAGCTGATCAAACCCGAATATACGCTGGCATTACAGCATGAGCTGGGACGTTTGGAGGCCGGGGCCTCGGTAGCCACGAAGGAAACGGTATTTGCGCTTAACACGTTTGCCAAGTGGACGGATTTCCGCGCATTCGCCCGTAAACAACCTAATGGAGTTATTCCGATGCTGGACAGTCATCTGGATGTGATGTTGAATGATGGCAATCCATTTGCTGCGGACGTACTACAGGCTGAATTGGTTGAGCGTAAGCTTGTTCAGCTTGCTGGTACGCTGGAGCTGTACGTACAGCAAGGTAAGGAACCCGAGATTAAAGCTCGTACGATCGAGTTCGATGCGACGGAGCAGTTGAACTCGGATAAGCTGGAGTTTTCGCCTGAGGAAACGGTAGTGGGAGCGCCGAAGGTAACGACAGCGGACCGCCTTGACCTGCAAGGGTCTGACACCCCCGACAGTACCAACCCATATGAGCAACTGAATATATGGAAAGTACGGGGCGTGTATCGTGGAGAAGATCGGATTCAGGAACGAATCTCTCTTTGGTTCCCGCAGACACGGTCTGAAGTGCTACAACGGATTGAAAAGGGAGTAGATGGTTCAGAGACGTTATATACCGTCAACAATGGTGTGTTATCTATTACGGCTGATCCGGCATTCGGGGGGATTGTACACTCTCTGAAAGTTCAAGGCGAGGAATGGCTAGACAGTTCATATCCTGAACCTGCCGCTCGTTCGTGGTGGAATCCGTGGTATGGCGGGATGGCTGTTGATATTCCAGGCATGAACGGCTTTAGCCGTCAATTGGAGCAAACGAGTCTATCGTGGTCGGAGCAGAAGGATCAATTCGGTAACGTGTGGAAAGGCTTGAAGGTGACCACTCGTATCGAGAAACATGAAGCGAACCGGGGAATGACCGTTCATCAGCATTATCTGATGCTGCCTGGCGTTCCCGTACTTTGCACCTTACTTGCGGTGACCAACAAGTCTGGTCTGACACGAGCAAATTATGCTCTTACAGAAGGTCGTTTCTTCAAACCTTCGGAAGTATATACAGAAGGCTGGATCGAGCAACCGGGTCAAGATCGTTTTCCGCTCGGCAAAGTAGACATTGGGCTTCCTTTGAAGCACATATTCCGAATAGGCTCCCTTTCACGTCAAAACATGCTACACGCGGTGAATCGTTACCCGAACCAGAATGCCTGGGCGTTTGCGAACAACCTGGTAACAGGACATAACGTAGCACATGAGCTTACGATACAAGATGGCGAAACCGTCTGGACAGAGCCGACCTATCTTGTTCTGGGGCCGATCTCGCTCAATACGGCAGATGTGCATGATTTGTTAAAACTGAACTTTGTAACATCAACAAGCGAAGAGGAGGCCACCGATGCCCATCATTGATATTCACATTCATCTATCCGATATCGACAGCTTTCACCGTACTGCGATTGATCTGTCCAAAGTAGACTACAGCGCGGCGGGTCTCAAGGCAGAATTTGATCGCAATGATGTTATTCTTGGCATTGGCATGGGGGTGAGCGAGCAAACGAAGGGGGCTTTCCCGGATTCCAGTTCGCCTAACCCGATGGGGCTGGATCTGGAAGAACAGGTTCCATCGTTTCTGATGGAATGTGTAGGCATTAACCCTAACCGACTGGACGGCAAACAAGCTCAAGACGAGCTGGACCGGATCGAAGCCAGATTGCAATCGCCCGAAGTTGCGGGAATCAAGCTGTACGCCGGATATTATCACCACTATGTGTATGACAAAATCTATACCCCGGTCTATGAGCTGGCTGCAAAATATAATCTGCCTGTGGTCATCCATACTGGAGACACCTACTCTATGAACGGGCTGCTCAAATATTCGCATCCGTTAACGGTGGACGAGCTTGCCTTGCAACAGCGCGGCGTAAACTTCATGATATGCCATCTCGGTGATCCCTGGGTGATGGATGCAGCTGAGGTGGTGGCGAAGAACCCTAACGTGTACGCAGATTTATCTGGGCTTGTGGTGGGGGATCGTCCTCACTTCGAACGCTTTATGAACGAACCGCTGTTTATGGATCATTTCCGCAGGGCTTTGGTCTACTCGGATCATTATGAGAAAATGCTTTTCGGCACCGACTGGCCGCTTGCACCTATTGATTTGTATGCTGAATTTGTTCGCAGACTTGTGCCAGAACAGCATCATGAGAAAGTGTTTTACGAGAACGCGTTTAGCTTGTTTCCACGTATTAGTGAGCGTATTACGAAGCCATAGGAACCCCCAAACAAGCTCTTGCCATTCTGCTGGCAGGAGCTTGTTTTTCTTTTCAATATGAGAGATCGCTACTCATTGAGTCGCCACCATTCATTCCAATTAGTAATAAATTTAGATCATTAAAATTTTTTTTGTGCAAATGCTCCATACACTGTCAGATTATTAGGTCCATGCCGATATTAAAATATCAAATATTATATGGGTTCATACAAAAAGAGGATGGATGGTGGAAGTATTTATGTTTTTTGCAAAAGCAGGACAGCGACTAAGGAATATGTCTTTTCGGGTCAAATTACCATTAATGATCAGTCTTCTCGTGTGTATCGTACTGACCGTAACGGCTGTGCTGTGTTATAAGGTAGCTGAAGGAATTACACAGAAAAAGAGTAAAGATGAGATTCATGCCAATTCGGATCGAATTGGAGCAGGGCTGTTCACCTCCCTGCAGTTATCCAAGCAAGCCGCATTTCTAATGACGAAACATAAGGATTTTGAACAATTGCTGGCGATTCGGAGTGCGAATCAAGAGCAGGAAGCCAGTACCTTTTTCGAGGAAAATCAGAGCTTAATTAGTGAATCCAATGATATATTAGCTCAAAGTTTAGAAGGTATTGAGGGCGCTGTTGTGCTCATGCTGATTGATAAGAATGGCACGGTAGTCGCAGCGAACGACCCTAAGGCCGTGGGCGGAGATCGGGCAGATCGGGCTTATTTTAAGGAAGCAATTCAAGACCGTCAGGTAATCAGTGAAGGCATCATTTCCAAAACGCTGGGTACACTTGGCACGGTTTTTGCATCTCCAATGTATGATGAAAACAAGCAAGTAAACGGAGTACTTATTGCCACGATATCTACGTCATTTTTTGTGAACCAATTGCAGAACGTCAAGATTAATGATGAAGGTAAAGTGATTGTTCTGGATCGGGTGGGTAAGGTGATGTATCACTCGGCAGATGCAGATATGGCAGGGAAACCGTTAGAAAGCGCGGAATACAAGTCTCTTGTGGATTTGGCTCCAAGTGATAAATTACAACAGGGCGAGGTAAGCACGGACGAGAAAGTGGTGTTTTATTCCAAAATTCCACAATCGGATTGGACGATTATAGTTGAGGATTCCTACGTAGACGTCAATCAACCTCTAACAAGCATGGCGAATAAAATGTATATTGTTCTATTCAGTTCCATAGCCTTCTCAATCATTGTGGGGATTCTACTCTCACGGGTGATGACAAAGCCGGTTACATCCATTACCGCACTGTTTAAACAGCTTGCCGGGGGAGACTTGACGGTACAGGCGAAGGAGAAATACAGTGGGGAGTTCGGCGAACTCGCGGATAGCTTTAACACGATGGCTGAAGGAAACAGACAACTGATTGCCAGTATGAACGCTTCTATTGGTGTTTTGAATAAAAGTACGGCGGAACTGGATCAGTCTGCACAGCAGACATCTACATCGATTACCGATACCACAGCCACTGCACTTGAAATATCCCGTGCAATGGAGTCGCAGGCTAACGATACAGAGGCGATCGTGGATCAATTCATGAACGTGGGTAGCAAAATTGTAAATGTAAACGAGATGTCCCAGTCTGTCATGGCTAAAGCGGATGAAATTACAGATGCATTCCGAGATAATCATGACGTGATCGACGCCCTTATCGCCGTTAATGATCGGAATGAAGCAGAGGTGCATAACATCTCCAAGATAACCGTTCAACTCGCAGAGAGTTCATCCGGTATTCAGCAGATCACAAGCACCATTGCCGAAATTGCGAATCAGACCAAACTGCTTGCGCTGAATGCGTCCATTGAAGCGGCACGGGCAGGAGAGCAGGGCCGTGGATTTGCCGTAGTAGCCTCCGAAATACGCAAGCTGGCAGAACAGACAACCGCGCAATCCGAAGATATTCATCGCATCGTTATGCAAACGATTGAACATGTGGAGCAGAATAACCAGAGTGTACAGGCCATCGAAGCGATTGCAGAGCAGCATAAGAGCAGCGTGATGCAAACCAAGGAAACCTTTAATTTTGCAACGCGAAATATGCAAAATATGATGAATCAGGTGCAGGCGATTGCCTCCGAGATTGAATCGATTGAACGGGATAAAGACGAAGTCCTTGGCGCTGCGCAGAACTTGTCTGCTTCGGGCGAGGAAGTGTCCGCATCCATTGAAGAAGTCACCGCCACCATGGAGGAGCAGTCCGGAATGACCGAGCATTTGGCGGAGCTGGTGCAGACCATCGATGCTTTGACCAAACAGCTGGCCGAGGAATCAGCACGATTCAAGACGAGCTAGCAAGGATTGAATGAAGTATACCCAATGATACAACTTCAAAGATTTCATTAAATAGATTAAACCTCCTATTCCAAATAGTGGATGGGGAGGTTTTTTATGTGTTGATGCTCGCACGGTAAAAATATTTATTATTGTTAAAGGGAGTATCTTTATTTTTTGCCTGGCTCTGATACCAGCGTGAAGTTATTAATGAACCCTTCTTTTTGCAGAAAAACAGTCTCTATCTCATCCGTTTTCATATCATAATAGTAAATACCTCTCTCGGTATCGCCATTCCCTTTTTCCCCAAGAAAATAAAATCCGTTACCGTCTTTGTCCAGAAATAATTCACTGCTGGCCTTGATCGGAAGATGAAGTTCCTTCCTTTGTCCTGTCTTCAGATCCACAAGACTATATCCGATGGGCATTTTATTAATGTGTTTTGCCGTTGCGATGAGAAGCTGGTTTCCTCTTGCGGATAAAGTGAGAATCTGTTCATCTTTGAGTTTGATGATTGCACGAGTTTGACTCGTTACGGGATCAATTTCGATAATGGTATGACTTGGTGGAACCATCGGTTTTTGGGTCTGATTTGATTTCTCCATCTGCTCATATTGTTCTTCCTCAGAGTATTGGATGGCGTATGCTTTTTCTGTTTCTGGATCATATGCGATGTCCCATGTGGTCGTATCTGAATCTTGCTCATTTAATATCGAGATTTTTTGTGTTGCTTTATCCAGAAACATGACCTTTACAGGGCGTTCTCCTTTTTGCACAGCAGCCATCATTAGTGTATTCTCAGTGACATCCGGGATTATTGCATTTATCGCAAATAAATTAGAACTTAATTGCTGCACTTGCTGTGTTCTCATATCATAAGCGAATAGCTCATCCCCTTTATTTTTGCCCTCACCCGAATAATACGTGGTGTCTTCTGCCAACGAAACTACGGTCAAGGGATATTGTGAGTTATATGGCAAGTCAGTCATTTTATTGAGAGCTTTGGACTCTAAGTCGTATGTATACACATTCATTTTCATTCCATCCGCGGAATCTGTCCCATTGACGTATTCGGTGTTCGTAATGGAAAGGTATTCGCGATTCTGTGCTTCGCCAGGCTTAATTGTTGGTGGAGGGGCTTTAGTGCTACTTTCACCGCTACTGCATCCTGAAATAAATATGAGTGAGATTATGAGTACGGGAATAGCTTGGTACAGGATATGGAAGTTTCTCATCGGTAGTCCTCTTTTCTTGAGTGTTACTGTGTTTAGGGCGCTTGTAAAATAAACGTTACAAGTCGTAGAAGGGTTTGGTTATCAATCAACATAATAATATAAAGAAATTGCTTGCTCTGGAATTTGGTTAATAAAGTAGATATACCAACAAAACCTCTCTTTCCGCAACATTGTGGGAGAGGGAGGTTCTGTTTCTAATCTTCATCCATGCAAAGTGATTATTTAATAGACCAATCCGTAGATTCAGACGTTACGTTAGCTACATCCCGCAGATCATGCACCTTTACGTTACTTCCGTAAATCATTGAATCACTGCTGAGACGGAAGGAAGGGAAGTTATTTTCGGATTGCAGACGTAAACAGGCTTCAAAGTGAATTTTTTGCTTTTTATTAATCACAAACGGAAGCGAACCTGCCTCAATAGGCACGTCATCACTGTCTCGTTCATTTAAGATCAGAAGTACCGCAATTCCATCAGAACTGCAACCATCAGTATCATAAAATAACTTGAAAAAGCCCGGCTGGTCGCCCAGTTGTTCAACCAGTCTTTCTTCTGCCTGCGGACTCACTTGAATGATCATGGCGTCGTCACACTCCTTTGTTTCCCAATGAATTCGCTTACAATTTAATATATGGACCATAATTGCCGATTAGAATGTAAAATAATATATAAGGAAAGGGGGAGAGGTAAGTTGAAAATACAGCAACTGAATCATGATCCCATTGAACATTATGCGTATTTGAATGCGATTCCTGGCGGCGAGGTCATTCAGGCTCAGCTTCCGATCTATCACGGTACATTAGATGGCTTGCCTAAAGGTATCGATGCACTGATTGTCACTTCGGATTTGCAGGGAATTGAACCTGTGATGGAGAAGGAATCTGATGCCGCTTCTGACACATGGGCTACGGATAAGCTTTTGGGTGAGATGTTGCCTGCCTATATTCGTCTGCTGATGGAGGTGGAGTGGCCTGAGCTCGATCCGCAGAAGACGGGTGTGCTGTTATGTGGAGATATGTATGCCCTGCGCGGGAAAAGGGGAGCGAGCGGCAATCCGGTTCCCGTCTGGCTTGCCTTCAGGGCAGCCTTCGGCTGGGTTGCCGGCGTCCACGGCAACCACGATATAACCGATGATGCAGACGCTCATCGGTTACACCACAGCGAGGGCATCCATTGCATGGATGGACCAGCTGCAATCATTAGCGCTGGCCACCCACCGGATGGCCTTGCGCCCCACGCCGCCAAGGCGCGTCAGCTACGCATCGCGGGCCTTGGCGGCATCATCGGCAGGCCTGACAAGCCGAACCGGCTGCCGGCAGAGCCGTACCTGCAATCCGTGCTCAAGTTGCTGAAGCAGCAACCGGATTGCTTGCTTTTGCACCAAAGCCCGGGCATCGCCGAGCTTGGGCTTAGGGGTGAACCGCTCATCCGGCAGGCCTTGGAGGCCGGGCCGGAGACGCTGGTGTTCAGCGGGCATACCCATTGGGATATGCCTTTGGTTCAACTGAGCAACGGCACACAAGTAGTGAATGCCGACAGCAAGCTGTTTATTTTCACACGCTAGGCATCTTGTAGAATGAAATGCATTTCATTCGTGATATCTTATCTGGTATGATAAGCAGGTAAATAGAGAAAAAAGGAAGGTTTCCCCCCTATGACATCGATCACCATATATGATATTGCGAAAGAAGCAAACGTATCTGTATCGACCGTCTCCCGGGTGTTGAATGATACGGCTCCGGTTCGTGCCAGCACGCGAGAGAAGATAATGTCGATTATCGAGAAACATCAGTTTCAACCGAACGCTCAGGCACGCAGCCTGATCAAGAAAGAGACGGGCACCATCGCCATCATTTTGCCGGATATCACCAACCCCTTTTTCCCTGAAGTGTTCTGGGGGGCAGAGAATGAAGCACGTGGACTCGGGTATACGTTCTTCTTATGTAACACAGCAGGGGACTCTAATCGTGAGTCTGAATATCTCTCTATTTTGCGTGAGAAACGGGTGGATGGCATTATCTTTCTCGGTGGACGTATCAATTTACAGGTCTGCCCTGATAACATGGCACAGGAATTGATGGATATGAGCAGGCATATGCCTATTGTGCTGGTCAATGGTAACATTGCCAAGAGCGGACTTCACCGGGTATACACAGACGAGGGAGCCGGTGCGGCTATGGCTGCAGAGCATCTACTTGAGCTGGGGCATCGGGAGATTGCTTTTGTCGGGGGAATGAAGGAGCTATCTACCACGATGGTCAAGGTGAAAGCGGTACAGAAGAAACTACGTGAACATGGGATTGAAATACCAAAAGAACGCCAGCTGTTAGGTGGTTTCTCGATTGACGACGGCAAGCGGGAGATGTCCAAACTTCTGCAGCAGGACAATCCGCCAACGGCAGTGATCTGTGTCAACGACAATAATGCGATTGGCGCGATTAAATCGACCATTGAGTATGGTTTGTCGATCCCGAAAGATATTTCGATCATCGGTTTTGATGATACACCGCTAGCGAGTGCCGTGATCCCTGAACTGACAACGATATCCCAGAATACGTATCAATTGGGCAAACAGGCCGTGGATATGTTACATGATCTGATCAATCAAGGCAAACCGAAGAAACAGAATGTATTGGAACCTAGGCTGATTATCCGCCAAAGTACAGGACCTGCCGCCCGGTAGTAGGTCTGCTTCTCCAAAAAAGAAAGCGTTGACATTTATTTGAAGCGTGAAATATAATGAGGGCGTAAATGAGACCCTTTTCATACTGTGGAACGGGTTTTAATTTTCAACTTAATGAAACCGATTTCATGAAATGGGTTTCAAAATGTACACAACACGAGCAACTTCACAAAATGAACTACATCAACTTAGAAGATCTATGGATCACGAAAGAAGGAGTCACGATGGCACATCATGAACAGCGTTTCAGGGGCAGACGAGGTTTGGTATTCGCAGGTACAGCTTTGCTGGCCTTGGTAGCGGTAGGAGGAATGGCTATCAATCATTATATGAATTCAACTCCCAAGGCACTTGTATTCCAGGAAGATCCGGTGCGTCTCAAGCTGGAGCAGTCGTATGATCATTTTGAAGGCTGGGGTACGTCGCTGGCTTGGTGGGCGAATGATCTCGGTGGCTGGAAGGATCAGGCGAAGGTGGATGAGGTTATGGATCTGATATTTGATCCGGCCAAGGGCTTGGGACTTAACATCGTTCGTTACAATATAGGCGGTGAAGAGAACCCGGAAATGAACGCGCTTCGTCCAGGTGGTGACGTTCCAGGTTTTCAGCCTGAGCCGGGCAAGTGGGATTGGGAAGCGGATGCGGGTCAGCGTTCCGTAATGCAGGGTGCGATCAAACGCGGAGTCAACATCACGGAGGCCTTCTCCAACTCACCACCGTATTGGATGACGATTAGTGGCTCGGTCACTGGTGCCGAGGATGGCGGTAATAATCTGCGTGAAGATCAGTATGATGCGTTCGCCGACTATTTGACGGAAGTGGTGAAGCATTATCGGGATACGTGGGGCATTACATTTCGCACCCTTGATCCGCTGAATGAACCTTCGGCTAACTGGTGGAAAAAGGGGAATCAGCAGGAGGGCAGTCATTTCAGTACTGAGAAACAGGCCGAGATTATTAAGAAAACGGCCGCTTCTCTCCAAAGCAAAGGACTGGATGGCACGGTAATCAGTGCTGCGGACGATAATAGCATCGATGAGACCGTATTTAATTTCAGCCTGTATGACCAGGATACGATCGATGCGGTGAAGCAGATGAATACCCATTCGTATAACGGCAGCAAAATGGAAGAACTGCGTGCTCTGGCTGATAAACTCGGCAAAAAGCTGTGGATGTCTGAATATGGCACCGGCGGTACCGAGCCGCATAACCATGAGGACATGACCTCGGTACAGGAGCTGGCAGACCGTATCATGTTTGATCTCAAAATCATGCAGCCTTCCGCCTGGGTATACTGGCAGGCTGTTGAAGACGAAGGAGCGAATAACAACTGGGGTTTCATTCATGCGAATTTTAACGGAGATGAACAATATGAGATGACCAAACAATATTATGGTATGGCCCAGTTCACGAAGTACATTCGTCCAGGCGCGGTTATTATTCCGACGGATGAAGGCAGAACACTTGCAGCTTATGATGCCAAGGCACAGCGGCTTGTACTGGTGATTCGGAATGAGTTGTCAGCGGAAAACAAAGCATTTGACCTGACCGGCTGGGATGTTGCCAAAACAGGCTCCGCCCAGGTGTACCAGACATCACCGGAGCTCAATATGCAGAAGCTGGAGGATATCCCGGTGTACACTAACGGCATTGAAGTGCCAACCGCAGATAACTCCATCACTACTGTCGTGCTTGAAGGTGTTTTGCCATCTGCAGAGTAATAGCGGAGAACGCACCGATCTGCAAGTTATTCTAACATCGGAGTGATCCGTGTAAATTCGCAGTTCAATAGAGAGCGTTCTTTATCTATAAAAATGAGAAGGAGGGGATCGCGTTGACAGAACCAACATCACTTTTGTTTCAAGAACAAGAGAATAACAAGCTCAGCAGCAAGAATGATGTTCATACGGAGCTGACATATGATGCGCGCAGCTTTTATCTAAACGGTGAACGTATCTTCCTGAACAGTGCGACCATTCATTATTTCCGTATGCCTAAGGAAGAATGGCGTGATGTCTTAATGAAGGCCAAGCTGGCAGGAATGAACTGCATTGATACCTATTTCGCATGGAACGTGCACGAACCGGAAGAGGGACAATGGTCCTTCGAAGGCGATAACGACTGCGGTGCATTTCTTGATCTGTGTGCAGAGCTAGGTATGTGGGTTATTGCACGACCGGGTCCGTTTATTTGCGCGGAATGGGATTTTGGTGGATTTCCGTACTGGTTGGGAACGAAAGAGAATGTAAAATTCCGTGAAAATAATGAAACGTACCTTCATTATGTGCAGCTCTACTTTGATCAGATCATCCCTGTTATTCGTAAGCGTCAATTGTCTGCCGGAGGTACGGTAATCCTCGTCCAGGTCGAAAACGAGTACGGTTATCTGATGGATGATGATGCGGCAAGCACACATATGACCACACTTAGAGATGGGATACTGGAACGAGGGATAGACGTCCCGCTGATTACATGTGTTGGCGGAGCGGAAGGAACGATTGAGGGAGCGAACTTCTGGTCTGGTGCGGATGGACATTATGCGAATTTACGTTCGAAACAGCCAGATACACCAAAGATTGTTACTGAATTCTGGACCGGCTGGTTTGAAAATTGGGGAGGACCTTCGGCAATCCAGAAGACGCCTTCTCTGCTGGACCGAAGAATCATGGAAATTCTGCGAGCCGGATATACGGGGATCAGTTATTACATGTTCTACGGGGGCACTAATTTCGGTGGATATGGTGGAAGAACGCTGGGTGACAGCGATATATTCATGATCACATCGTATGATTACGATGCTCCGCTGAGTGAATATGGACGCGTGACGCCGAAATATGCAGTGACGAAAAACCTGTCTTATTTTGTGCGTGCGTTTGGATCACTGCTGATGGAATCTGAGGAGATCGTAGCTGAAAAGATTCAGGTTCGGCATCCGGGCGGCATTTCCGTACGAGGGAGGCAGGCGGAGGAAGAAAAAATCTGGTTCGTGGAGAGTCACAAGGATGAACGTGAGACAGTGAGCGTTACGCTTGAGGAAGGCCGTACGTTGCCGATATCGATTCATCCGGGACAGATTGTTCCATTGCTGGATCGTGTGCAAATTGCTGAACAGGTGTACCTTACCGCAGGAGCTTTAATAACCGGTAAAGAGATGATTAATGGAGAACTGACGTTGTTCATCACAGCTGACCGTGGACAACGCTCGGTGGTTGAATTGGAACTGGGTGCAAAACAGGACGCGATGGCAGGAGGATTGATCCTGAAAGAAAGCACGATGCAAGTACTGATTGAACAGGATGCGGGGAGAAATGCATATCGTTTTGACCTATTCCATTTTCAGGAGCCGGGAATAATGCGTTTTGAAGCGAGTGGCATCGCCATTCGGTTCATCATTCTGGATCGTGACGCGATGAATCGCACATGGCGAATGGAATCTGCTGATGGCAAAAGCTTGCGTTATGCCATCGGTTTTGACGATGTGGATGTCACGGCGTCCGGGCAAGTGAAAGGCATGATCTCTGATCCCGAGCGTACAACGATGTTGCTGGGCGACTGGCAAGATGGCGAACAGACACGGACTGGACGTGAGTTTTTTACTCAAGAAGTGGAGACACAGCCTGAATCAGCATCTATTGCAGTTGAACATCAGCCTGCTTGGGTGATTCCTGCAGCGCCTCTGGCTCCGGTGTTGTGCAAATCTCCTGAGTTCTCCCGTGTTACATTAACGGCAAAGCAACGCTCTGCGAGCGGGCATCCTATCGATTTTTCCAAGTACGGTCAGGACTTTGGCTATCTGTTGTATGAATGCGATTTTGATAGTACGGTGGATGGAATGATGAATCTCGTGCTGCCTAACATACAAGATACCGCGAGAATTATCGTTAACGGTGCTGAGCAAGCGCTAGTGCGCCAGGTTGGTGCGGCGGCTGTTCCCATTCAGGTAACTCAGGGGCAGAATACGTTGCAAATGCTTGTACAGCATATGGGCCGACTAAACTTTTCTCCTTATCTTGGGGAACACAAGGGTGTGACAGGAGCGGTGTACCTTGGTGGGCAAGTACAGGATATTCGCCGCGATTGGCAGATGGAGTCAGAGACAGATACGAGTACAGGAACAGAAATAGGAACTATACATTTGGATGAAGTGAACTCCATTCGGGGAAGAACGGTGCTTCGTCAAAGTTTTACGCTGGATGGTATGGATCGGGCTGTACTTGTGGGTGCTCCGAGCAAAGGTTTGCGTATTAACGGCATTGAAATTCCGATGCCTGCTTATCAGGACTGGTTTGCGTTCCAGACGCTGGATATATCCGGCTACGTGAAGCCTGGCGTTGTAAATACGCTTGAGATGCCATATAGTCGGTCACCACTCAATCGACTTGAGCTGATTACTTATCTTCATGAGGGTGAGCTTCAGGATTGGCGAATGGCTGGTACGGATGCGTTACTTCCTGCGTCATGGGAGTCATGTAATCTCTCAGAGGATACACCAGGAGTGACTACACCGGGCGCTTCATACGGTCAGCCGGTATGGTATCGCTGGCGTTTTGCCAAACCTGTCACAGCCGGGCATCACAAAGTAAACTTGATGCTTCGCTTGACGGGCATGAGCAAAGGAACGATTCATGTCAACGGACACCATTTGGGCCGATACTGGCAGATTGGGCCGCAGGAGGACTACAAAATTCCTGTTGCGTGGCTGAGGGAAGAGAATGAACTGCTCATTTTTGACGAGGAAGGCAGAACACCCGAACGGGTAAGATTGCTGCTGGATGAGATGTCACGATATCCGTGGAGTACAGTGGGACAATAGAAATAGCAACTAAAAATAGCATGTAAAATAGAAGGGAAATACAGAATTTAAAATAGAATTGAAAATAGAAGTAAGAATATAAGTAAGAATAGAACTAGAAATTAGAAATCTTTTAAGAGCCATGCATCTAAGATGTATGCAATAGAGCAAGTATAAATAATATTGGATAACGATAGCCCTAGGTGTTAGCAATAGCCTTAGACTGTAGGAAATTGCCCCTCATTCTTATATATAAATCTAAATCATAGGAGAATTTGGTATAGATAGCGACTCTTGGTTCAAACTGATTTATATGAGAATGAGGGGGGTTAAGCGAATTCATAAAGAAAGAAAAGTAGCAGTGCTTCATCTCTATGTTCAAGAGAGGGAGACAAAGATTATATTTTGTAAGCGTATACATAAAGCGTGTATTCCTGTAAAGGGGGTGATGTTTCATGTAAATGGGACGGGAGCAGACACCGTAAGGTACTTCTTGGCAAAGGAAGTATGTTCAAGCACACACTTCGTTCAGTCAGAAGGTATTCCAATATGATTCTTATGCAGGATAAGGAGCTGGGTTCATGTTAACCAAAAGGAAACGCAGGGCACAGCGATGGGGCAAACATAGAGCTGTACTCCTACTCACGTTAGGATTGTTGATGATATTCACGATCACATTCCCAATTACGGTGAAAGCAACAACCAGTGTGTATACGATGACGGCTTTTACGAACACAAGCGAGTCCAACATGTATATCTATGAGTCATATAACGCGAAACACTACGGACTGCTGAAAGGTCCAGCATATACCCCACCTGCGGCGGACTTAATTCGCGATCCCAGCATCATGAAACACACCGATGGTTTGTATTATGTGGTGTACACCACCAACTGGTCAGGCAATACGGTTGGCATCGCGTCCAGCCCGGACAAGATGAATTGGACGTTTGTCCGCAATATTACGTTGTCTACTACAACCCCGATTGCCCATACCTGGGCACCGGAATGGTTCAAAGACACGAATGGTAGTGTGAACATCATCGTCTCTCTCTCTCCTGGCAACTATGAGAACTTCAAGCCACATGTCATCACCGCATCAGGAAACAATCTGGCATCCACAACGTGGTCTGCACCTGCGGTGCTTACAGGTCTTGCTTCCAACTATATTGACACTTTTGTAGTAAAGACAGGTTCAACCTATCACGCGTTTACGAAGAACGAAACGACTAAATACATTGAATATGCCACGTCCAACTCGCTGAAAGGGCCATACACGTTTAAAGGCACAGGTAATTGGGCGGGCTGGGGTTCCTGGGTAGAAGGACCGGCGTTGATCCAACTCGATAATGGTTCTTGGCGAATTTATTTTGATGGGTATGCAGATCACAAATATTATTACAGCGACTCGGCGGACAACTTTCAGAGTTGGAGTGGCAAACAGGAAATCGCGGGTCTGTCCGGCATGGTACGCCATATGACCGTACTGAAAGAATCCGGTCAGCCGGGTGATATTCGCAAGCTTGAATCGTTTAACGTACCAGGCAGTTTCATTCGTCACTATAACTATCAAGCTCGGATTGATGCCAGCGTGAGTCCAGCAGAGGATGCGCAGTTTCGGATCATTCCTGGTTTGGCGAATGCGATGGGCATCTCGTTTGAAGCGATGAATTATCCTGGTTATTTCCTGCGCAATAATAATGGCAATGTTGTGCTGGTGAAAAATGACGGAACTGCTGCGTTCCGCAATGATGCAACGTTCAAACGGGTTAACGGGCTGGCGAATACAAACTGGTCTTCGTATAGCTTATTTAACAATCCGAATCTGTATCTGAGACATTACGATCAAGTGTTACGTTTGCAACCTGTTGTCACGGCTCTGGATAAATCCGATGCAACTTTCCGGGAGATCACTCCATAGCTATTGGCAAGTGTCAAGAATTAGCAGACGATTTCGATTTTAATAGTCAGGATGGTACCCGAATGTTTTTACCCAATGACTTATCTAAAAAATGTATAAGGAGTGAAGTGGATGAAGTGGTTGAAACGAATGAGTGCGGTGCTATTAAGTGGCACACTGCTGGTTGGAAGCTTGGGTTCAGGGTCCGAAGTATCGGCTGCTGGAGCTTATACGGCTGTGGCTGATCCATCGAAACAATATCAGACAGTGGAAGGTTGGGGAACATCGCTGGCTTGGTGGGGAAAGGTCGTTGGTGAATATTCAAATCGGGATGAATATGTGGAGAAAATGTTTAATCCTGCGACAGGAATTGGCATGAACATTCTGAGATATAACATCGGAGGCGGGGATGACCCTTCATCCAATGTCCTTGAATACCGTAAAGCGGTTCCTGGTTTTCAACCTTCTCCAGGTGTGTACGATTGGACTGCCGACGCTAATCAGCGTTACATGTTACAAGCTGCCAAGGCACAGGGAGTCAACATCATTGAAGCTTTTGCTAACTCGGCACCTTACTGGATGACGATCAGTGGCGGTGTCTCGGGAGCGCCGAATGGCGGTAATAACCTCAAGCCGGATTATTATGATGATTTTGCTGATTATTTGACGGAGGTTGTGAAGCATTTCCGGGATCATTGGGGCATTACATTTGATACGGTGACCCCACTGAATGAACCAATCTCGAATTGGTGGAAGCAAGGGAATGATCAGGAGGGCATGCACTTCGGCCTTGCTGAGCAGAATGCGATTCTAAGTCAGGTTCAGGCATCTTTGATTGCCAAAGGACTAACCACCAAGCTAAGTGCACCGGAAGAAAACAATCTGGATGATACCAACACTTCCTATAAAAGCTACAGCACTGCCGTTCAATCAGCGATCAGCCAGATTAACACACATACGTATAATGGTAGCAACCGGACAGCAATGCGTAATACGGCAGCATCTGCGGGCAAACATTTATGGACATCCGAATACGGAGATGGAGATGCAAGTGGTCTTACCATGTCACGTATCATTCTGAAGGATATGCGTAACATGGGAGCTACGGCTTGGGTGTACTGGCAGGCCGTAGATAGTGCGGAAGGCTGGGGATTTTTCAAAAACGTGCTGAACAATACAAAAACGACCAGTTATACGGTTAATCAGAAATACTACGTTATGGGGAATTACAGCAAATTTATTCGTCCAGGTTACAAGATCATTGGCATGAGTGATGCGAATACCCTTGCGGCGTATGATGCGGCATCCGGCAAAGTGGTACTCGTTACGACAAACTCGGAATCCACCGATACTTCGGTAACCTATGATTTGAGTCGGTTCTCAAGTGTAGGTTCGTCCGTACAAGTGTACCGCACTTCGGCAACGGAGAAATTACAACAATTGACGAACATATCGGTTCAAAATAAAAAGTTTACAACGACGTCTAAAGCGAATTCGGTAACTACTTATGTGATCTCTGGCGCAGCCTACAGTGGCAGCACAGGGTATGAAGCAGGGGCTATTTACAAGCTTGTTAACCGTAACAGCGGCCTTGTACTGGATGTGAATGGTGCTTCCTCAGCCGGAGGCGCGACCATTATTCAATGGAGTGATAACGGAGCAGCCAATCAGCAATGGAAGCTGGAGCCGGCAGGCAACGGATATTACACCATCCGGAACGTTGGCAGCGGATTGTTGCTTGATGTCAATTCCGGTTCCACACAGGGCGGAGCATCGCTAATTCAGTGGCAGGCTAACGGAGGGTATAACCAGCAGTGGCTGCCGATTGATGTAGGCGGATATATTGTTTTGGCTAATCGTAACAGCGGCCTTACTGTCGATATTAATCAAGGATCGATGAGTGCGGGTGCTTCTACGATTCAATGGGAGGATAACGGCGGAGCGAATCAACAATGGAGTCTGGTTAAGGTGAACTAGAGTACAATCTCTTCGGTAGTGGCATGATGCACGAGGAACAGCTTGCTTATAGCAGGCTGTTTTTCATTTGAGAGGATCTACTGGCTTAGCAATTCGGGATTGCAACAAAATGAATCTCCCTTACGTTACAAAGGATATACCATTTTTACTGGGGGGATACAAATGAAGCATAAATTCATATTAAGTAAGATGCCAGTTATGTTAGTAACAACTATGTTAGTAACGACCCTTATTCTCATCGGATGTGAGACTGAAGGTGACCGTGAAGTCATGACTACCGGTGATGCAGGGATTTCAAATGAATCTGTCCAACAAAAAGTACATGAGGAACCCAATTTCGAAGCTATGGTTCTGGAGAAAAATGAATCAACGATAACCGTATCACCTACTAAAAGTACGGAACAACAATACATATTGGGAACGACAGGAGTAGATTATAGTGCTCAGGTTGGTGACGTAGTGCGGGTATGGACAACAGGTCAGTATGAGGATAGTTACCCTAGTCGAGGGGTAGCTACCAAAATAGATCAGGTGAAATGAAGTCATAGTTATAGTGGATACATCTGCCTTTTGATGTCTACTTAACCGGGCTATGACCACGTGCAAGCTGCTCTTTTTTTCTATAATGTAACCCTAATCCCCATACTGTGCAGCCATGGCTTGCAACTTGGTGCGAATCTGGTCACGGACCTGCGGGGGATGCGTCACATGGGCATCTGTTCCCAAGCCAAGAAAGAAACCGACCACCCAAGGGGTGTAGCTTGTGCCTATATGAGCATGAATTGTTCCTGAGCCGTCCTCGTTGACCTTCAAAAATTGTGATAACCACACATCGGATTGACATCTTCGCACGCCTTCTGGCGACAGTGAGACTTTAAGTTCCAGTGGTGTTTCCAGATCCTCACGTATGATCCATTCTTGAATATTTTCTTCGTTCAGGTCGACTTTTTGGCTCTGATCCACTTCACATTGCAGCCCAATAACCCGGTCAACCCGAAATACACGATGATCCATTGCACGAAAACAATAGGCCCTACAATACCATAAACCATTCATCGTATACAGTCCAAGAGGTTGAATCAATCGTTCCTGGACTGAGCTTGCTTCATAGCGAATTTGTACGATTCTCTGTTCCAATGCCGCCTCCAAAAGTTCCTTTAAGTAAGGAACATCGAGTTCATGCGGTGGTACCCAGAATGTGAGTCTTTGCTGCATCCGTTCAATTTTATGTTTGAGGTCACTGGATAAATAATGGAAAAACTTGCGTAACGCACTTTGTACTTCATTGTTAAAAGGTAGAGATTTATAGTTCTGTAACGATTGAGCGGCAAAAAACAAAGCCATAGCTTCATGCTCGGAAAAACTGATGGGTGGGAGCACCTTTTCACGTAAAACACGATAACCACCATGAGGACCAACTTCGGAATAAAGGGGGATGCCCAGTTCGCTTAATTCCGCCAAATCTCGAATCATGGTTCGACGTGATACTCCGCATTCATCGGCCAGTTCTTGTACGGTAAACGTTCTGCGTTCATTCACTAACATAATTAACTGAACAAGCCTTTGCGCTTTGTGCATATATACTCCCTAAAATTAATTTATAATCATGCCAGTACTTGTCACTATTATCTATTATGCTTAATTTCGAAGTCAAGACGAGTTGCCTTCGATTCGTGATGTAGAAACTTTGGGAGGAATAATAATGAATGAAGTAACGGTTATTGGTTTAGGAGCGATGGGGGGAGCTATAGCTCAAACATTACTGGAAAAGGGATATCATGTGACTGTATGGAATCGTACAGCGACAAGGGCAGATTCCATCGTTAAAAAAGGAGCGGTACTCACTTCTACGGCAGCTGAAGCGATTCGTGCTAGTCAAATATCGATTATCTGTGTGTCTGATTACAAGACTTCGTATGAAGTACTGGATGTAGAAGACGTACATGCGGCCTTGCCGGGACGAGTGCTCATCCAACTTACTACAGGAAGCCCTGAACAGGCCCAAAAGCAGGAAATCTGGGCAAACACCCATGGTGCTGCATATATAGATGGAGCAATAGCGGCTGCCCCAACCCAGATCGGTGGCTCTCATGCAACCATCTTCACTTCTGGATCGATGGAAGCTTTTAATCAAGTAAAGCCGGTTCTCGGTGCACTAGCAGGTCATGTTCCTTATTACGGAGAACAGGTTAGTGCAGCTGCTTCAATTGACCTGGCATTCCTGTCTTATCTGTTTGGGTCATATCTTGGATTCTTCCACGCATCACGAATCCTGGAGTCTGATGGTTTGCGTATTGATGATTTTGGTTCTATGATTGCTGGAGTCTCGCCTATGATTGGCTCCATTCTTCAATACGAAGGTGAGGTCATTCAACATTCCAAATACGAAAATCCACAAAGTTCTCTTCAAATGTCCATGGTAACGGTTGGTCTGCTCATGGAACAGGCAAGTGAGAAGAGTATGAATAACGAGTTTCCGTTGTTCTTGCAAAACATGTTTCATAAAGCTATAGAAGCTGGTTATGGCGAGCAAGATATAGCATCACTTGTGAAAACGATGCGTTAACAATTCAATAGAGGGCATTTATCTTGAAGAATGAATGCGCCGATCTATTCAATCGAATATCTAAAATTAGTTATAAATTACTCGCGACCATTCCCGATTAGCCAGGGGGTGGTCTTTTTTACTCCTCTTAACCCATGGTGATCATTCTATTATATGACTTGGTTAGATCTAGTTGACGTAGTAAAATAACACAGGGACTATAACATACATAAATGGAAGAGATTTTGCATGTAAAGGAGATTACGTATGAATACATTATTTACATTTGACACGTTTCCGCAAATAGAAACAGAGCGATTTGTGCTCCGTGCAGCAACAGACAGTGACAGTGGGGATCTGCTGGCACTGTACTCAGATGAGACTGTCGTCGAATATATGCCCTTCACACCCTTCGAATCCGAACAGGATGCGCTGGATGAGATGAGCTGGTATAAGAAGATTTTCAATCAACAGACGGGATTACGCTGGATGATCGAAGATAAGCAGTCTCATCAAGTCATTGGAACGTGCGGATATCTGGAGTATGAAGAGCAACATCATCGCGCAGAGATTGGTTATGATCTGCTTTCATCGTGCTGGGGCAAAGGGGTGATGACTGAGGTTGCTCGAGCTGTGCTGGAATTTGGATTCAACCAGATGCAATTGAACAAAATTGAAGCGAAGGTGGACCCGGGAAATGAGGCGTCCATTCTTCTACTGCATAAGCTGGGGTTCCAGCAGGAAGGTCTGTTACGGCAGCATGAATTTGAGAAGGGCAGATACGTTGATCTCGCTGTTTTCTCGAAGCTACAGAGTGACAACTAGCCCCTGTCTTCCATTTCCATGTCCATCACATACTCAACTCCCATCTCAGTCCTTGTCACCATAATGTGATGTCTTGTCCCGTGAATCAGGCTCATGTTATATTGGAGAGATGTGAGGGGATGAGAATATGAAGCTGGTGTCCTGGAATGTGAATGGACTTCGAGCGTGTGTGAATAAAGGATTTATGGATTATTATCAACAAAGCGAGGCCGATATTTTCTGCCTTCAGGAGACGAAATTACAGGCTGGACAGATCGAGATGGATCTGGGCGAAGACGTCTATCAGTACTGGAATTATGCGATCAAAAAAGGATACTCCGGCACGGCTGTATTCAGCCGCATCAAGCCCTTGTCTGTGTATTACGGTATGGAAGAGGACAGCGAGCCGGAAGGCCGGATGATTACGCTGGAGTATGATGCCTTTTATCTGATTAATGTCTATACTCCCAATGCCAAACGTGATCTGACCCGGCTGCCTTACCGTCTGGAGTGGGAAGACCGCTTCCGGTCCTATGTCCTGCAACTGGAGCAGACGAAACCTGTAATCATCTGTGGGGATCTGAACGTGGCTCATCAAGAGATTGACTTGAAGAACCCGAAGCCAAACATGGGCAACTCTGGATTTACGGATGAGGAGCGCGGCAAGATGACTGACCTGCTTGCATCAGGATATGTGGACAGTTTCCGTCATCTGCATCCAGATCAAACCAATGTGTACAGCTGGTGGTCGTATATGCCTAAGGTCAGAGAGCGGAACGTGGGCTGGCGCATTGATTATTTTCTTGTGTCCAATCAGCTTGCACCAAGTGTAGCCGAAGCCTATATCGACTGTCATGTCATGGGCAGTGATCATTGCCCGGTAGGCGTTAAGCTGAAACTGTGAGAACACACACTTAGCAAACAGAACCTGACAACCGTTTGTATCCCGATAAAGGGATGCAGGCGGTTTTTTACGTTATCCTGCGCCTCAGAGGTAGGGGAGAGGAACTGGACTTTGGTTGGGGAAAGGACTGGACTCCGGATTGTTTCAATCCCGCCATTTCTTGGGTACGATTGAATCATACATATATTATAAATTGAATTGTTCAATGATACAGAAGGAGGAGGGTTGTATGAAAAAGTTCAAAGTCATCACCCGATTCCTATCGATCCTTGCAATAAGCTGTCTGATATCTTTGACGGTGTTATCGTTGTCAGTCATCTGGATTGACATACCGTAGATGCGTACACGTTATTCAGCAGACAATGGGAGTTCGACTAAACGAAGGAGGGATGGGCAATCAGCATACAGAAGCATACTTCAGATGTAAGAATGTGATTTGGAGAATGACAACATAAAACAACCAGAAGGAGTGATTTTTAATGGTGAAAAAGAAAAAAGTTTTGCTGGCCTGCGCTGCGCTGGCTATGATGGTGGCTTTAAGTGCGTGCAGCAGTGCTGCTGACGAGCCCAAAGGTGAATCTGAGAAGGTAAATAGTGAAGCAACATCTGGAACCGCTGAGCCAGCTGCTACAGAAAATACAAGCGAAGCAGCGACAGATACAGATAAAGGAGCCGCATCCACGCCGGCAACTTCGGAATCATCTGCAAGTAAAGGTGAAAGTAGTGCGGCGGAAGGCATGCCGGAATACTTGCCTAAAGATTTCCCGTTACCGGACGATGCCAAGATTACGACAGCGACTTCCGGAGAGAATGAAGGGAAGAAATCGGCAATGATGATTTTTACTACGGAACAGGACATGAAGACGGTATCGAAGCTGTACAAGGATTATTTTACAGAGAAGAAACTGACAGACTCCGGACAGCTGATTGATGAAAAAAATATTGTTATTCAAGGGACTGATCCGGATACGAAGCAGGAATGGTCTATGATCGGTGGAGCACTGGCGAGTCAGGAAGGTGTCGTTGAACTCACGTTAACCTGGTCTGAGTCGTAAAATCAAAATAGAATCTTTATACATGAACTTGTTTATTTACCCACACCTTGTGGTGGTACAGCGTTAAAGCTGTCCCTCTGCAAGGTATTTTTGATTTACATCTGGAAACCTGACAAGTTACATGTTATGTTATATCCTTAGATAGACTTATAGACAAAAGATTCAGACAGGGAGAGGATTAAACATGATTAAAGTTGGTATCGTAGGTTACGGTAACTTGGGTAAAGGTGTCGAGAAAGCAATTACCCAGAATGATGATCTAGAGCTGGTTGCTGTATTTACACGTCGTAATCCAGAGCAAATGGTGGCTGAAGGTACAGAAGTTCGCTTTGAGCATATCTCTGCGGCTGAGCAGTACATAGGCAAAATCGATGTCATGATCTTGTGCGGTGGTTCTGCGACGGATTTGCCGGAGCAGACACCTGTAATCGCTAAGCTGTTTAATACGGTAGATAGCTTTGATACCCACGCAAAGATTCCTGAGTTCTTTGAAGCTGTGAATGCGGCGGCTGAGCAAGGTGGACATGTAAGCGTGATCTCAACAGGCTGGGACCCAGGCTTGTTCTCGATGAATCGTCTTCTCGCGCAATCTATTCTGCCGGAAGGGAAAGAGTATACATTCTGGGGCAAAGGGGTTAGTCAGGGTCACTCCGATGCTATTCGTCGTGTACCTGGCGTGAAAGCGGGCGTGCAGTATACGGTTCCTGTAGAAGAAGTGATTGACCGCATTCGTTCAGGTGAAACACCAGAATTGTCCACACGTGAGAAACATCTGCGTCAGTGTTATGTGGTAGCAGAAGAGGGTGCGAACCAGGATGAGATTCGTGAAACAATTGTGAATATGCCTAACTATTTCTCGGACTACGATACGACAGTTACCTTCATCAGTGAAGAAGAATTGAAATCCGAGCATGCAGGTATGCCACATGGTGGCTTCGTTATTCGCAGTGGAATTACAGGTAACGGACAAAAACAAATTATCGAATTTGGTCTGAAGCTCGACAGCAATCCAGAGTTCACCGCAAGTGTACTTGTGGCATATGCACGTGCGGCGCAGCGTTTGAGCAAGGAAGGACACAAAGGCGCGAAGACGGTATTTGATATCCCGCTGGGTCACCTTTCTCCAAAATCCGCTGCGGATCTCCGTCGTGATCTGCTGTAATCTTAGTTAGTTCGGTAAAATAGTCTTAGAAAAATAGCTAGTCCTTCGGTGGAAGGACTAGCTATTTTTCATTGTGCGCGTTTTTTAGCGCCAATGGGAGGGTTTACTCAAATGGTCAGGTAGCAAGGTATCCGCACTTCCCATAGCAGCGTTCAGCTGAGACTGTGTCAGGAAAATTCCGCCGCGTAGATCGGCTCCCCCAAGATCTGTATCCCGCAAGTCTGCACCAATCCAATCGGCGTTTCGTACATCGGCGTTACGCAGGTTCGCCGCAATCATAAGCGCGCCCCGGAAGCTTGTACCTCTCAGGTCTGTTCCTTGCAAGTTAGCCCCCAGAAAATCCATTCCACTGCGTTTCTTGCCTTTGGGTTTTCCTTTTGCTTTTGTTGTTGCTGGAGCACTGCTACGTACGATCTCACTAGCCTGAATCAGCAGGGTATTCACATTTGCTCGATGGCTCGTGATGTCCAACTGTAGCAGAGCTGCCGGTTCGAGATCACTCAGACGCGCTACATCAGGATAGGCTTTTTCCAGTGAGGCATGCAGCGAAGACGTATCGGGCCGCATCATAACCTCTCTCATATAACTGATCAGCTCATGAATTTGACGTAGTACAGGCAGGCAATCATACATTTCACGTGCCGTTTCGGGATGGGTACGCCAGCTTCTGTCCGCATACGTCACTTGTGATAGCTTCTGACCTGCACCAAAACAGTCATACACGGTGCAACCTTTGAAGCCCTTCTGTCGGAGCTGGGTGTGGATACCACATCGGTAGTCCTCCCGCAGATTGGGACAAGGTGTACCGCTGGACTTGTCAAAAGCAAAGTCAGAGGATTTGCCATAAGGCAAGGCCACGCAACATAATCCGTAACACTGCTCGCAGTCTGCTTGCAGATGAGGATGTTCAATGTGGTTTAAAGAATGGTTAGACAACATACACACTTCCTTATCATCAAGAAAAAGTTGATTTTAAATTCAAATGTACCGATAGATCATGTCATGTTCACTTTACCATTGGAAGGAAGTCACTTCAATTGAATAATAAGATCTATGCAGGGTAAGAAACTTAGTAGACTTATCGATCAGAAAGTTGTATGCAACATTGAACAACTACACTATAAAATTTCGTGGTGCTTGATACCATGCTACTTATTCATCTTCACTTTTGTATATGTAGGAATTTGTGTCTTACTGTGTTTATTTATTAATTCATCTAATAATTCAGATTGTTTGATCACCAATGGATGGCCTATCCCGTAAGAACTAACTAGTTCATACAAAACGGATCGTTCGTGTTCCAATTGCTCTTTGATAGAGTTACTTGACAAATCAATCACCTCTATACTAATCCTAACCACTTCTATTTAAATTTACTAATTTAGTAGATATACAAAAACTCAAAATAAAAAACCTCCAATCAGGAGGTTCTGAAGATTATAATTTTTTTTTACCAGCCGCCAGCACCATGTCCATTCGCTTTAACAGTGGTTACATCTGTTGGTGGTTTAGGATCATTGTTATCGGCCGATACCTGATTAAATGGTGTACATACTAAAATGGCTAAAGCTACAACAAAAGAAATGACAGTCAACTTCTTCATGTACCTCATTCTACCTCCCTCAAAATTGCTTTGAATCTATCTAGATCATCATCTGTGGCTAATTGCCTCATTCCTTCGAACAAACAAAAGCATCTGATCAAGTAACGATCATTATTTATCTTAGCAGAGATTGCCAAACTATCTAACACATAGAGTATACCAAAACTAGGTCTATTAGAATTTTTATAATATTCGGCTAAATCAGCCAGGAGGATAACGAATCCATCGTTAATAACTTGGGAAGTGTATGATCCTACCTTTTTTTGAGAATTGATCTGATTTTGAATCACGTCTTGATAACGATCTATGATGTGGTCTATGTTATAAGAATATTTTAGTGCTGCCTTAACAACCTTGAATAGTCCTATAAGTAGTTCATTATCATTATTTGCTAAGGAATTGATATAATCATCGATAAGGCAAGTTTCCCCTGTCATCACTCTGTAAAGCATTCGGTTAGCACTTGCCCAAATTAAAAATTGTTTTTTCGTTTGTTCAGCCTCTTCATCAGTTTCAACGATCCAACTGTGGTCCTCAAATTTATCTAAATGGAAGAATGCTTCCTCGTAGTTCTCATCCTCTTCAGCAACTGTCCCTAATATTACATGGGCATATAGAATATATCCGAATAAAGCTTTTCTTGGTTCTGTTCGATTGAGTTCATTCCCTTTCCGTTTATGTTTTAGATCGTATAGGACTCTAGCTATCCTGCCCATTTCAGAGCTCAGTTGCTTTGCCTTCTTCCACTTCTGTAAGGATACATACAAGTTAGCTAAATCTTTCAGGGCATCAAGTTGCTCTATTTCACTCAACCTTGTAACAAACGGTTCAAATACAAGAGCAAGTTCGTAGTTGAATTGCTGATCATCACCTAAAGATGCCTTGAAAATCCTATACTGGCATATGGCCAATCGTTCTGCATGTTGGTACCGTTCTTCTTCAGAGACTCTTCTATAAATGATGAGTGAAGCAGAGATATTACCTTCTTCATAAAGAGATTCGGCAAAATCAAATAAAGAAGAAATATAGTAAGACTTCTCCAGCATAAAATCAACAACTTTTTCAATGCAAGATAACTTGTTTAATTGCGAGCACCTAATCAGAAATGGCCGTATTCTTCTCCAATCTGTTGATGGGTCGAGTAGCAGCTCATCAGCATATAAATCATAGAAAGTACCATCTTTTAAACCCATCGTTAATGTCATTTTATCAAGTGCATTAATCGGAACTGGCTGAGAACCGTTGATGAAGCGACTAAGAGTTCCAGAATTTATACCAGAATTCTCAGCAAAATGATATATAAGTAACTGATTATTATCTATGTAGTTTAACAACAGAGAACGGATAGTTTGTTGCTTTTCAATTTTCAAGGAAGATTCCACCTCCATCTATAAAAAAACCATTATTTATAACTTTTACTCTTTATAGGTAATCATATGGATTATTCTACCATTGGTCAATGGTTCCTGCAAAATTCTTTGTTTTCTTCAATATTGCAGAATTTGTTTTCTTCTCTAAGAAGTTTCCAACTAGCTAAAGAATAAATAATAGGAATTCGCTTATGTAACCGACCCCTGATTATGATTATCCTCTTCTGAATTTGAATTCGATCCCACTCCTAGAAAATTTGTCTTATCGCTATTATTCAATTGATAAGCGAATTCAACAATTTACGATTTCTTCTTGGCAAATCTATTTCTACATTATTATTCAGTAAGATAATATAATATAATTCCCAGGCGTATTCATGCTTGCAAAAACTTTCGAATAGTTATTATGCTGGAT
The DNA here is from genome assembly GCF_019748695.1 of Paenibacillus cucumis (ex Kampfer et al. 2016). Classification (NCBI taxonomy): domain Bacteria; kingdom Bacillati; phylum Bacillota; class Bacilli; order Caryophanales; family Paenibacillaceae; genus Paenibacillus; species Paenibacillus cucumis (ex Kampfer et al. 2016). The sequence goes on along the minus strand of NZ_JACLIC010000039.1, from coordinate 83,266 downwards.
TGATTGGGCATAAAAATTGATGGAGTACTGGCTCATGATTTTTTAAAGCGAACTCATTAAGATTATTTGATGCTCAGAGCCTTCAGTATATAGAATAGTTTTGTGCTCATCTTAGAAAACAGTATTAGAGCAAGAGAAAATATGGACTTACCACGAATGGAGGTAGCAGAACATGGATGAATTCAAGATACGTCAAGCTACCCAGGAAGATCAGGAGCAGCTGGCTAATTTACGGGCACTGGTGCTCTATGATGATTTGACGCGTTTAGGGCGCTATGATGAGATTCGGGTGAGGGAGCGCTTCCGCAATACGTTCCAGCCGGAACATACACAAGTGTTGGAGCTGGAAGATACTTTAATTGGATGTGTGTCATTAAAACCGGGAGATGGAGAGTTTTTGCTAGAGCACTTCTACATTGATCCAGACTATCAGGGCAGGAAACTAGGCACAAAGGTGCTTAACATGTTGCTCGAACAGGAATCAGTCAAGGGCAGACGTGTGACGTTAAACGTGTTGCAAGGAAGTCCGGCGAAGCGTTTATACGAACGATTCGGATTTACGGTGGATCATGAAGATGAAGTAGATGTGTTCATGTCTAGAGATTATCAAGGGATCGGGACCTCTAATAGTTGAGTATATTGCACGATAAAAAAGAAGCCTCTTCTCTACAAGGCCGCTAGGCGACCATTGCATGAGAAGGTAAGGCTTCTTTTTGTATGAATCATTTAAGAATGCGGTAAAAAAAGAATTACACGACGCCTTGGGCAATCATCGAATCGGCTACTTTGAGGAAACCAGCAATGTTTGCTCCAGCAAGCAAGTTGCCTTCGCAGCCGTATTCTTCAGCTGCTTCTACGCAGCTTTTATAAATATTTTTCATAATGTCATGCAGTTTGGCATCGACTTCTTCAAATGTCCAGGACAACCGCATGCTGTTCTGTGACATTTCAAGAGCGGACACGGCTACACCGCCGGCGTTCGCAGCTTTTGCAGGGCCAAACAGCACGTTAGCACCAAGGAATACATCAATGGCAGCCAGAGTGGACGGCATATTCGCTCCTTCACCAATGGCTTTGACACCGCCTTGAACCAGAAGGTTTGCCGCTTGCTCGTCGATTTCGTTCTGTGTTGCACACGGCAGAGCGATATCACAAGGGATAGACCAGATGCCCTCGAAGCCTTCGGTATACGTCGCATGCGGGTGTTCTTTGACGTATTCGCTGATCCGCAGACGCTCAACCTCTTTCAGACGTTTTACCGTATCCAGGTTAATGCCTTGCGGATCATGTATGTAACCGCCGGAGTCGCTGCATGCTACAACGCGAGCACCAAGCTCCTGCGCCTTCTCGATAGCATAGATGGATACATTGCCGGAACCGGAGACAACAACGGTGCTGTCCTTGAAGCTAAGCCCTTTGGATGCAAGCATTTCATTAACGAAGTATACGCAGCCATAACCCGTTGCTTCTTTACGTGCGAGACTTCCACCGTACAACAGACCTTTGCCTGTCAGTACACCTGCTTCATGTCCGCCACGAATTCGTTTGTACTGACCAAACATGTAACCGATCTCCCGAGCGCCTACACCAATATCACCCGCAGGTACGTCAGCGTCCGGACCGATGTATTTGTACAGCTCTGTCATGAAACTTTGCGTGAAACGCATGATTTCCTGATCCGATTTTCCTTTTGGATCAAAGTCAGAACCGCCTTTACCGCCGCCGATTGGCAGGCCAGTCAGTGCATTTTTGAAAATTTGCTCAAAGCCCAAAAATTTGATGATGCCCGAGTATACCGATGGGTGGAAACGAAGTCCGCCTTTGTAGGGGCCAATCGCGCTGTTGAATTGTACACGGAAACCGCGATTCACCTGAACTTTACCTTGATCATCGACCCAAGGCACACGGAACGTGATAACCCGTTCCGGCTCAACAAGTTGCTCTAGCAGACTGTGGTTTCTGTATTTGGGATGTGCTTCGATGACGGGGATCAGTGAATCCAGGATTTCCTTAACAGCCTGATGGAATTCATTCTCGTTCGGGTTTCTTGCGATAACTGATTCATAGACGGAATGAACATATGCTGCGGCAGTAGTAACTTGAGATGACGTTGAACTTTCTTTAGTAATCGTGGACACTTTTTCAATGCACTCCTTTATCGTGTTAAAGTCTGTAGATACCTATTTGTACAATTTGAATAAAAGTTTGTAGTTAAATATACAGGAAAGGAAATAAAAATACGAGACAAAAATCCATAAAATGTTTTTTATGAGGCAATTAAAATGTTCTATAGATCTATCATTAAATGTAAAGAATATCGTGAAATGTTGGATAATATACCCAAAGTATAGAATTAAAACCCAAGTTAGCGGAATTGATTGGATTAATAATTTCATTTTGGTAAGATGGTAAGAAGAGCTCGTAATTCGGGCTCTTTTATTATAAGAAGGAGGACAACAGGATGATGATGGGTAACAACAAGCGAATCAACGTGGAGAACAAGGCATGTATAGGAGGTGAGATCTACTATGAACCGTAGGACTCCACTTGACAATTGCAGAGAAATGCTGGTGAGTCAGCTGTTGACCTTGGGCGAAGAGAAAAGAACTTTTCTTGACGCTTATTTTGACGTGCGTAATCCTGAGCGTATACTGCTGGATAAACAATTAACAGCCTATACAGACCGAGTAGAGCGATTACTTGCTGGTCCGGATGAGCTGTTAAGTTCCGTTGTGCTGATTGGTAGTCAGATTGAACTGGAATATGTTGATTTTCATACATCGGATAAGTTAACGATTGTTATGCCAGAGGAAGCAGACCCGGACGAAGGACAGATTTCATTCCTTTCTCCTGTGGGACGTCAACTGCTTCTGGGGAACAAAGGCGAAATGAGAGCCATCTCTACCCCTTCGGGTGACATGAAAATACGTATAGCAGACATTCAATGGGCTTTTGAACAAAGCTCAGAGCTGGTGCAGGAGCTTGAGCAGGCTGATGAGGCGAAACCAAATCCGCTGCAAGGCTTGACTCAGGGAGGTGCAAATCATGCACTTTAAAGAAACGGATCTGCCAGGCATTGGACGTAAATACTGGCTGCATACTCGCAGCGGGGAGCATCTTGTCATCGTGGTTCATAATGATGAGCGACGTGATTTATTCCATATGGAATCTGGAGATCAAGCGGAAGATCTCGGAGATATGGTCTCTCTTGTAACCCTTGACGATGATGAGGCAAGAGCCGTAGCTGCTATAGTCGGTGGCATGACGTATAAACCTCAGTTCCAGAACGAACGGGAAGTTATGCTGGAAGGGTTGCTGATTGAGTGGCTACGCATCGAACCCCATGCGGTGTGCATCGGGAAGACGATTGGAGAGATGAACATCCGTCAGGTTACCGGTGTGGCGATCCTGGCGGCTGTTGACAAAGAGAAACAGAAACAATTCAACCCCGGGCCAGAGTATGTGTTCACCAGTGGGGCGACAATTGTTGTTGCTGGTGAACGTGACCAGCTTAAGCAGCTCAAACAATGGTTGACCGATGGGCGGATGTAGCGTATGGATATGCTCATATTTGAAGTGGGGGTTGCCATTGCGCTGATTACACTTACGGGATTAATATCTGCACGACTACGATTTTCGGTTATTCCATTTTACATTCTGGTCGGTATGGCCGTTGGACCGCATGCACCACAGTTTGGCATTGTGGATTTACGATTTATCGAAAGCTCGTCTTTTATTGAATTTATGGGCAGGCTGGGTATTTTATTTTTATTGTTTTATCTGGGATTGGAATTTTCGGTCTCACGGTTATTAAAATCAGGGAAAGCCATCCTCACCGGTGGCATATTCTATGTGGCTCTCAATTTTGTCTCAGGTTTGCTACTGGGCTGGTTCATGAATCTGCCACTACAGGAAACGATGGTCGTATGCGGGATCATGACGAGTTCATCGACGGCTATCGTTGCCAAAGTGCTCGTGGATTTGAAACGTACCGCGAATCCAGAGACAGAAATTATTATGGGCATGATTATGTTTGATGACTTGTTTATTGCCATTCATATTTCCATTCTGACTGGACTTGTGCTTAGCGGAGCTACTTCATTCGGAAGTGTCCTGCTGGTATCTCTATCGGCTTTGCTGTTTATTGTACTATTCCTGATTATTGGCAGGAAGAGTATTAAATATATCGATAAAGCATTGAACATTAAGTCCTCGGAGTTATTCCTGCTTACGATTATGACATTGCTCTTCCTCGTAGCAGGATTCTCGGAAACCTTACATGTGGCTGAGGCTATCGGTGCGTTGATGATCGGCCTTGTGCTTGGGGAATCCAGACATGTTAGCCGAATTGAGCAGCAGATTATGCCGTTCAAAGACTTTTTTGGTGCCCTGTTTTTCTTCAGCTTTGGCCTGACCATTGAGCCATCCTCCCTCGGTGGAGCTGTAGGGATGACACTGATTGCCGTCGTTCTGACGATTCTGAGTAACTTCGGTGCAGGTATGATTGCAGGAAAAATGGCTGGAGTATCGAACAAGGCCTCGTTAAATGTGGGCTTTACCCTGGTATCTCGGGGCGAGTTCTCGATCATCATGGCGAACATCGGCAAGGCTGGAGGTCTGATGGCATCCATTCAATCCTTCGCTGTGTTATACGTGTTGATTCTGGCTGTCCTTGGGCCTATTCTGACGAAAGAATCTCCTCGCCTCTATGCGAGGTATGAACGATTCCGAAATCGGGAGAAACGCAAGGAAACTGGATAAGGGTTAGAGAAGCGCGTCGCACGTTGCTGGAGAATGAATGTTCTCCCAAGTGCGGCGCTTTTTTATGCGATATAAAGCAGGACTTTAGATGTGATTTTTCGAAAATATATTTAAATATTTTAAAAATTATGTAAAATAATGTTATTCGTTGTCTGTGACAATGAAGAGTTATATTTTAGAATCACAGTCAAAATGATAGGGAGGGAATAACACAATGAGCAAGAAAAGTAGATTCCAGCGTTTCAGAAGGTCTGCCACAGGTATACTGCTCGGTCTTGTTTTGTTTGCTTTACCTGCATCTGCTGCTTGGAATGATACATATCAAGGGTATGCAACATACACGGGCTCGGGATACTCGGGCGGTGCTGTATTGCTGGATCCGATTCCAGCAGACATGAAGATTACCGCGCTCAATCCATACCAGCTTAATTATAATGGTGTCAAAGCTGCTTTAGCTGGAGCCTATCTGGAAGTACAGGGGCCTAAAGGGAAAACCGTGGTATATGTAACCGATTTATATCCGGAAGGAGCCAGTGGTGCTCTGGATCTCTCACCGAATGCGTTCAATCAGATTGGAGATCCCAAAGCAGGGAAGATCAATATCAGCTGGAAGGTAGTCAAAGCGCCGATTGAAGGGAACGTATCTTATCGCATCAAGGAAGGTAGCAGTCAGTGGTGGGCAGCCATTCAAGTTCGTCATCATAAATATCCTGTGCTGAAGTTTGAAGTGAAGCAGAAGGACGGTTCATGGCTTAATCTCGAAAAACAGGATTATAACCATTTCCTTGGCACGGGATTAGGTAAGGAAGAATTAAGTATTCGGATCACCGATATTCGTGGTAAAGTGGTGTATGATTCCATTCCCGCTCTGCCAAACGATGGATCAGGCGGCGCATATATCGTACCGGGTAACGTGCAGTTCCCGGATTAAATGAAATGTGGCATCAAAATAAGTATGATCATGGATGAGTCTTTAAGTCGTACATCGTACGGCTTTTTTGATGTAGAAAAAGGAGCGTACATATGCGAAAAAGCTTGCCTTCTTATAGAACAACACATTTATATTGGAAGCAGTATCAGTCATTTTTTCCTGAAGAAGTAAGATTGGATGAAAACACCTTCCCTGAGGAGGAGTGGTGGGAAAGCCACGGAATCCATCTTCATATTGATCGTTTACCCGTGCCAGAATCCCCTATCAAAATACTGTTTATTCATGGTGCCGGGGGGAATGGCAGGTTACTCGCCCCCTATGCACGAATGCTACAGCAACATGGATACGAGGTGATATCACCTGATCTGCCGCCGTACGGTCTAAGCTACGCAATGCACGGCACGCGGATGAACTATGAGTTATGGATTACACTGCTAGATGCCCTTATGGAGATGGAATACAAGAAAGACGGAAAGCCTTTCGTTGTGTTGGGCAGCAGCATTGGAGGCATGTTGGCTTATCATGCCAGTGTAAGGAACAAACATGTGAAGGGATTAATCGCAACAACATTTGTAGATACGAGTGATCCACATATGCGGGATCAGATTGCTCCGAATCAGTTCGTCAGTCGTGTAGGTAAACGTATGATGGATCTTTTCCCTGGTGTATTAGATGCTGCACGAATCTCGGTTAAACGGGTTTCTCGAATGGATCTGATTACGAACAACAAGGACCTGACCCGTCTCATTATGAATGATCCACAGGCGGCGGCTACGTCTGTTCCTTTGGAATTATTAAGAACTTTCCTGAATAAAACACCAGAAGTGAGCCCGGATCAATTCAGTCAGTGCCCGGTTTTGCTGGTTCATCCTGAGATAGACCCGATGACTCCCTTACACTTCAGTCAACCCTTTTTTGATCGTCTGACCGTGGAGAAGGAGTGTGTCATTTTGGAGGGAGCAGGTCATTTTCCGGTAGAGCAACCGGGTCTGAGGCAATTGGAAGAAGCGGTTCTACGATTTCTACAACAGATTCAATAAATGAAGGATATGATATTGCATGAAATACATAGTTCACTATCCTTATTACGGATAACACCTCCCTTTAAGGGAGGTGAATGATAATGTTTTTGATATGAATTGCGCTACCGCCAACCTGGATCTGAGTAATTTTATTGAAGCTGTCCAAAGTTAATCTGGCTCGGATCTCGGAGGGACAGTTCATAGTGTACCCCTGTCTAATTGTGTACGTGTGATGAAGAGGAGCTGTAAGCTGGTTGTAAAGATACAAATAACAGAGCATGGCGCCATTGGATGTGCCCGTTGCGCTCTCTTCCGGTATATCATACAGTGGTGCAAAATTACGACATACTGTCAGAACGTCCATAACATTTGATTCGAGTGTAAACACGTGATAACCGATGGCATGATGAGCCCTGCTTATTTCTGTGATACGCTGGAAGTCAGGATCAATTTTGGTTAGAACATCAATATCTTTAACGGCTATCATGATATCTGGTAGTCCGGTAGACACAATCTGTACAGGCAGTTCAGAATGCAATTCTTCCGTAGAAATACGTAACGAATCGGCAATCTGCTGTCGATCGACAATCTCCCCAAACTCCGGCAACGTCTGAGACAGATAGACTTCTCCATTGACTTCAATAACGACTTTAAGAATTCCGGCTAGTGTCTCCAGTGTATATGTACCAACATCAACGAGATGCTGTGTCTTCATTAGATAAAATAAAGCAATCGTGGCATGCCCGCAGAGATCAACTTCGTCACTTGGAGTGAAGAAACGCACTTTGAAATCAGCCTGATCCGATGGCATAACAAACGCAGTCTCGGAAAATCCGACTTGTCTGGCAACCTCCTGCATCTGGGATTCAGACAAATGCGCTGCTTGTAAAACAACCCCTGCGGGGTTTCCACCAAGAGCTTTGTCCGAAAACGCATGTAATGTATTCACTTCAACCTCCATATGGTTACCTCGCTTCTTCAACTTTTAGATTAAGTAATGGACTAAGGTTTAACATAATCGATAATCGACATTATATCACGATTGTTGAACTGTATAGGAATCCCGGATTGTTATGAATTTTGAATGAATAGGTCAAGTGACCAATGGGAAGGGGTAATGAAGGGAGAGATAGCATAATGATAATCTAACGGAAAGGCTGGGATTTTTAATGAAAGCAATTGTTATTGAGGAATTTGGTGGAGCGGAACAATTGAAGGAACAAGAAGTAGCCAAGCCATCCTGTGGAGTCAATCAGGTGCTTATCCGAACGCATGCCACGTCGGTCAATCCGGTGGATTTCAAAATCAGACAAGGTTATATGAAAGAAGCAGCGGATCAGCTGCCGATGATTTTGGGCGGTGACGTGGCAGGGACTGTGGCTGAAGTAGGTTCGAATGTCACGCGGTTCAGAGAAGGTGATCGGGTATTCGCCCGCCCACGTCAATTCGGAACCTATGCGGAATATGTTGCTGTAGATGCAGATATCGTGGCCCGCATTCCTGAGCAACTCAGCTTTGAGGAAGCAGCAGCGATTCCACTTGCCGCGATGACAGCTTGGCAGGCACTTGTTGATCATGGTCGTTTGGGCAAAGGACAAAAGGTGCTCATACATGCCGGTGCTGGTGGAGTAGGCACATATGCCATTCAAATTGCCAAATCGTTGGGCGCTGAAGTGGCTTCCACGGCGAGTGCAGCAAACGAAGAACTGCTCCGCTCGTTGGGTGTGGATCATTTCATTAATTATAAAGAACAGGATTTCTCACAGATCCTCTCAGACTACGATGTTGTCCTGGATACGATGGGCGGTGACATCCAGCGAGACAGCTTCAAGGTGTTAAAATCTGGAGGACGTCTCGTATCTCTTGTACAACAGCCGGATGAACAACTGGCGAAGGAAGCTGGCGTGACGGGTAACGTGTTCATGATGGAGCCGAAGGGAGATCAACTGGAACAGTTGGCCGAACTTGCGGCTTCCGGGAAACTGAAGTCGATTATTGATGAAACCTATCCGCTCACTGAGCAGGGTTTACGTGATGCTCACGAAAAAAGTGAATCTCACCATACACGGGGCAAACTGGTCATTACTGCGGATTAGTCTGGAATGGGTGAGATGTTCGAGTGAGCCGAAGATGGACGTTGGTTTAAATATCAGAGGAATTAACGTTCTTCAGCCTATAGTTCAATCGCCGTTCTCCAAACAGGAGAGCGGCTTTTTGTCTTTTTTGTTTGGTTATATGTATTTTTCAAACCATATTTTCTACACAGAATCAATGCAACATGGGGAGCAAATATTTTTCAGTGAAGAGGAACCAGCTAATAGTTTGAAATTCAATCGTACATTGGATTTTGTAACAATTGATTATGGAAGAGGACGAAATGATGAAGGGGAAATAGGTTTACTTATGCCGAGATAAAGAAACTAAATTTGAGAAACAGTGTGAATGGCGAAGTTTCATTGCTACTGCATCATGAACGATCCGTACTGTTTGAGCATTTTAATCATTGCTGTCATAAAACATAAAATTAACTTTAATCGTAAATAATGTTAATATTATGTCATTTTTAGGTTCATTTGCTCTGATATAATTTCTGCTAGGTAGACGAAAGGAGATTTTAGGATTGAAAAAAGTACTCGGTGTATTGATGGTGTTGAGTTTCATCTTGCTCTCAGGATGTGGTGGACCAGTTAAGCCTGCAACCGATACGCAAGGTTCGGGCGAGTTTCCCAGTAAACAAGTAACAACGCAGCAAAATAGTGATTACTGTTCTGTAGAGCGTACAAGTTTGGATAGTGAAACTGAAATTTATTTCTATGGAACTTGGAAAGTTGAGAAGCTTTTAGGATTTGCAAATTCATATAATGAAGCCTCTGAATATCCAACAGGTCAAAAATTTATTGGGGATGAAATCCTTGTCAAAAAAGACTTATTTTCATCAAAAGGAATTAAAAACTACAGTCAGTATCAAACTGAACTAAGAAACCCAGTATATGAGATTACAGCGACATGCAATAATAAAGATTCCTTTTATAGATCATATAAAATAGATATTCCAGACTTAAATGAAAATGATGTAGTAAAAGCAATAGATGTAAGTAACCCCTCTACAAAAATGAGTATACCTGTAAGTTTAAGTTTTTTTGTTGTTAATAATGAGAGGCTTATCTTGTTATCAGAGGCAACTATTTTTGAGCTTAAAAAAATTTCGGAGAAATAAAGAATGTCAGCTTTAAAGGCTGACATTCTTGTTTATATCGTAAAACGGTTAAACTATAGTGTATATACAGGATATTTGTGAGTATACCACTGACCTTTACAAAATAAAGTTGCTTCCTCATTTCTTCGTCTTTGTAAATTTCGATCATATGAAAATGCTTTGCTGACCAATTTTGAACATTGATCAATCTCATCGTTTGAAAGCGGGCCATAAAATGATGGATATACTTGGTTATATTCAAGCAGTTTTTTTACATCATTGGTGTTTAACACCCCAGCGCCTCCATTAAAAACAAGCGAAACGAGCGCATCAAATTGGGATTGTGAAAAATACATGCCTGTAGGAAGTGTCAAATTATTTACTGCTGCTACAGCACTTGCGGTATCATTGGTGAAAAATGTATTTGCCTGAGACTGAGAAATTGGAGAAGTGTAATTTAGCCCCAAAGAAGTTGATAGAGCATTCGCTTGTGCTTGGGTTAGAAGAGAATCATTTGGATTACCCGTTGTATTTTTAGTATATGTTTTAGTCTTTGTTATCAAATGTCCCCATCCAACTGTTGGATACCCATATGGATCTCCATAGAATTTCAAGGAAAAACCCTCATGCGATTTGATAAGGTCAGCTCCGCCACTACCTAAAGATTGATTAGCCATAATAATCACTCCTTGAATTAGTTTGGTAGAAGAACAATAGGGAGGAATCATAGCCAGAACACCATTCCCAAGTTTTCTGCAATGCCGTATTGGCCTTCACATCTATATAAAGAGAAATGAGTTTCTTTTTTTACAACCACTCTCCAAATTTTATCTAATATTAAAAGTTTGTATGACCTCAATCATTTTGACATAGAGTTCCTGTTTTAGATCCTCTCGATGATCGCTAGGTACTTGTCGTAAGGAGGCTTTAATCTTTGGTGTGAAAGATTCTAGAATATGTAATGTCGCCTCCTGATCATGGTGCTGCTGTGCTTGCACTAAAAGTTCGGCCAACATAAAATCACCTCTTTACATTTTTTTGTATTTCATTCTTTAAGCCATTAATAGCATCGCTTAGATCAGATATTTTTTTTTCAAATCGAATAAGTAGAAACAGAGTAATTGTAATCGGGAAGCCTAAATTAGCAATAATAGCAGCAATGTCACCCTCCATCATAATTCATCCCTTCCGTTATTAAGTTGCGCAATTTAGTTAGAGCTTTTAAGCGGTGTTTCGAGACATTTTGCTGGGATACTCCCAATATTCTGGCTATTTCCTTGTCATTTAGTCCTAGTACGTAAGCAAAAGATAAAATCTGTTGTTGTTGTGCTGAGAGGGATTCATAAGCTTGATAAAGCGAGTGATCCGCAATGTGATCTTTTAAATTTGGTGGCACAGATTCTGAGTCAAAAACTGCAAGTAAGGCAGAATCTATCTTCTCATCGGTATCTAAAGTTAGCTGGAATCGGCTGTCTTTCATTCGTCTCTTTTTGTCATAATTAATAGAGTTGTAGTATATAAGATTGGCCATATACGTGATAAAACGACGATTCAAGTCATTATCCGTTTTCAATATAATCCCCCCGTTCTTTTTAAAGAGATCATTCCTACTCTATAAAGAGAAATGAGAATCATTTTTTACAACCAATTTCCAAAATAAATAACATTTACCAAATAAAAAAGGGGTTTGATATGTGTTAACAAGTTCTTGGCTTCGTATGCTCAAAAAATGCAAGAACTCCTCCTAACAGTGAAGTGGATGTTGTTTGCGATAATAGTGGGTAAACCATCTTTAAAATGTGAATTAAATACGAAGTTATAGCAAGTTATTTTAAATCGTTATAATAACGTAAATAAGAAGGTCGCTCATGTGAGCGGCCTTTTTGTATTGGAGGGAAGAGTATGGAAGGTCACTTTTACAGCAGAAATGAACCGGCTATTCCGAGGTCTTCAGAGAAACAACCTGAAAAATGGATGCTAACGTGCAATATGTATGTGGCATTTATTGACACCGCCGCTATCTCTTTATCGGAATAAGTGCTGAACTCTATGTTAATTTTTGGAGGTGAAACAATGTCTATTAAAAACTATCAAAAGATTATTCCAGTGTTGGGTTCCTTGGTAATATGTAAAGAATTCGCTTCCTAGGATAGGCAAGGCATGTACCTACTAACAAATTAACTCAGCTTCTTCACCAATGTGCAACGTTGATATATAATAGGGGGAAATTTATTCCATTCTGTATATGAGGTGAAACGGATGACCAACGAACTTATTCAAGCCATCCAGCTGTTGAAAGAAAAGAAATGGGTGGATCTGACCCATACCTTCGGTCCGGCATCGCCGCATTTTTCTGCCTTTGATGCTGCGGAGTTTGATACCCTATTTAACCACGATCAAGGTTTCTTCGCTCAAAGCTTCAAGTTCCCGGGCCAGTACGGCACCCATCTGGATGCACCGATTCATTTTGTTCGTGATACACGTTACTTGGATGAACTAGGACTTAAAGAACTAGTGTTACCGCTCGTTGTAATCGATCAGTCTGTTGAAGTGAAGAACAATCCCGATTTCACCTTGGAAGTGGAGCATATCCTCGAATTCGAGCGGGAGCATGGCAAGATTGAAGCAGGCAGTTTCGTAGCTCTGCGAACCGATTGGAGTAAACGCTGGCCGAATCATGAAGACTTTGACAACAAGGATACCGATGGGAACAGCCATGCACCCGGATGGTCTGTTGCGGCCCTGACGTTCCTGTTCGAAGAACGCAATATTCAAGCGATCGGTCACGAAACGTTTGATACAGATGCCGCGGTAGATTATCAGAAGAATGGTGCCTTGTTAGCGGAGTATTATGTGCTCGCACAGGACACATATCAGGTAGAATTGTTAACAAATCTGGATCAGGTTCCCGCTAAAGGAGCCGTCATCTTCAATATCGTTCCGAAAGCGGAGAAAGCATCAGGATTCCCGGTGCGCTCGTTTGCTATTCTGCCTTAAAGTTCTACAGACCAAAACGTAAGTGCAAGTTGCTATAACAATTGAAATATATGTAGTGAATCAAGGGAGGCTTAACAAGCCTCCTTTTTTAAGTTTGAATTCTATCTATTTATGACTTGAAGAGGTATCAGAGCTAAATCGCTGAGAGATGTTTTTCTTCGTCTTTCGCCGGCGCATCCATCGCTTGACCAAACCTTCCTCTTTGCGTTCCTGTAATGTTTCCTTCATGCCCTGAATCATGAACTCGGAGCGGCGTCTGTCGTCGCGGCTGATCTTACGTAATTCCTTGATAAATTTGTCGTCCATCGTATTATGCCTCGCTCATTCAGTGTATAAAAACATTATACCGAACATACGTTCCTTTATCAAGTTTTACCATATAATGAATTGCATTAACCCTACCCGTGAAAATAAGCACAGGTTTATTCGTCTATTTGTGAGAAGATGGCACAGTAAGTCCATTTATTTCAATGGCCTGTGCAAATAGAGAATACGAAGGGAGCGGTTCGCAATGACAGATCGATCAGAAAACTCAGGAAATTCAGGAAACTCAAACAGCTCAGATAAATCATATCTTCTTGCAGCGATGCATGGCTTGCTGGGGCTTGGAGCAGTGATTGGGGGGTTCATGCTGATCTTAGATCCGTCGGGGAAAATGTTGAATATGCCTGTTTCTCTACTGGAACGCGCTCCTTTTTCCGATTTTTTAATTCCTGGAATGATCTTGTTACTGGTCCTTGGTTTATTCCCTATCGTTATTTGCATTGCTCTCCTGAGAAGAATTCATTGGACATTAGTGGAAAAGTTAAATCTTTACCCCAAACGCTACTGGGCGTGGACGTTTTCCTTGTATACGAGTTATGCTCTGCTCATCTGGATCATCGTGCAAGTGTACATTATTCAAACCGTTTCCCTCATTCATTTGTTCTATTTTGCCTTGGGGCTGGGTATTCAGATGGTTACTTTACTGCCTGACATACAACGAAGATACAGCATATAATCAGAGGACAAGGCGGTTCTTTGTCTAGATGATGAGGTTTATTTTTCATATTGACAAGGAGATGTGATGTCTGCATACTTACAATATACACTTTATAAAGTATATTTACTAAGTGTTGAAAAGTATTCGCATCTTGAGAGGAGCAATGCAGTTGGCAACCTGGTTTTTATTGATCATCTATTTGGCATTTATCAGTTTGGGACTCCCGGATTCTTTACTCGGTTCGGCGTGGCCGGTCATATGGCCTGAGATTGGCTCTTCGGTTGGAGCAGCAGGTCTTGTATCCATGATTGTTGCAGCTGGAACGATCGTCTCCAGTCTCGCAAGCGGTTGGATGATCCGCAAGCTGGGTACAGGCAACATTACATTACTTAGTTGTTTGCTCACTGCCGTTTCTCTGCTTGGATTTTCCATGGCTCCCTCCCTGGTCTGGTTTATTATGCTGGCTATTCCGCTGGGACTGGGTGCGGGTGCGGTAGATGCGGCGTTGAATCATTATGTGGCAGAACATTACGGGGCTCACCATATGAACTGGCTGCATTGCTTCTGGGGTGTAGGTGCAACAACGGGACCGTTCATCATGGCTGCTTCTATTGCAGGTCAACACTCCTGGAGAGGTGGGTACGCAGCCGTTGCCGCTATTCAATTTAGTCTGGTCATTGTGCTCCTACTTACCTTGCCATTGTGGAAACGTGTGGCGGCGACCCGCCAGACTCCGAATCTGCTGGACAGCAAAGCGGTGGATGAAGCGGACGAGACCTTGACGACAAAGCTCCTGAATATAAAAGGGGTTAAACCTACACTTTTTGCTTTTCTGTTCTATTGTGGGGTTGAAATGACTGTTGGACTCTGGGGGGCTAGTTATCTTGTCGGTACAAGAAATGTTTCGGCAGAAGTGGCTGCAGGATGGGTTTCGCTCTATTATGCGGGGATCACATTCGGAAGGCTCATTACAGGCTTTATTACCTTAAAGGTATCTAACCTGCTGCTCATCCGCTACGGTCAATGGACCACCATTATCGGTGGAATTGTCCTATTGCTGCCCTTGCCTTCCGGGTTTGCTGCTGGCGGTTTGGTACTGATCGGCCTCGGATTGGCTCCAATCTATCCTGGACTTTTGCATGAAACCCCCACCCGTTTCGGTAAAGGCAGTGCAGCGAGACTGATGGGTTATCAGATGGCTGTTGCTTATACAGGCACCACATTGCTACCGCCGCTTTTTGGATTGCTGGCATCGAAAGCAGGAACGGCTTCTTTTCCGATTGTTGTGCTTGTACTACTTGTTCTTATGCTGGTTTGTGCAGAAATTGTCAATCGCTTAGTCGTGAGACCACAACAATTACACCAGAATTAAGGAGGAGGAGAGAAAGATGGCTTATTTAATTATGGCTGTTGTCATCTGGGCAGGTGTTTACGCGAACATGGCTTTGTCCAAACAGTCGATGGACGTACAACCTGTACGATCTATAGATGATCTGTTTGAATGAGCATTATGTGCAAAGCAATGTATAATGTTATGATATGGAGTACGATAACATGAATACGATTGCTTTGGTCTTTTGAACCAGAGTGGAAACGAGAGGGTTATGAAAAAGGCAAACGCTACAATGATGAAACACATCAATATGAATAATGTGCGTGAAGTCATGCAGCAGCAGGAAACCGCAACGAAACCGCAGCTTGCTTCATTAACGAATCTTAGTGTAGTTACCATTAACGCTCTAATTCAGGAGTTATGTGATGGCGGAGAGCTGATTCAAGATCAAATCGTTCCCTCGAACGGTGGTCGCCCTGCCCAAGCATACCGATACAATTACAATTATAGACGTGCGCTGGTTTTGTCCATGAAAGAAATGAAAGGTCAGGGGTTAATCTCGGCCACGGTAATCAATCTCGAGAATGAGATTGTGCTGAAGGAAGAGAACATGCTACCTGTTTTTGATAAACAGCATGTGCTGCAACTTATAGCACGTTTCATTGCGGCACATCCTTCCATCCATATGATCGGAATAGGTATCCCGGGTCAGGCTGTCGACGGGGATATCACGGTAAGTAGCCATGACGAGCTTATTCATTCCCATCTGATTCGGGAGATTGAGCGTGAATTCCAGTTACCTGTTGTTGTCGAGAATGATGTCAATGCAGCGGTTAGCGGCTACTACACACAACATATGCATACAAAGGGGCAGGATGTAGCGGGCATTTATTTTCCAAATCGTTACCCGCCTGGTATGGGCATGGTGCTGAACGGACAAATCATCCGTGGTAAAAACGGGATGTTCGGTGAGATCAAGTATCTTCCATACTCACCCGACTGGAAACAGGAAATGAGCAACGATGATTTTACAAGTCATGTGTGCCGAATTCTACAAACGATTAATGCTGTTGTTGCCCCTCATCAGATTGTGATCTACCAGGAGCGGGTGGAGAGGGAAGTGCTCGATTCGGCGTGGAGACAGTACGTTAAGGAGCATGTGATGCCGACTTTACCTGAAATCGTACATCAGAACTCGTTTCAGGATGACTTCGATGCAGGGTTGAGGGATTTGGTTCTTCAAGCTTTGAAGTCCTCCATTTTATCGGAAGTCTTATAATCCGCAGGCCCGGTTCTGTGGATTTTTTCAGGCTGGCATGAGCTTTCGGAATTTCTCCTATAAGTTCTTGTTGACATGGAACCAGTTACACGGAATACGATGCTGTTAGGGCAAAAGAAGACTTTTATACACTTTATAAATGTTGTTTATAAACATCACCTATCAATCAACTGGAGGGACACATCATGATTAAACTGGTTGTAACCGATTTGGACGGAACTTTTCTAAACAGTAAAGGATCATTTGATATGGAGTTATTCAACGAAGTTCATGAGGGGATGAAACGTAAAGGCATTACTTTTGTAGCATGTACCGGAAAGCAGTGCGAGCGTGTTGAAAAATTATTTGGTGAGCACGGCAAGGGAGTTTGGATACTTGGAGACAGTGCGGCCAGAATCAAGAAGGATGGGCAGGTGGTTCGGGAGTTTAGCATGGAGCCTGCACTAGCATTGCAAGCTATTCAGGAAATTCAATCATTTGATCCCCAAATGACCATCATCGTTTGTGCAAGTGATGCCGCTTATGTGCATTCTTCCATATCGGATGAGATGTATGACGTTGTGAAAGGCTCGTATGAGCAGGTCATCAAAACGGACTCTTTTGCAGGTATCAGCACTTCTTTTATTAAAATTACGGTATTCGATACCCAGGGTCGTTGCACAGCATTACGAAAACATGTGGAACACACGATGGAAGGACAAATCTATATTGTTGATTCTGAGCCAAGGTGGCTTGATATTACGGCACTGCATACACACAAAGGTGAAACGGTCAAAACATTGCAGGAGATGCTGGGCGTAACTTCACGTGAAACGATGTCCTTCGGTGATGGCGAAAATGATGTGGAACTGATGGCTATTGCCAAATACAGTTTTGCTGTGAGCAATGCATGCGAGAATACCAAACGTGCCGCGCAATTCATAACGAAATCCAATGATGAAAATGGTGTATTGCGAACGATTCAGGCGATCATGGATTTGCAGGAATAACCTATAGATGAGGGGGAATCGCGATGCGTGAAGAAGAGAGAATTATGAAGGGCATGTTATTCAGTCCGGCTGATCCGGAACTGAAGGACATCAAAAGAAAAGCTCATCATCTCAGTCAGCGTTATAGCCAAACCTTTGAAGAACACACGGAGGAAAGACAGCAAATCGTACAACAGTTACTGGGGGAAATAGGGGAAGGCGGATTTATGCAGGGCCCGATCTTCTTTCACTATGGGGTGCATACCCGGATCGGTCATCACTTTTTTGCGAATTACAATCTGACCATACAGGATGATGCACAAGTGACGATTGGAGACTACACCAGCTTTGGTCCCAATGTTACTATCGTTACGCCTGTTCACCCCTTGATTGCGAGTGAGCGGAGGCAGATGCTGAATCAACATGGTGAGCTGAAATCACTCTGTTATGCCAAACCCGTTACGATTGGTAATGATGTGTGGTTGTCCGCGAATGTGACAGTATGCGGAGGTGTCACGATTGGAGACGGATGTGTCATTGGGGCAGGGAGCGTGGTTACACGTGACATTCCACCGCATTCGCTTGCAGCTGGTGTGCCGTGTAGAGTGATCCGCAGCATTACAGAAGCGGATAGCATGAGGCATTATCCAGACATTTTGGCAGATTGCCAAGTGCCGGAATGATGGATAGGAAAAAGGCTGTCACCGATGGATCTGCATGATCCTGGTGACAGCCTTTTGTGTTCAGGTGGTTTATTTTGACGCGTTATACTTGCTCAGGAATTCTTTCACTTTGGCTGGATCAGCCTTAAGTTCATTCCCGGTTTGTACAAGTGGGCTTACGGTGGAGTAAGCTTTCAGCTTGTTGTTTTTGTAGAATTGCAGAATCTCATCCTGATTAATGGAATAGAGTACCGCCTTTCTCAGATCACTGCTCTTGGCCACTTCACGATTGGCTGTGTTAAACAGCAGATAGGATACGGCATTACTTGGAATGCTTTGCAAGTGCAATTTGCTGTCATTCTGGATAATGTCGTATTTCGTCTCAGGTACACCGTAATACAGGTGGATTTCACTGCTACGAAGCGCAGAGAGAGCACTGTCAGCATCGGCAATGAAGCGTACGTTTACCTGATCAATCTTGCCTGCGAAGTCGGAACCTTTGCGGTATCCCGGGTTTTTCAGGAACACGCCTTCGTAGTCATTTTTATAAGAGAGGATATAAGGACCGCTTGTATAAAGTGTGTTGTTATAGTTGGCACCCTCGGTCACGGTGTTCTGATCGCCATAAGGAATATCCTTGTTCACATCGAAGGACGCGACATCATACGTATTGATGCTTTCGACTTGTTTCTTGGATACGATACCAGCCGATTGGTGCGCCAGATAGTTCAGCACTTGCGGGAACGGTTCAGTTGTAGTCACTTTAACCACTTGGTATTTGCCTGCACCGTTATTAGCCTGTTTTTTGTCGCTAACCAGTTCCTTGATATCGCTGTCGAGTCCTTGATTCAGAGCTTCCAGCACGGTTCCGCTACCCCCGGACTGTTTCACTGACTCCAGTGCGCTCAGGTCTGTAACGAGTTCCGCTTGTTTGATATGTTCATGCAGACTGTACGTGCGGTGATCCGGAACGGAATCTTTATTTTTGGCACGGTCGAGGGAGAAGATAACGTCATCTGCGCCTACACGTTCTCCGGTATCGACAGCCTTTTTGTTTTCGATTTTAGCAAAATTGATATCGTCACGAAGTACGAAATAGTATTCGGAATTGCCATCTGCAATCGTGAAATTACGTGAGAGCGATCCATCCGCTGTCAGTTGATCGTCATCCGTCAGATTCACCAAACGCACGTACATATTGGTATTGAGTTGGTTGATGGAACCGTCGTTTCCTTTGATTGGATCGAGGGAAGTCAGTACAGATGCTGCTTGTGTCAGAATCAACGGATCTTTACTGTTTTTGGAGCTGTCCTTGAACTCAATCGGTTCCCACGCCATGGCACGGGATTTGGACAGACGAACGGTATCGACATTCAGAATGTCCTTGTTCACCGCCTGACTTTTCAGAGAAATATACAGCGGAGCGATGTACGCCTGATCTGTAACCAAACGGTCTTCCAACTTTTTATACGTTTCTTTGTACTCATCAGGTGTCTGCGTAGCGGCCTGATCGATTAGTTTATCGATTTCTTGATCCGCCAGAATACTGTAATCCCCGCCTGTTTTGAAAAGAGAGCGAACCGCATAGTCCGGATTGCCCGTTACCGTTGTCCAGCTGGACAACGCGATATCATAGTTGCCTGCGTCCTGCTGGGACTTAAAACTTCCGTAATCCGGTTGCAGATTCAGCTTTACATTGAAGCCGTTTTTGGTCAGCTGATCACGGATGATGTTGACATCATTCTCGGAAGAGCTCATGGCGAGCAATTCAATGTCAACCGCTTTTGGTGCGGTCTCTGTTGTATCGGAAGGTTGGTTCTGCTCCTGCGATTCGGTTTTGGTTTTCACATTGCAGCCGGAGATCACCAGCACGAGAATCAGCAGCAAGGCGACAAGTGTACGTTTGTTCATGAGAATACCTCCATTTTGTTTTAATAGATGTGATGTATCGATTTTTTCTATGGAAATTGAACTAAGGGTTTACACGGAGCACTCCGATGACAGAATAACCTGGAGAGTAGCGGTTATCCCCAGATTTTTTTGATTCCCTTTTCGAAAGGGGGAAATCCGGTGATAAGGGCGAGCGCTTCGCTTTTCCAGGTTTTTTCTGTCCTCTCCGTTTCTGTGTAAAAGAATAGTTCAACTTTTAAAAATCATGTAAATTTAAAATCATCGTCACGCCTTCTCAAGCTTGGGATCAAGGGCATCCCGCAGTCCGTCACCGAGAAAGTTAAACGAAAGAACAAGCAGAATAATCGCCAGTCCCGGATAAATCGCTAGATACGAATGAGTCTCCAGATAGGTGCTACCCAGCTTCAGAATGTTGCCCCATTCCGGAATATGCGGTTCTACACCCAGCCCAAGATAACTCAAACTGCTGGTTGCAATGACAGCTCCACCAATCGTCAGCGTGGATTTGATAATCATCGGTGCGAGCGAGTTGGGAATGATGTGTTTGAAAATAATTGTACGATTGGTATATCCCAAGGCACGCGCCGCTTCAACAAACTCAAAGGTCGATACATAGAGTACACTGGCCCGCATTGTTCGAGCATACGTTGGAATGGAGCCCAGGCTTAATGCGATGATCAGATTTACCGTGTTAGCACCGAAAGCTGCGATAATCGCGATGGCGAGCAAGATCCCCGGAATGGCGTACAGAATATCCAGCAGTCGCATGATGATGTTATCCGTATGTCTTCCGTAGAAACCCGAGAAGGCACCCAGCACACCGCCAATCACAACCGGAATCAGGGTTGACATCAAACCGACGATCAAGGAAATCCGTGCACCAAACACGATTCGGGAAAATAGACATCGACCGAAATCATCCGTTCCTAGCGGATAGGCCAGAGAAGGTGACTGAAGCAGGGCCGAATAGTTATTTTCTACCGCCATGCTGTAGTCGAAGGTGAAGAAACTGCAGATGGAGATCGAGAACAGGAAGATGATGAAAAAGAGTCCGGACATCGCGGTCATATTGGGAGCAAGACGCTCCCACAGGTCATTCCAGAAATTCGTTCCATGTTTCCCTTGTCTGCGGAGCCGGCGAAGGATCGAGATCCCCAGCAGCAACGCGAAAACGTTGCCCGTAATCACGCTAACGATCATCACTGCACCTACAACCATCATCCAGCGAGGCAGAGGAGAGGTCGCATCATACCTTGATACAATGATCAATACGATCAAATCAATGACGAGAATACATAACAGCGCCGCCATCGAAGGCAAAAAGGTATCCGCAACATAAGGCTTGAACAGATTCAGAGCCGATACACCGAACACAAATAACTGGGTTAACAGTGCGTATACAGCAAATGTATATTCAATACTTTTTCGTTTTCGAATCAGGTGGAAAGCAGCCGTTACAATGAAAATATTACCTGTCAAAGCAGCCAGCAACTGTACCCATGCGAGTCTGCGTGTCAGAACACGTATAACCCCGCGCTGTATTAAATCCTGTCTGATCCGAATAAGAAGCAGACTCTGAATGAGGGTGAAGAACAGATAAATGCCGGCCACTCCAGCTATAAATGGCTTGAACGCCTGCCCGCTCCAGTCATAACTGTTCAACAACAATAACAGAGTCAGCAGAACCGAAGTGATCCATGCGAAGCTGGCTTGACTGTATTCTTGCGAAGACTTGAGCCGGAAACGCATTTCCTGTGTAAGGGAGCTTGATTTTGTCATAGTACACCTGCTTTAATATTGTTTCATTTTGGAGCGAACCCTTGGATCGATAAATGCGTAAAACAGATCAACCACAACATTCACAATGGAAATCGTGATAGCTGTGTAGATTACTCCGCCCATAATACTCGGAATATCGGGTATGAATTGCTTATCCACGATGTAACTTCCCAGTCCGCTGATATTAAATACCTTCTCTGTTACAGCGGCCCCGCCAAGCATAGCTCCGAATTGAAGACCCACGACAGTAATGATAGGAATCAGCGCGTTACGCACCGCGTGCTTCAGCATCACTTGTCGCTCACTTAGCCCCTTGGCCCGGGCAGTCATGACATAATCCTCGTGAATGACCTCCAGTGTGGATGAACGGGTCATCCGTGCAACCGCAGCCGTAAGTCCTGTCCCCAGCACGATGACCGGCATAATCATGGACAGCCAGTTCTGAGGATTAAAGGTAGCGGGAAGCCACTGCATTTTGATCGAGAAATTCAGAATGAAGATCAGACCTTGCCAGAAGTTCGGAATAGACAGTCCAATGAGAGCGATGAACATAAATGTGTAGTCAAACCAGGAGTTAGGCTTGAGCGCCGAGATAATGCCAATAGGTAAAGCAATGACAATAGCTAACAGCAGGGAAATCACGGCAAGGGTTAGCGTAATGGGAAACTTTCGAGCGATTGTATCCGTCACGATCTCGTTTCCTGCAAACGACTTGCCAAGATCAAACATGGCAACACCCTTGATATTGTTCCAAAGCTGTGTCAGATAAGGCTGATCCAGGCCGTACACATGATTAAAGGCTGCAATCTGTTCTTGTGTTGCGGTTACGCCGAGAATGTTGGCCGCCGGGTTGAACGGAGACAAGTACAGAATCGTAAATACTAGCGTTGCTACACCCAGAATGACAAAGATGGTCATGAGTAGTCTTTCAAATATGTACTTTAGATAAGCATTACCATATACCAGAAGAGTCAGATACATTAGACAGCCCGGGATGATCGATAAGGCTAGAAACCAAGGTTTCGCTAGTAAGATACCGAATGTATCCTGAATTCCGAGACGATGTTTTCCCTTTTGTTCTAACTTGTGGGACGTTCGTTCCAGCAGTTCCTTCTGAAAAGTTTCCTCAAGCCAGCTCTCAGCCTCTTGTCTGAATGCTGCCTCGCTGACCTCTTGCTTGAAGAAGCGATGCTTGCGCCTCAGTTGTTCTTCCAGTTCCAATCGTTTGGTGTCACGGTAGGATGAGGTATGCATCTCCTGTTCAGCCTGTTGTTTTACAGCTGACCAGTCATCTTGTTTACGCTTGGAACGCCAGACCATATAAACGATCAGGTTGATCGGTAATCCGAGAACGATCAATACATAGCGATAGACGGGATGAAGCAGCATTTTACCATAAATGAAACGTAGATGATTCACCAGACGGGAGGTGTGATGACTTTCCGCTTCAGCTGTCAAACGGTAACCCTCCTTTCACTGAAGTATAAATTGCATTATTCCGATCAATATAGTATATATTATGTAGGGTATGTTTAATTGTCAAGGTATGGAATTGATTACATATGAGGAGATAGAGCAGATATGAAAGGAATGGTGCACGTCGTGGAACCTTTGCTGAGAGTAAATGATTTGTCCGTCTCTTTTTACACGGGTGATAGTGAGTTTCAGGCGGTCAAGCAGGTTAGCTTTGAACTGCGGAAAGGGGAAACGCTGGGCATTGTTGGAGAATCAGGCAGTGGTAAGAGCGTAACCGCACGCTCCATTATGAGATTGCTTGCTTCTCCCCCTTCACAGATGAAATCGGGTGAGCTTCTATTTAAAGGTGTGGATCTCACCGGGAAATCACAAAAAGAGATGGAACACATTCGCGGCCGGGATATCGGGATGATCTTCCAAGATCCCATGAGCTCGCTTAATCCAACGATCAAGATTGGCCAACAAATCTCGGAAAGTTTGATCAAACATCAGAAGTTATCGAAAAGGGAAGCGAAAAAACAAGCCATCGCCATGATGGAACGAGTAGGTATCAAACAAAGCGCTATCCGTTATAATCAGTATCCACATGAATTTTCCGGTGGCATGCGTCAGCGGGTGATGATTGGTATCGCCCTTGCTTGCCGTCCTGAACTATTAATCGCCGATGAGCCGACTACGGCTTTGGATGTAACGATTCAGGCACAGATATTGAACTTGATGAAGGATATGCAGGAGCAGATGGGTACGTCGATTATTCTTATTACACATGACCTGGGTGTGGTTGCCGGCATGTGTGACCGGGTGGTTGTAATGAAAGAGGGAGAGATCGTGGAGACGGGTACTACAGAGGAAATTTTCGAGAGTCCAAAACATCCGTATACCGTCCGTCTGTTGAACGCGTTACCTCGACTGGATGAGAAGAAGAAACCGAAATTGCTCTCTCAGGTACCCAAAGACCTGAAGGACGATCAGCCATTACTGGAAGTCAAATCTCTCAAACAGTATTTTAACCTCGGCAAGGGCAATACGTTAAAAGCGGTGAATGATATCAGTTTTCATATCCGTCAGGGGGAGACACTCGGCGTTGTGGGTGAGTCAGGTAGCGGGAAATCTACCACGGGACGAGCGATTCTGCGTCTGCACGAGCCAACGGGAGGAGATGTGCTGTTCAAGGGCATTCCGTTGCAACGACTCTCGCCTGGTGAGATGAAAACGATGCGACGACATATGCAGATCATTTTCCAAGATCCATATGCTTCACTGAATCCCAAAATGAGAGTTATGGACATTATTGGCGAGGCGCTTGATATCCATCAGCTGGCAGGTAATGCGGCTGAGCGACAGAAGCGAGTGGAAGAACTGCTGGAGATGGTGGGACTTGATTCATCACATGCACAGCGATATCCACATGAGTTCTCGGGTGGGCAACGTCAGCGAATAGGTATTGCAAGAGCGCTGGCGGTAGAGCCGGAGTTTATCGTTTGTGATGAGCCGTTGTCGGCACTCGATGTCTCTATTCAGGCGCAAATTGTGCAGTTGCTTGAAGAGCTGCAACAACGCTTGGGTCTGACGTATTTGTTCATCGCACATGATCTGTCGATGGTCAAACATATCAGTGATCGGGTCGCTGTCATGTATAACGGCAAAATTGTGGAGCTGGCCGAGAGTGAAGAACTGTACGCGAATCCGCAGCACCCGTATACGAAAGCATTACTATCGGCAATTCCCGTTCCTGATCCGGCGGTGGAGAGGAATAAGCCACGTATCGCTTTGGTAGATCAGGAGAAGGAAACCAGTGGCACAGGAGACCGATATAATCTGGAGCATTCGCGCTGGGTCGAAGTGAAAGAAGGACATTGGGTCGCTTTGTCGAGTTAAACGGTTTATTTAGTTATGTAAAAAGAACAAAGAACCCCGGCATGATCTGTTCAGATCACAACCGGGGTTTTGGTTTTATTTGAATTGAACCGACTTCTTAATGTTATCGATCTCGGCTTTGCTGTCTTCGTCGAGATATGTGAAGATAAAGTTGAAGGCATAACCTTCAATAATTGTGCTGTAGTATTCTTGAGTGATTTTGCTTCCGTCCCCTGCATCCGTCGTGATCTGCATCAGATTCATTTCTTTGCCACCGATGGTTTCTGTGGTGAAGTCCTTGTATTCATAAGGGAAGTTGCTGTCTTCCATGAACTTCTTGGTAGCTTTCAGGTAGTCCTCCCCTGTACGAATGCCTTGCAACAAGCTAACTTTCTCGGCAATGGCCATTGCAGAAGGGCCGATCTGGCCGCCATCGAGCGGATATTGGGATGCCATAAGCAGGTTCAGTGTCTTGGTTTGAGATAGTTCCATCTGTTTTTTCTTCTTTTCATCGTCACCGGCAATGGCTTCAGAGGAAGCACTCGTCAGTTGGTTCATGCCCTCGGCATCCTGATACTCCCATGCTTCAGGGAATTTCAGGGATACGCCAAAATAGTCATTAGTGTAAGAACCCTTTTGCGTTGTCCCCAGTTCTACTTTGGATGAGTTGTCAGATTCTTTGTTATCTTCGCTGGACGCTCCTGATTTGTCGGTATCGTCGGTTTTGGCTGTGCCGGCATCTGCGCCTGTAGTTGTTTTGGTTGCGGCAGGATCGTTTGATTTCGCATTGTTATCTGCTTTGTCTCCGCAAGCAGCGACTACGATCATCATCATGATGAGCATAGCGAATAAAGATGTTTTTTTCGTAATAGACATAATACCCTCCTGAGATGTGTGAGTTATTCTCTCTTTGTTGTGCTTACTAAAATTGTAGCACATGTGTTCTCTATTGCCACCTATAGGAAACTATAGGGGTCTCCTATAAATAAGACAATTGACTCGCCATTGAAACAGCTTCTGTGCTGGATTGAACGCCTAACTTGTTAAAAATGACTTTTTTATGATAATTGACCGTACATTCCTTGATCTTAAGTTGCAATGCAATCGCCTTCACAGTCCATCCGCGGGATATCATCTCTAGAATCGTTAGTTGCCGCTCTGTGAATTCGACTTGGAGCTGTTTCTCCTGATGTGCCATGCTTTGGCTCTGGTAACGGTTCTGCATATTTGCCGGGATCAACTTGGCTATGGCCATGAGTTCACGCTGCATATCCGCGTTTATTGTAGACACATCGAGATAACCGAAATGCTGTGACCCCATGTATAGAGGAACGGCATAACAGTGCCAGCTTTGAAAAAATGGACTTTCATGCTGCTCTGGTAGCAAAAATACGGGCGCATTATCCTCCATCGTTCTGGAGATGGCATTAACGCCACAGCTCTGGGCTGAAAAACTCAGTCCCGGTCGAATAGGAGATTGCTTTACGTGCGGTTTCAAATTAGAGCTGTAATCCATGGACAGCAGCACGCCGTTAACATCTGTTAGCAGGAACAGATAAGTACCTGTCAAATTCTCTTTGATATCCAAAATACTGCGGCGGAACGCTTGAATTAGAAAATGATTGATTTTGCATAGTCGGTCTATTCCGCTTTGAGCTAAATAGTGAAAGGAAGCAGGAGTTCCAGTATGAACTCCCGTACCGTATTCCAATGGCCTTGAGACCGATGTATGAGCAGACATGTCATTCCTCCTTGATGCAATTGCGTTGATTAGCCGATCGTTTTGATCACATTCCCTTCCTGATCTTTAATCTGCGTGGGCACAATCTCAATAAGGAGCTTGTCCAGTGAAGGGACCTGAAAGGAGCTGGCTTGTGGACGAAGTTGCTCTACAATTTCGTTCAGTGCTTGCTGATTCACAGTCAATCTGACCTCTCGCTCCGTTTCCATCAGAGAGGGAAGATCCCCAGCTTCAAAGACAATGTTGATATCCGGCCCGATCAGGGACAACGTTGCTTTTTTGGCGATTCGGCTCCTCAGGATGCTGCCCAGAAGAGTTGCCTGTTGGGCACCTAGCTGAAGCTTGGCAGGGATGTTTTTCTGTAACAGTTTTTTGCGTGGTGACTCCCAGCTCAATTGTTGGATGAACAAAAAGGCGGTGCTTGATCCGTCTTCCTCAATGCCACGCTCCGTAGCTTGGATAACCGAAGGGATATCTGCGTAGGAATTCCTCATCAGATCCGTTACATATTTAGGCATGTAGCTTTCACAGGCAGCCAGGAAACCGCGGGTATTCCAGCTCTGAATCATCTCCAGTTCACGGCAGGTCATACCGACCATTTGGATAAATTGAACAGAACCATTCGGTGTATTCAGTTCAGGTAAATCTGGATCTTCTATGAATGCAAGTGCAGTCAAGAGTGTATCGGAGTTCAGGCAGATCGGGCCGTTGGCATCCAGATAATCTCCGGGCTGAAACAGGTTACCGCTGTTGAAGACATATCGCCCCATATTTTGGAGTAGATTGAGTGCCCAGGCCGGCGGTTCTGATTCATTTTCACAGCGTGTAAGGCGAAAAGTAAGTTCAAAACCATATCCACTTCTCGATGCATCATCGCCCTCTTTGCCGTAGAGCTCCGAGAAACCATAAGTTACAAAATGCCAATGAGGCATCGGTGTATCTACCGCATAGGCACTTATTCCGTCCAGTGGGTCGGGTCCGCCAAGCATATATGGAATGGCTGTGCCATAATGTTTAGGTTCCTGTTCTCCGTACAATTGCTGTATAGCGTGGTCGATGGCGTCCCAGCCAGATGTGTTTTCTTCTTCGGTCATGATGTGTTCCTCCTTGATTGTTCTCTCCCTGAAAATCATTTAAAATTAAGTCTACTAGTTATAACAGCGACTACAAGCGGCTTAAGGATGAATTCTCTGAGATAGGACTAGGGGGTACATATCTTAAAGGTGAAGGAGAAATGTTACATGAGTATGCAAGATATGTATTTGTCCGCATTTAAACAGGAGCATTGGGATACCTTCGTTGAACTATTTGATGAATGGTACGCTCAATTGCCCGATGAATGGAAAGAAGAGGCACGATTAAGAGGTATTCCAGAAGATATAGGCCGGGTACTTTTATGTGAAATGAAAGATTCCGCATTGAAATGGATAGACAAAAAGGTTCCAGCTCTGGGGGACCAAAGTCCTGCAAGTTATCTGGAAACGGAGGAAGGAACCAATGCCCTACGGGCAGCAATTTTGCGAATGCCACGTTAGAAATAGTTTTAGAAATGATGTCAGAAATGATGTTAGAAATAAGATAGTAATTATTATAAATACGTTGTTAGGTGATCTTATTGTGGCCGAAGGCCGCATAGTTTTGGTGAATTTGATTTTACAAAATAAATATGTTACGCTTACATCACAAGAGCAAAACAACAGAATATGTTATAACATCTTTTGATGGATTGTAACTGTGCAGACAGGCAAAACCTAAACTGATGGTGAAATGAAAGCCCCTTTTTTTGGTGCTATTTTACCCTGAGTTTAGGTTTTTCTTGTTTTCTGCTCTGTTTTGGAGTTGCTCTTACGTATGGAAAACCAAAAATTATTTCGAAAAGAGGTTGTTATGATGACCACGGCAAAAAAAGGATTCCCTGAAAACTTCCTGTGGGGCGGCGCTACAGCTGCGAACCAACTGGAAGGCGCATTCGATAAGGACGGAAAAGGTCTCTCCACAGCGGACATGATCGCTCATGTGCCAAAAGAAAAGCGTACGGGTGGACATGCCATGGAAATTTCCTCTTCCCGAATCGAAGAGATTCTCGCTGGCAAAATTGAAGAACGTTTCCCGAAACGTTTCGGTATTGATTTCTACCACCGTTTTAGAGAAGATATCGCACTATTCGCAGAAATGGGCTTCAAAGTATTCCGTTTGTCCATTCACTGGGCACGTATTTTCCCGAACGGTTATGACCAAGAGCCAAATGAAGCAGGTTTGAAATTCTATGATGAAGTATTTGATGAATTGCATAAATACGGCATTGAACCGCTCGTAACACTGTCTCACTATGAGACTCCGCTTGGTTTGACGCAAAAATACAATGGCTGGGCAAGCCGTGAAGTGATCGGACATTATGTTCGTTACGCTGAAACGGTATTCAACCGTTATAAAAACAAAGTGAAATACTGGCTGACATTTAACGAGATTAATGTGATGGTGTTCAGTCCGTACACTGGCGGCGGTATTCTAATTGATAAAGTGGACAATAAGCTGCAAACAACGTATCAAGCATTGCATCATCAATTTGTAGCAAGTGCTATGGTGACGAAGCTTGCACATGAGATCATTCCTGGCTCCCAAGTGGGCTGTATGCTTGCACGTATGGAAACTTATCCAGCGACTTGTAATCCGGTAGATGTTCAACTGGCTCAGCATGAGAATCAGCTTAACCTCTTCTTCACGGACATGCACGCTCGTGGTAAATACCCGAACTACATGGCGCGTTATTTTGATGAGAATAACATTGTCATTCAAAAAGAAGCAGGCGATGATGAGATTTTGCTGAACAACACGGTAGATTTCATCTCCTTCAGTTATTACATGTCTGTGACCAAGTCGGCTTCTGCGGATGCGGCTGAGACAGCAGGTAACCTGACAGGCGGCGTGAAAAACCCTTATCTGGAAGCATCCGACTGGGGCTGGGAGATCGACCCGATCGGTCTGCGCGTAACGTTGAACAACTTCTGGGATCGTTATCAAAAACCACTCTTTATCGTAGAGAATGGTCTGGGTGCGTATGACAAAGTGGAAGAGGATGGATCTATCCATGACTCGTACCGCGTCGACTACCTCAAAAAGCACATCGAACAGATGAAAGAGGCCATCAAAGATGGCGTTGAGCTGATTGGTTTTACGGCATGGGGCCCGATTGACCTCGTGAGTATGTCGACATCCGAGATGTCCAAACGTTATGGCTTTATCTACGTGGATCTCGATGATGAAGGTAACGGAACACTTGCACGCTCCAAAAAAGATTCATTTGATTGGTACAAAAATGTGATTGCCAGCAATGGTGAGCAACTGTAAACACCTGAAACAAAGATCTGATATTCAGCGATGACATTCTTAGGATTGTTACCGCACAGGGGCGGGCAAAACCTGACTTAAAAGTGTGATATGAGCTTTCGCTTCATACAACCCTTTTGGTTGGCGCTTGTCCGCTTTTTACTTTGCAATCAAACATCACATGAGCTGGAGGGGTTCTTTTGAAGAAGTGGAACAAAGGCATCAAACACGTTTCCTGTATGTTAGCACTAACGCTGAGTCTAAATGTGATCTGGCCTGGGACAACAGGTGCAGCAAGCGCACAAGTGACGCAAATTCAGGCGAATACGTTTGTTGGTGATCCGGGTGAGATGGTCGAATCTTTCGACATTACGGTTTCAGACGTGGAAAAATACAAAAATCTGAAGGCATCGGACTTTGATATTACAGGGAATTATGACGGTTATCCGTTAAATGCTGCAGGAGAAATTGTGCAAGACAACTATGAAGATGATGGCATTACGTTATCCATGAAGGATCATACGATCCACATGACCGTGAAACCTTTCAAATATCCTGGAGGCCTGAAATCCGAGTTTGCGGTAACCAGCAAAACGTATCCAGAACTTTCTTTTGATAAAAAAAGTGTTACTCAGGTGAAAACACGTACCGTGGATGAGTTTGAAAAAGCACAATTCACAGCTAGCAATGGTGTAACGCTATCTTATAACCTGAAACGCAGTCCTTCCAAGGAAGCGAAGCCGCTTATGGTATGGCTTCACGGCGGTGGTGAAGTTGGAACGGACGGACGCAATCATTTAACCGCTAATCGCGGTGCAGTAGTCTGGACGGAATCAGGGTATGATACTTCTGTACTGGCGGTGCAATATCCTGAGAATTACAGCTTCAAAATTTACAACAATGCAGAGCAACTACCAATAATGAAGGCATATTTTGAAGCTCAGGTTGAGTTGATTCAAAAGCTTGTTACCGAAGGTGAAGTAGACCCTAACCGGATCTATCTGTCTGGTGTATCCAGTGGCGGTGGAGGTGCATTCCGCTTCCTGATGCAGTATCCTGACCTGTTTGCTGGAGCAATTATCGTTGCTGCCAAAGATACCATTGCGGACTATACGGGTTCCGTTGATGCATTCAAGCAAGAACTGAAAGGCATTGTGGATGTGCCGATATGGATTATGCACGCTCAAAATGATCCAACAACAGATAGTCGTACTAGTTCACTTGCTTATCAGGCATTGACGGAGATGGGTGCTAAACAGGTGCATTTAACTTTATACGATGATGCATACATGGATAGTCATAGATTCTATGGAGGTTTGAAACATTGGTCATGGGTACCTGCTTTCAACAATAAAGAGGTTATCGCGAGTCTGTTCAAACTTCATAAAGGTACAGCTGGAGAGCAGACCGGAGGTTCATCAGAGCATGATGTACAACCTACGGAACCTGTAACTCGTGCGCAAATCGCAGCCGTTTTAGCTGATGCTCTACAACTTCCAGCAGCAACTGAGGATTATCCTTATATGGACAGCGCTCCTGACTGGGCTACTCAAGCCATTACGAAGGTGACTAAGGCGGGACTGATGAAAGGCATTGGCAATCAAATGTTTGCTCCAGAGAGCGAAGTAACACGAGCGCAGATGGCAGTTATTGTAGACCAGATCCTGACTAATAAGGATTGGAAGCCTGCTACAGATTCAGTGGAGCTGGTGTTTGGCGATGTCGACAGTAAGCATTGGGCATATGCGGCGATTCAGAATAGTGCTCGTGCTGGTGTAATGGCGGGTGTGAGCAAAGGCAAGTTTGATATGAAGCAAATCGTAACAGGTGCACAGCTTGAGCAAATCATGCAGCGACTTGAGCAAGTGGGCACAAAATAAAGTTTGGAACGGATATAAAATAAATTTTATATAAGTTGAACTATTTATTTACACTTGAACGGAGAGGACAGAAAAAACCTGGAAAAGCGGAGCGGACGCCTTTATCACCGGATTTTCCCCTTTGGAAAAGGGAATCGAAAAAATCTGGGGGTAACAGCGATTAGAAGGTTATTCTGTCATCGGAGTGGATTGTGTAAAATCTTTAGTTCAATTTATATAGACATTCAATGTTGAGAGGATGAACGCAAATGACTACACCATTTCCGAAGGATTTTCTGTGGGGCGGCGCGGTAGCGGCCAACCAGCTTGAGGGAGCTTATAATGCGGATGGCAAAGGTCTGTCTGTACAGGACGTTATGCCGCATGGTATTACAACTCCAAGAACCGAAGGCCCTACCGAGGATAACTTGAAATTGATCGGTATTGATTTCTACAATCGCTACAAAGAGGATGTCAAACTGTTTGCCGAGATGGGCTTTAAGGTGTTCCGTACATCCATTGCGTGGTCTCGCATTTTTCCAAAAGGGGACGAACTGGAGCCGAACGAGAAAGGTCTGCAATTCTATGATGACCTGTTCGATGAGTGTCACAAATACGGCATTGAACCGCTCGTAACGATCTCTCACTACGAGACGCCGCTACATTTGTCTAAAACCTATGATGGATGGGTTAATCGTAAAATGATTGAGTTTTACGAACGTTATGTCACTGTGCTGTTTAACCGTTTCAAAGGCAAAGTGAAATACTGGTTGACGTTTAATGAGATCAACTCCATTCTGGAAGAACCATTCATGAGTGGTGGTATCTATACACCGAAATCCGAATTGTCCAAGCAGGATCTGTACCAAGCGATCCATCATGAATTGGTAGCCAGTGCGCTTGCTGTCAAACTGGGCCATGAGATTATGCCGGAAGCGAAAATCGGGTGCATGGTGCTGAGCATGCCGACATATCCGCTCACACCGAATCCAGACGACGTTGTTGCAGCGATGCACGCAGAGCAACGGAATGATATTTTCGCTGATATCCATGCACGTGGGTATTATCCGAAATACATTAATCGCTATTTCAAAGCGAATAACATCAACATTAAGTTCGAAGATGGGGATGAGGAAATTCTCAAGCACACCGTAGATTTCATCTCCTTCAGCTATTATGTAAGTATCTGTGAGACCGGTGATCCGGAGAAACGTAAAGAGGGCAAAGGAAACCTGTTTGCAGGAGTTCAGAACCCTTACTTGAAAGCAAGCGAATGGGGATGGCAGATTGATCCTCAGGGCTTGCGTGTAACCCTCAATAAATACTGGGACCGTTATCAGAAACCATTGTTTATTGTCGAAAATGGTTTGGGCGCCGTAGATGAGTTGGTTACAGACGAGAATGGCAATAAAACGGTCCATGATGACTACCGCATTCAATACTTGAATGATCACCTGGTGCAAGTTGGTGAAGCGCTTGAAGATGGTGTCGAAGTGATGGGGTACACGTCATGGGGCTGCATTGACTTGGTAAGTGCCTCTACAGCAGAGATGAAGAAACGTTATGGTTTTATCTATGTAGACCGTAATAACGACGGTTCAGGAACACTAGAGCGTTATAAGAAGAAATCGTTCCACTGGTACAAAGAAGTTATTAGTACAAATGGCGCAAGTCTTGTCGATAATAATGCAAAAGCATAATTCCAAAGTCATTGTTGTATGAGTGCCTTTTATGTCGCATTAACGCACATTAACCGCTTTCAGAAAAACGTTGTCACATGCGATTTAATATGGTAAGATAGGCCCAAGGCTAAAGAATACTGGATTGTTACTGTTCAATCAGGCAAAACCAGAGGCAGGCATACTTCATGACCTGTTTTGGTTTTGCCTTTTACTACTTTGACGGTGCAAGGTGATGTGAAGAAATGAAAATTGAGAAGGTGCTCAACAACAATGTAGTCACTGTAATTGATCCGGGAGGTAACGAACTGGTCGTTATGGGGCGTGGAATTGCCTTCAAAAAGCATACTGGTGAATTCATCGACGAGAGTCTCGTCGAAAAAATATTTTCGCTCGAAAGTAAAGAAGTATCTCAGAAATTGAAGACGCTTCTGTCTGATATTCCGGTGGAATATGTGGAATGCTCGGATGAGATTATTCGTTACGCTGAGACGGTACTGGGTGAGAAGCTTCATGAAAGCATCTACATTTCACTGACGGATCATATTCATTTTGCTATTGACCGACATCGTCAAGGATTGCAGATCCGCAATGCATTATTTTGGGAAATCAAGCGTATGTACCGGAAGGAATATGCGATCGGTCTCAAGGCATTGCAGATTATTGAAGAAACGCTAGGTGTTCTTCTTCCCGAGGACGAATGTGCATTCATCGCGATGCATCTGGTTAACGCCCAGATGAATGGTGAGATGAGAGAAACGATCAGCATTACGAATATCGTGAAGGATATTCTCAACATCGTTCGGCGCAGTTTCGTGATCGAGCTCGACGAAGATTCACTAAGTTATTACCGATTCCTGACCCATTTGAAGTTCTTCGCTCAACGGGTACTCCAAGGTACAGCGATTGAAGACAAGGAAGAGGATAATCCGCTTCATGATCTGGTGAGTAAACAATATCCGGAAGCACATGCTTGTGCAGTCAAGATTAACGATTATACACGTAAAATCTATAATCGGGTCTTGTCGAAGGAAGAAGTGTTGTATCTCACGATCCACATCGAACGTATTGTCCGAAATGAACAAACAATCGAATAATTTGGGATTGTTACTGCAAAAAAGGCAAAACCTAAACGTTGAAACATGATAAGCTGTTATGCTTTGTCATGGATCGGTGTTTAGGTTTTTTTTAAACCTTCAATACACATAAAAGGAGCAAAACACAATGGATAAACAACAATTGTCCAAAGATATTCTGAAGCTTGTTGGTGGCGAAGAAAACGTGGATCAAGTGACCCACTGTATGACAAGACTCAGATTTAACTTGAATGACAACAAAAAAGCTGACAAAGAAACATTAAAGAACACACCTGGAGTTATGGGTGTTATGGAGAATGGCGGACAGTTCCAGGTCATCATCGGTAACGATGTACCGAAGGTATACAACGCGCTGGTAGGCAACATGTCCAAAGGTGCAAATGCCGGAACTTCTACGGCTTCTACAGGCCCGAAACAAAAGAGAAATCCAATAAGTGCCCTGTTTGACTTCATCTCAGGCGTATTTACTCCAATCCTCCCGGCGATTACCGGCGCAGGTATGATCAAAGGGATCGTGGCAATCCTTGTGGCGTTTGGCTGGCTGTCTGATAAGAGTTCGACTTATGTTATCTTATCTGCGATCGGTGACGGTGCTTTCTACTTCTTGCCAATCATTCTTGCCATCAGTGCTGCTAAGAAATTGGGAAGCAATATGTATATCGGTGCAGCGCTTGCAGCCGGAATTATGCATCCAACCATAACAGCTTTGCTGGCAGAAGGAAACTCATCGTTCGCGGGGATTAAAGTCGTCGCAGCAACCTATTCTTCAACGGTTATTCCGATTGTTATTGCGATCTGGATTGCTTCTTACGTGGAAAAAGCGGTTGACCGCATTACCCATTCATCAGTAAAACTCATCGTCGTACCAACGGTTACCTTGCTGATCATGGTTCCACTTACATTGATTGCGATTGGACCACTGGGTTCCATTATCGGTAATGGTATGTCTGGCGGTATTGCTTGGTTGTTCGATAATGCGTCTATCCTCGCAAGTATTCTAATTGGTGGTACAATGTCACTGCTAATTATTACAGGAATGCACTATGCGTTGCTACCGATCGTTGTTGGTTCCATGACAACATTAGGTTATGACTTTATTATACCTTTGATGCTTGCAGCGAACTGGGCTCAAGCGGGTGGAGCGATTGGTGTAGGACTCCGTTCCAAAAATGGACAAACGAAATCTATGGCTTATTCCACAGGTCTGACAGCATTTATGGGGATTACTGAACCAGCGATGTATGGTGTTAATATGAGATACAAAAAACCGTTTATTGCTGCGCTCATCGGTGGGGCAATCGGTGGTGGCTTTATGGGTATTGTCAAGGTAAAAGCATTTGTACTAACAGGCCTTGTAGGTTTGCCAGGACTTGCAGCATTTATCAGTCCGTCCATCAGTACATTGATTTATGGTATACTGGGCGGTGTCATTGCGATTGTCTCTGCAGCATTGATTACGTACATCTTGGGATTCCAGGAAAATAATGCTCCGCAAGCAGCTGCAACTTCAGCTTCTACAGAAACTGTAACGTCAGCAACAACGACTGCTCCAGCAGTAACGGAAGAAACACAAGCACAAGATGAGCAAGTATTTAGCCCGATCACGGGTGAAGTGAAACCGCTTAGTGAAGTTCCTGACCCTGCGTTTTCTGAAGAAATTATGGGTAAAGGTTTTGCAATTCAACCGACAGAAGGCCGCGTTGTTTCTCCAATCAACGGAACGGTATTCTCATTATCGAAGAGCGGACATGCCATTGGTCTCGTAAGTGATACAGGTGCGGAAATGCTGATTCACATCGGGATTGATACGGTGAAGTTGAAAGGCCAGTTCTTCTCTCCTAAAGTTCAGGCAGGCACCAAGGTTTCTGTGGGTGATGTCTTGATGGAATTCGACCGGGAAGAGATTGAAAAAGCGGGTTATACAACGATTACACCGGTAATCATAACCAATATGCATCAATATGCTTCTATTGAGTCTGCTGGTCGTATAACCGTTAAGGAACAAGAACTGTTGTTCACGGCAAAAGCATAATTCAATATAACAAAAGCAGTTGCTTCCTGGAATATATCCAGAGAAGCAACTGCTTTTTTCATTTTAATTATGCAGATTTCTCTATGTACATTGTAGAGAGGCCTGTGCAATCTGAATCAGTTTTATTTTAAAGGAAACATAGTTAGATGGTTATTTGACGATAATTTTACCTTGTCCTGCGAGCATGCGCATTTCCCGGGACAGGCGATCCTGATCTTCAACTGCGATTTCAAGTTGCACACCGTAACGCCATACCATGTTATATTCCATCCCCCAGCGAAGTGTGCCCTCTATATATAATAAGTCTTCAAACAGCTTCAAGTTGATGCCGATGCGAATATCGTTATCTTCTACAGGGAGGGACAGTGGAAAAGCAAGCTGACAGCCCGAACGACTGATATCACGTAATTCGGCCTGAATAGGCTTGGAAGGACCGTCCATGCCATTAATGCTCAGGATATAGATTTCGAAGTGCATAGGTTCTTTCAGAGTATAACGAAAAGGTTCTTTCCTATTATTAATTGGCATAGATTCCTCCATCAAGTTCAAAAAAATTCCGTTATGGATATATCGTCAGTTGTTAACCAGAAATGAAGAGTAACGTTACAGAGATGGTTCGGGAGTTCGATTTTATGTGTGAGGCTGGCTTGTTATAATAAAAAAATGAAGGAGAGGATGAACATGCAAGGAACATTTCAGATGGATACGGATACAGCCACATTATGTTGTTATGATCTGGCGTCATTAGAGCATCGTCTCCAGGATACACCTGACTGGTGGTCGATCCCGGATGATGAACTGGAGGAGGTAAACGCAGGTCATTGTCTGTTCCTGAATCTGGGTGAGGACGGAACGTATGAAGTGCACTGGAATGTGCAAGAAACGATTTTGGAAACCGGGAGTGAAGCGGAGCCGAGACAGAGATATTATTTTCAGGTTCCTTCGGGCACAGTTTACTTAGGGGCAGCAGATGATGTCAGTGGCGGTGAACTGGAACCGGATGAATTATCCCAAGGGGTTTTCTTACAGCTAAACTCTGGAAATTATGCGTGTACTGTGTTTAAAAAGGAAAATCAGATATCGGTTACGATCCAACCTACTGACCAAGGGAAGAACAAGCTACAGGATTTGATCCGACTATAGCATGGTCTTGCATGGATTAATTTAATTACACTACATACTTATATAGTCATTTTTAGGAGAGATGGATATGCATCATTGGAGCGGGACACCGATCATGAATGCTTCTATTTTGCACCAGCGGATAAGAGCGCTTGCGGCACTTGATATCATTCTGTCAGAGGAGGAATGGCTCCGCGTACATCGTTATCACCATAACATTCTTCAGCCAGATACAGCATGGGGAAGTGTAGATAACGGGGCAGGGGACCATCTGCATGCTATGTTTACGAATACGGGCACGTTACTCAAAGGGTTTGATCATGAATCTCCGCTTAGTCCGCATAACCGTGAGGATGGTGAAATCTATCCGGGAATGTACGATGAGGTACCGGAGGATTTCATACGTCTGTTAGATCAACACGAGGAAACGCTGGCTCGAGAGGATGTGACCTTCTGTATTTGGCAGGAAGTGCACAGTCCTGAGTGGAAAACAGGCAGTTGGATTGGACTTGCTATGGCTCAGGAGAACGAATCGGATGCTGAGGGTGGGGTAGCATTTCTGCTCGGTTATATCGAGGAAACACCGGAATCATACATCGATTGGGCAAAAGATTACTACGATATACAGGGAATGTCTCTGACTGCTGTGACTGAAATATATAACGGTGCACCGATTAGTGCTGACCTGATCCGAGAATTGAATCCAAAGCGTGATGTGTTCGTTGCAATGGATGAACTACAGCAATCTGGATACGCAGTGCAGCGAAGTGAAGCCCGGTAAACGATGTTTGAGGGAGGAATCACGTTATGGGTTGGGAGTATGGGATCAGAACGAAGGAGCAGGAGCACGGCAGGTTGACTGAGATCTTGACGCGACTGGCGGCTTCGCTGACACATAACAGGATGTACAGCGTAGAACAACATATGGATGGTTTTGTTCTTTTGCGTGACGATGCATCCTGGCCCAAAGCTTTGGAAGTATGGCTGGAGGAAGCGAACAATTTGGATGAAGTAGCGGAGGGTGAAAAATACATTTACTGCCTGTTCCACATCTGGGGGGAGGAAGGACGAACCTGGAAGGAGCAGATGGTGGGTGTGACGAATCAGTATCCAGAAGTATTTGAATGGTTCGAATTGTGAGTGCCTGAAGTGGTGTTTCGGGAAAGGAGTGAATGTTGTGCAAAGACAAGCCAAAAGTAAAATTCCGGTGCTCCTTTATCAGTATGAAGGCCCGGAGAGGAATATCGGGTTTACCTTGTCTCCCTTATACCTGAACGAAGAGATGCATGAGATAAGACAGGAGGATAGGCTGTTCATCTATGATGAGGATTTCAAGCATATTCGTCCGGCAATCCATCGTGTTTTCCCTTTAACGGACCCGCAAAGTGGAGAAGAGCTGCAGGCGTTTGATCCCTGTTGGGATAATCCGATGGTGAAAGAGGTATGGCCGGGCATTTTAGCTGAGTTGGATCAGGTGGAAGTTGTTGAACCGGAACTGCGGGTGTTCCTGGATTCGTTGACAACCTGGATTCGGAACGTGCTGGCTTCAGCTGACGGGATTGAAGTTACGGGTAATCTATAAGTAGATGTAATTCGATTACGAGTGCAGGAATAGCAGCTCCTATCTATGGATGGGGAGCTTTTTTTCGTATGGAAAATAATGAAAACGGTTTGGTCGGTTCGTCCGTCTTATACCACAGAGAGAGAGAGAGAGAGAGAGAAGGAGGGGAACAGGATGGATAGCGAGACAGGGATGAAGCAGATGAACTGGATACATGTGCACGATGAATCAGCGTTTATTAATTCCGTTACGGAGCATCAGGATACGTTATTATCCATTGCCTATAGCTATTTAAGGAATCGGCAGGATTCACTGGAAGCTATACAAGAGATGACCTGCAGAGCCTGGATTAAACGTCGTACGCTAAAAAACGAGAAGGCATTTAAATCATGGATCATTCGAATTTTAATTTATGTCTGTATTGATGAACAGCGTCGCCGCAAGCGAACTATACCTCAGCCGGATGAGAGCATGGAGAATAATACCCCGGCTTCGTGGATAATTAGTGCCCAAGATAATCGTATAGCCATGCAGTCCCTTTTGCTTAAATTACAACCGAAGTATCGGCATGTATTGTTGCTCAAGTACTACAACGATATGACACTTACAGATATTGCTTCAATTCTTGGCAAACCGGAAGGCACGATTAAGACATGGCAGCATAAGGGTCTTGAACAATTACGGAAGCTGATGAAGAATAGGAGGGATTGGCATGACCACTAGCCCGGAGGAAAAAGCATTGCTGGCAGATGCATATGAGGTTAACAAAGAGCGTAGAGAATTAGATTCGGCGAATACGGCTGCTGCCATACAACGCGGCTTGGCGGAAGCCAGAACGAGTAGATCGAGTAAAAGAAGACGAGGACAATGGATCGCAGTGTTATGCGCTGTATCACTTGCTGTGGCGGGTATTATGTTCGCATCACTTGGAGACCTCGGTCAACAACGGTTGACCTCTTCCGAACCTGAAGTTCATTGGGGGGGATTGGAGCCTTTTCGTGGATTGCTGCGCACAGATCAGGAGAGTGCTACCCTTACCTCAGCTCTTAACCATAATTATGTTCAACGTGTTAATCAGACGGTGACGATGGGAAAATACACGTTTACGCTGGATGCATTGATGGCGGATGAGAATCGAGTTATCCTCTTATACTCAGCAAGGACGGATACTCCGAGTGGTGTATATTCCATGGCGAACACAAAATTGACGGATGCCTCGACAGGACATGTGATTGATAACGGCAGCATTAGCAGCATTCATTTCTCAGATCAGAATAATGTCCTCCGAGGTCGTACCACATTTGACCGAAGTCGCAGCACGGCGCTTCCGGAAAAATTAAATTTTGAATTTCAGCTTTCCTCTGTCGTTCCTGATCGCCTTCATGATGACAAGGGCGAGGGAAATGGAACAGAACGGGAGAAGCAGAGGGAGAATTCGCAGGAACGTAAGTACGAATTTTCTAAAAAAATGAACGTTATGGTTGCATTAGACCCGAAATTTTCTATTCCTAAAACGGAGATTATTCCTGTCAATAAAACGTTCAAGTTTGGGGAGTACGACGTATTGATCTCGGACGTGGAAATTTCGCCACTGGTTACACAGGTAAGAGTTGATTATGATCCCAAACAAAAGCTTGACTATGAGAAGGAGTCGTTCATTAGCGATATCGTTCAGCCGTTTGAGATTGTTACGTTCTCCAAAAAAGGGGAGAAAACAACCTTATCTAGGAATGGAGGCAGAGGAACGGGGAATGGCATGACGTATTCGTTCGCCAGTAATTTTCTTGATGAACCTCAATCAATTATATTGAAGGTGCAAGGAAAGCCAGGAAAGGTCTATGACAATTTACAAGATGTCGCTAAAGATCAATTCGAAATCAAAATTAAATAGATGCTTCAGGATAGATGGGATGTGTTCATGAGTCAGGCGTGACATGAGCTCATCCTTCTTGTTTTTTCACCATATCTGACCTGCTGTTGCAAAAAAGATAAAATAATTGTCTTTTTGCAATAATGGTATTGTCACAATGCAGGTTACAAGCTATAATCGAGTTGTTTAAGGGACAAATTACAAAGGATGGTGATATTTTGAAGAAGTTTTCATTGCTTTTACTCGCAGTCACTTTATTGTTGTTAACGGTTTCAACAGCCCCTGCTACATATGGTGCGGCTAACTTTCCCAACACGGGCACAAATGGTTTGACTGGTTTTGCAGGTAATGCGAAGAATGAGAACGGTGTATCCAAGGCGGCGACGACAGGAGGCAGGAACGGTCAGGTCGTGTATGTCAGTAATCTGAATGATCTGAGAACACACATGGCAGGCTCTACAGCTAAGATTGTCGTTGTGGAACAGAATATTTCTTCATCCAGCTTGCAAAAAGTTGAATTTGGTTCCAACAAAACATTGGTAGGTTCTTTTGACAGACATACATTAACGAACATTCACTTCAGATCCACTTCGGGATCAAGCAATGTGATCTTTCAAAATCTGACGTTTAATCACTCTGCGAACATCAATGCCAACGATGATATCCAAATGTATATTACTTCCGGCTCCAACTATTGGATCGACCATGTTACCTTCTCGGGCCACAACTACAGTTCTGGCGGCAGTGACCTGGATAAGCTTTTGTATATCGGTGACCGCGCAGACTATATCACGATCAGTAACTCCAAATTTGCGAATCACAAATATGGCATCATTCTAGGACACCCGAATGACGGTAATAGCAGTTATAATGGTGTGCCACATGTGACCATGTCCAATAACTATTTCGAAAACTTGTATGTACGTGGCCCTGGACTTATGCGTTATGGTTTCTTCCACATCAAAAACAATTACGCCAATAACTTCAATCAAGCGATCACGATCGGAGAAAAAGCCCGTATTTATTCCGAAAACAACTACTTTGGTGCAGGAGCTGAAAAAGGCGGCATTCTGGACGACAAAGGTAAAGGAGAATTTACGGATACAGGTAGCACCCCTGCTCTGAACAGCCCGGTTTCTCCAAAAACCAACTGGAGACCAAGCAATAACTACAGCTATCAGGTTGAAAGCGCGGCCTATGCACGTGAGTTTGTTACGAAATATGCCGGATCATCGAATACAACATTGGTATTTGGCAAGTAACAGGCGGAAGGTATATGAGATCACTATAAAAGATAAAGATGGAGTAAAGAGTCTGCTTTTATGCGTACCTACGCATGAGCAGGCTCTTTTTTTTGGTGCACATTCAGGGAATTTTATTTTGTTAACATATATTTATTAAGACATATTAATTTTAGACATAAATTGCCGATATACATAAAGTGGCGCTGACTGCACGTTTATGAAGTTAATATGTACTATGCTAAAGGCGCAGGAGTTACGGAACTACGTATAAGCAGGACTATGGACTGAGAATAAACTTATAGTGGCCTACATGTGTTAATTTTTTTAACTTACATAAAGGACGGGGTAAGCATGAATCGTATTGATGAGATCACTTGGCAGAGAAACAAACTAGTAAGTTACATGATGTGGGCCATAACGGCCATCAGCGCGGGGATTACGATTATTGTTCCCGATCTATGGCTATCCACGCTACTCTCCGTTGTAGTTACTCTAGCAGTTACTGTATGCAATTTCATGAAAAAAGGTATACATATCATTCCATGGTTTGTGACCGTAGCGGTGATCGCCAGTGGAATTTACGTAAGTCGTGACGCGATGAATGCCGTGCAAGGCATTCTAATTGTTTCACCGCTCCTGCTGTATCCGAATAGCAAGCACTATAACACTGCTTTTTCGGTGATGCTTGCCTTTTTCACGGTTCAGTTGGTTCTTGTGTCATCTGCAAGTATCGAGCAACTCTTTGCCGATTTGATTAATTTCAGTATGTATATCGTAACCGGAATTATTATGATCACCGTGTCAAGGGTAAACAAACGATTGTTCATGGACAGTGAAGCACGGGGAGCGCAGGTGGAAGAGTCACGCACCCGCGTGGAAATCATGTTGCAACGGGTGAAAGAAGCTGTTGCAGGGTTGTCCCGCTATACGGAGCAATTGAAACAAAAAGTGGATGAGACCGGTGCCATCACCAACGAAGTTACGGTCGGATTCAGCGAAGTTGCAAGAGGTATCGAGTTTCAGGCGACCAGTATTGCCGAAATCTCCGAATCGTTATCTCAGTCTGACCGTCATATTAAGGACGTAGCGTCATATTCTGAGCAGATGAAAGAGCTGTCCGCAAGTATGGCCTCAAGTACACAGACGGGTAGTGCGCATATGGGTCACCTGAACGAACAGATGCATGAATTGTA
This sequence comes from Paenibacillus cucumis (ex Kampfer et al. 2016), assembly GCF_019748695.1. NCBI lineage: Bacteria > Bacillati > Bacillota > Bacilli > Caryophanales > Paenibacillaceae > Paenibacillus > Paenibacillus cucumis (ex Kampfer et al. 2016). Next base: position 39,387 of record NZ_JACLIC010000039.1, on the reverse strand, counting down.
CGAGACAATAAACACGACAGCTGATGATATGAAGAAATTCAATGATCAGAGTGAATCGATGACGTTAATGCTGAACAGTATCTCGGATATCGCCACTCAAACCAATCTGCTTGCGCTGAATGCAGCTATTGAAGCAGCACGGGCAGGTGAGCATGGACGCGGATTTGCCGTCGTTTCGGAGGAAGTTCGCAAGCTGGCTGAGAGCTCAGGCCAATCGGCGAGTGAGATTACCTCGATCCTCACCAGTCTGAGAACACAGACACAGGCATTGACAAGCCGGTTTGAAGGGGTTCGTCAGTTGCTGCAAGTTGGAGCAGAAAGTGTTCTGACAACGGAGCGGGTATTCCAGTCCATTAACAACAATTCACAGAATGTATTGACTCAGGCCACAGAAATTGAAACAAGTTCAGCAACGATGAAGGAATCCTCGACTCGGGTGGTTAATGAAGTATCCGAAATTTCCAGTGTAACGCAACAATCCAGTGCTGCAACGGAAGAGATTCTGGCGAGTATGGAAGAGCAGCGTAATCTGACGCAAAATATGGTGGCAAGCTTCACCGAACTGGAGAAGCTTATTGTTAATCTAGGTGATCTCGTGTCCAATCATCATGCTTCGACACCAGATAACAAATCCGAGATAGATTCATCCCTTGCGGCAAAGGTTGTTCCAATCCCTACGATATCAGCCTAAGTCTGACTTTCGTCTTGCAAGAGATTGTTAACCGATCATATTAGGTTTATGCCAATAGGCCCGTCCATGCGTAATTACTCGCTTTGCGGGCTTTTTTGGCGTTCAAAGGTCTCTTGTAGCGATCTATATTTTTAGATAGAGTAGGTGTAGAAATAGAAAAGTAATGAAGGAGAGATCATTTTGAATTGGACAGATATTAGTAAAATCAAAGATATAGAGCATCTTTCTGAACTTATAGCTTCATCCTCATTGGATGTCAATGAACGGGATGAACGCGGACGAACACCCCTTATGCTCTTCTTGACTAATCGTGCGCCTCTTGAGGGCATTCGCTGTCTGCTGCAAGCCAATCCTGAACTGGAATTGGAGGACAAACTCGGGGATACAGCTTTGAAAAAAGCCGTAAGGTTCAACCAGCCTGAAGCGATTCGTTTATTGCTTGAACATGGGGCGAGACTGGATTCTCCCAACGGCATTCTAGCTACAGCCTGGAACCTGGCAAGAGGGCGCAATCCAAACATGGCGGAGATCCTGCTAGATACACCTGGAGCCATACGTTTGATTTTGACGGCTGAAGAACAACAGATTGTGGATGACATTGTTTACGAGGAGTCTTCCGATGCAGCCTGTGAGAAAATTCGGATGCTGGACTCAGAAGTGTTGATACATGCCGTGGTGAATGGCTTTAATTGGGATGATAGTCCCGGACCGATGGTTGTAGCGGCTGAACATCCCAAATGTGCCGAGATCACAAAGCTTGATATGGCTGAGTTGATGGAGGTAGACTACTGGCTGGAAATGGATATGGAAGAAGTGAACAGAAGAGTAGATGGGCCTACATATCGACACCTCGCGGCATTTTTGACTAGAAAGGGTTGATTCAAAAATGGGGCATGACTCTTTCCATGAGCAGAACCAAAAGCTAGAGCAGTTGCAACAGGAACTGAAGGAAGGTAACATCGAGCATTTTTACATTACGGAGCCTATGCAGCATCAGAGCCAGCAGTTGGTGCTGGCAGGCAGTTTTGACTTTTCGTATTATCACAATGTGGAGATCACCTTTCATGAGGTAGAGTTCATTCTGTGTCCGGCGACGATATTTATCGTGGAAAGGTTTCGACTGGCCACGGAAGAAGAGATCGTTCAGTTAAATTCGGTGATGTATGGTTTTGAAAGGAATGGTACAGTCTTCTGCCTGGAAAATGAATTTGAAGAACAACGATTTTATATCGTGGCGAAGCAGATGACCTATCAGTTCGGCATGGTTTATTACTATGATCGGCCGAATCTGGAACCGGGAGAACGGATTGCTGAGTTTGCGAAAAAATCGGAGAACGTCCATGAATAAAGCTAATCAGGAGAATCGCGTTCGATTATACGATCGACTTTCGCTCCATACCTTGGATTGGCCCGATACGGATGATGCGAGGTACGCACGGGCGTATTTAGAACCGATGATGATGCAAGGAACTACAGAATACATGACTAACGTAAACACCACGTTGCTCCTTGCCCGGATAGATAATCTTGTGCTGCCGGTGACCGTGAATGATGAGGAATATGATAATGCTTATGTCTGTTCCCCGTATACTCACTATGTGCGGTACGCCAAACAGGAGCTGACCATGTTACAGAAGCCGATGCTGGAAAAAGGACTCTCCATGCTACTCAGTTTAATAGGCTGGGGCATGAAAAAATCCCGGATCAACAAGGTTGTACATGTGAACAACTGGCTGTTATCTACTAATCTATATCCTGCAATGACAGCTGAGCAGGCCACGAATTTACTTGAGACGGTAAAAGAGCGCTATCCAGGGCATACGGTGATCTTTCGCTCTTTGAGTTCCGCACTGCACTCGAATCTGATAACAGGGCTTCAGGAAGCGGGATGCCGCTCTATACCGAGCAGGCAGATTTATCTGTATCAGGCATATGATCCGAATTTCGGCAACGCCAAGTCGCGCTGGTTGCTTAAACGGGATCAGGCATTGCTGAACAAACATGGCTATGAATTGGTTTCTGGTGCAGATATTGCGGAATCAGATATCCCGCGAATTGTGGAACTGTACCGGATGCTTTATTTGGAAAAGTACTCCTATGACAACCCGCAGTTCAACGAGCGTTTTATTGCTGGAGCCATGGCGAACGGAACATTGAGTCTACACGGCTTGCGTAAGGAAGGGCGCTTGGATGCAGTGATGGGTTATTTTTCCCGCAACGGTGTGATGACCACGCCACTGTTCGGCTATGATATCACCATTCCCCAATCTGTCGGTTTGTACCGCATGTTGTCCGCTTGTCTCATTGGACAAGCCCAAAACAACAGAGTGTTACTACATGAGAGTGCTGGTGCAGCGCAGTTTAAACGTAATCGCGGCGCGATAGCGGATTTTGAATATTCCGCAGTATACGACCGGCATCTCTCATTCCGCAGAAGGTGGTGCTGGGCATTACTAGATCGATTGTTGAACAGCATAGGTGTGCCGTTGATGCGCCGCATGAAGCTATAAGCAAGCTGTGCTACTCCAGTCATTTGAGTGAGCTCATATGTATGCCCTATTTCAGGTGCTCGGCCAGCTGTACCTCGAACCCATCTGGGTCTGCAATGTAGATAAAACGTAGACGTGGGTTCGGCTCTACAGGTCCGCGCAGGATGGGGATGTGCATGTTTTCAAGATGCTTCATGGTTTCATCCAGTGACGTTACTTCGTAACCGATTGAGATGCCAGCGTCCGGCTTCAATGTCTTTTCACTACCTTCAATTAACTCTAGTGAGGTCTCACTCGTCTTACCCAGACCAAGCATGGCAATCTGACGCCCACGGCTTTCAAATCTGCGCTGAACGGTAAGTCCTAGTAAATTGTGATAGAAGTGAATCGATGCTTCCAGATTACGCACACGTAGTGTAATCCAGTTGAGTTTGATTAACATGTTGGTTCTCTCCTTCGGAGTTGCGTAGTGTCGGTTCTTGTTTATTATACAAGAAGAAAGGCAGTTCATCTGAATTTATTGAAAAAATTTACAAAAATATATATGTAAGCGTTATTTCAAAGTGTATAATACAAGTTAAATTGAGAGGAGGAATGAAATGAAGACGAAGGTGTTTAAAAAAATGAGTTCAACCCTGCTGGCAACGATGCTGGTGATGACGACGGTTCCTTTTCAGCAGGCTGCTTTTGCGCAAGAACAACAGATTGAACAGGGAGCAAGTTCCGGGGTTGCGGCGGTTTCTGGGCAGAACCTCAAGGTGCTTCAAACCGATTTTGAGGATGGGACACTTCAAGGCTGGCTTCAGCGTGTTGGCAGCGAAAGTTTGACCGTTTCAGAGCAGGCAGCGCATCAAGGTACTCGGAGTATGCTTGTCTCGAACCGTCAGCGCTCCTTTCATGGGCCGATGCTGAAAATGAAAGGTCTGTTGAAGCCGAATTCTACTTATAACATTTCATTCTATGTCAGGCTTACGGAGAAACCAGCTTCAGATCAGACGATTCAGCTAACGGCCTACAAGAAGAATGGGGCAGAGAGCTGGAACATGTTAGACAAGGTCACGATTCCCAAAGACGACTGGCAGCAATGGCATAAGGTTACGGCCACGTACCAATACAGCGATAATCCCGAGGAGTTGAATTTCTTTATTGAAACACCTTATGTTTCCGACGACACGGTAGATACATTGTCATTTTATGTGGATGATTTCACAATTGAGGAAGCCGCACCACTCGCTATTGAGACCGATATTCCTTCCTTGCAAGATCTGTACCAGACTGAATTTCCGATTGGAGCCGCGGTGTATCGCTGGCAGCTTGAAGGAGCTTACGGTCAATTGTTAACCAAACACTTTAACAGTTTGACCGCAACGTATGAGATGAAACCGAAGTTTGTGTCCCCTTCCAAAGGCGTGTATGACTTCCAAGCCTCGGATGAATATGTGGACTTTGCACAGAAAAATCAAATGGGTTTACGTGGACATGCCTTGCTCTGGCATATTGATGCCGCAGAGTGGATGTTCAAGGATGACCAAGGCAACCCTGCGAGCAGGGAGCTGCTACTCAGTCGGGTTCAGAATTACGTAGATACGGTCATGAAACGATATAAAGGCAAAATTTACGCCTGGGACGTTGTGAATGAAGCGATTGCAGATAGTAACGGGGATGCAAACGGAATGCGCAAAAGCCCGTTCTACGAGCTGATTGGCCCGGATTATGTTGAGAAAACGTTTGAGTTTGCACGTGCTGCCGACCCGGATGCGAAATTATACTACAACGAGTATTTCACCGAAATTCCTGAAAAAAGAGAGCATATGTATCAACTGGTGAAAAAGTTGAAAGAAAAAGGGCTGATTGATGGCGTGGGTCTGCAATCCCACTATAATCTTGAATCTCCGCCGATTGATGAGATTGAGAAAACAATCAATCTGTTTGCTGGTCTTGGACTGGATATCCAAATCACAGAACTGGATGTCGATAGCGGAATTCCTTATGGTGAGACATTACCTCAGGACGTTGCTGTGAAACAGGCATATCGTTATAAAGAGCTGTTTGACCTGTATGAAAAACATAGCGATGTCATCTCATCGGTGACCTTATGGGGATTACAGGATGAGAAATCGTATAACAATCAAGCCTTTTTATTCGATAGTGCTCTGCAATCCAAACCGGCCTATTGGGGGTTGGCAGATGAATCAAGCTTGCCTATTTTAACGAACCGGGCGGTTACGTTGTCTGGTACACCAAATACGAAGGCAGCCAAACAAGATCCACTCTGGAACAAGGCTGTTTCCACAGCTTTGAAAGGCAATTCGGGTTCAGCGGCGTTCCGTACGTTGTGGGATAAAAATAATTTGTATGTTCTGGTTGACGTAAAGGATACGACCAAACATGCCAAAGATAAAGTGGAGCTGTTCGTTGATCTGAACAATGGCAAAACTCCTGTGTATGAGGCAGATGATCGACATATCACCATAAGCCGTGCAGGCAAAGTGACAGGAGCTAAGCCAAATACGTATCGCGTTCGTGAAGCGGCGGACGGTTATCAGGTTGAATTATCCATACCATTGACTAATGCACAAGGGGCACTTGCACGTGAAGTTGGCCTGGATGTACGGGTGACCGATGGTGGAAACAACAGTTCAGGAGGACAGCAGGTTCTGTACTGGAATGACCGCACACTATCCCAGGATCAAGACACCAGCAAATATGGCGTTATTCAGTTTGCGAGTATGCCTAAGTCTGCGAAAGCCTTGCAAGGAACAGTAACGATAGATGGTGAGAAGGATGCAAAATGGAATAAGGTTACTCCATTCCATATTACACCACTGAATCAGAGCGGAGGAGCATCCGCTGAGGCCCGTGCGATGTGGTCTGGTCAGGATTTATATCTGTTCATTGATGTCACTGATCCACAAATTATAACCAACGCTCCTGATCCATGGGATCAGGATTCGGTTGAGATTTTCCTGGATGAAAATCATCAGCGTACACCGTTCTATCAATACGATGATGCCCAGTTCCGGATCAGTGCAGATAATATAGGTACGTTTGCTGGTAGTGCCTCTCCGGGAAGACTCCAAAGTGCTGTGAAGAAAACGTCCAAGGGGTATCAGGTGGAGGCTAGGATCAGATTACAGTCCCTCGTGCCGAAGGAAGGCCAAGTCATGGGATTTGAACTTCAAATTAATGATAACCAAGGAAACAATAACAAAAGTACGGCAAAATGGAATGATCTCACCAATGACAGCTGGAAGAACACTTCCCAGTATGGCATTCTGACGTTTTCAAAATAAATCGTTTGACTGACTATGAATAAGTAAGCAAGAAGAGTCGCACATTCAGTCATTCTATCTATCATCCAATCATCAGAAAAACACCCAAACACGGCGAGGCGTCTCGCTAAGTTTGGGTGTTCTGTTTATTCGGTAAGGTTGTTATTATTGGATAAGATCCACAGCGCCTTGCGGTACATAAGCATCTACGCCGTTATACACGATCACACCTTCAAGAGCTGTCTTTTTGCCATTCACGAGTGCAATGTTTTTGTAGATTTGCAACTCCAGTTTGGTGTTGTCTTTTGTTACGAGAATTTTCGGATTTTTAACATCCGTCAGATCCAGTTTGTATGTGGCCCCTTTGGCTGTAAACGCCTGTTTGGCAGGTACGAACAGTTGCTTGCTTACACTGTCCAGATCCAGATTGAGGACACGTGCCATGTATTTGGCTACATCTGTATTATCTATGACACCAAATGGACGATCATTATTTGGAGCATAAGTGTACAGTACAACGTCTCCGCCCGTGTGTCCGCCAGTTGTCCAGCCGATACCGGCACGTTTGCTGATCATAGGGCCTACGACATAGTTCAGGCTACCTGGCTCGGCGGCTTTAATTGCAGCAACCTCTTCGGAAGTCAGATCGGAAATGCCGTAGTATTGTTTTATGACTGCTTTGATGTTGGTGCGTTTCGCATCCAGTTTCGCTTCTACACCTTCACCTGTCAATTTAGCCTTTTTCAAAGGTCCGATAAAAGTGGACAACGGCTCTTTGTCATACGTGCCTGTTGTAGATGCATTACCAATCGTAAGTCCACCATTTTGATGGTCAGATACGGCTACAACAGCAGTTTGTCCATCGGCTTTGGCGAAGTCCATCGCTACTTTTACAGCATCATCAAAAGCGAGCACGTCACTGATAATCCCAATCGGATCATTGGCATGAGCAGCCCAGTCTACTTTACTGCCTTCGACCATCAGGAAGAAACCGTCCTCGTTTTTGGAGAGAACTTCAATCGCTTTGGATGTCATCTGAGCAAGACTTGGTTGCTTGGCTGGATCACGATCCATGTTGTATGACATGCCTGCAGGAGAGAACATACCCCACAATTTGTTGGAAGTTGATGCTTTCATCGCCGCAGGTGTAGTTACATAATCGTAGCCGAGTGCTTTAATGGAGGCAACGAGATTGTTACCGTCTTTGCGTCCAGCTGGTTCCAGATACTTACTGCCGCCGCCCAGTACAACATCGATGCCATTGAAGACTTGTTGTTTGCTGAGTGCATCGTAGTTTTTACGGTCAGGATAATGGGCAGAGAAGTCTGCCGGTGTTGCATGCATAATTTCGGAGGTAGCTACAATACCCGTTGCTTTACCCGCAAGTTTGGAAGCTTCTAATACGGAAGCAACAGGTTTCCTTTCGTCGCCTTTTGCAATCGGTTTTTGTCCAGGAATGGTAGCCTTGTCCGGCAAAACACCGACAAAACCGGTATGAGATTTATGTCCTGTTGCAAAGGCTGTTCCTGCAGGAGCCGAGTCCGCAATCGGCGCATCCGCGGAGTGTGTACGAACCATGCCGCTTGCCATGGAATCAATGGTCAGGGATGAACCTTTATACCAACGAGCCAGTGCAGTAGCATCATTAGCCATACCGTCAGGAATAAGAATGATTACATTTTTGATAGGTGATGCAGAAGTTGTTGAAATACCGTCTTCCGCAGCCCAAGCTGCACTACTGCCTCCCAGCGTAGCTGTAACAATGGTGGTGACCGCGAGCATCATTTTGGCTGCACGGGTATTGAAGCGATTTAACATGAACATCCTCCTAATAAATATGTATAGTTAGTCCCAGAACCCAGTGTATAGGGCAATTGCTAAACGAGCGTTAGCTTTAGGTTAATTAATTGTAAAAATTACGATTATAAGTCAAAGCTTACATAATAGACAAACTGGACAAAACGTTGAGCACTCTAGTATGGTAAGGATGAAATCGGACATGCAGGAACCAAAGTCCAATGATCATTTTGAGGTGGTTCAACATGAAAGAATGGTCAGAAGCCATTCGGTGGTGGAATAACAATCAAGTGAAACTGATCGATATCCGCCATAACGTATTACATTCAGAACAAGAGTTATCGACAACCATTTTACCGGCTCCGGCTTTTTTGATCCTAAGTAAAGGCGAAGCAGACATTCAATTCGGGATAAACCGATTTACATCGGATCAGACACTCATTCTGCATGGTGAAAAAGGTACGTCATTGCGGATTCGTTGTATGAAGGAACCGTTAGATTATTATTTACTGCTATATAAACCGCAATCAGCCCCGGTACCTCTTGAATCATCGGAAGATGGAAGTATACGAGGCGTGAATGCGTTTCAGGGAGGAGAACCCTATTTTTTTGCAGCATCATACCCATTAACACTTCTTACGATTGTGGAAAAAATGGCGGAGTTCTGGATGTCTAGTGATGAACTGGAACGGTTGCAGGTGACAGGATTGTTCTATCAATTTGTGTACGAGCAATTTCGGCAGTGGAAGATGGCACGTCAGCGGCAGGTCGAATCGCTAGAGCTGGCGGAGCAGATTGAAGCTTACATTCAGGAGCACTACGCTCATTCTATCTCCATGGAAAATATGGCTACGCATTTTCATTACAGCACGCATTATCTGGCTAGGGTATTCAAACGCAAGTACGGATGCAGTCCCATGGACTATGTCATTCAGACTCGAATCAAGCGAGCGAAACGTTTGCTGACCGAGACAGAAGCACAGATCCGGGAGGTGGCTGAAAGTGTTGGTTACAAGGATTTGTACTACTTTAGCCGTATTTTCAAACGTATAACAGGTGAGACGCCAGCACAGTATAAAATGCACAGTCATCGAATCAAAGGTTCAAATCGTACGAATAAGAAGTCTGAATCGTTCATTGATGACAGGGTCATCGATAGTTATATTGGTAATAACGATAATCATTATCAATACAACACATGGAGCGTGGACGAGTTGAACCTTCGTTTTAAGCCAACATTGGCGGTTAGTTTATTATTTAGTTTATCGCTGCTGCTCGCAGCATGCGGGGCGGGAACTGAACAGTCACAGCCTGCAACGAGTGCAGAACCGGTACAGGAATCTACTCGAACGTATACAGATGCTACAGGAAGAAAGGTTGAGATTCCGGCGCAGCCTTCCAAACCAGTTATCATAACCTATGGCGGATATCTGTTACCTCTCGGAATGAAGCCAGCAGGTGCAAACACGGAAACATTGGAGCAATATCCAGAAGAACTGGCAGGTGTTCCGGACATCGGCTCAGGCAACGGTAACGTTGAAATGATATCAGGTCTGGAACCAGACGTGATCATTGTACCGGACTATACAAGCAAGGAAATTGTAGATACGTATGCCAAAATCGCACCAACGATTACGGTGGCCTGGGGCGGTGATCCAGATGTTATTAATACCCTGAGAACGATGGGGGATATTATGGATCGTAAGGATGAAGCCGAGCAATGGATTGCGAAGTTTGAAGCGAAACTGAAGAGCATTCGCAGTGAACTGAACATTAATATTAAACCGGGCACAACAGCCATGTCGTTTGTGATCTACAATAAAGAGGTATTGCTTGGCGGCGAGGGCGGTACGTTGGGCAAGCTAATCTATGAAGATTTTGGTTTCTCCATGCCTGAGCAGTATAAAATCTATTCGGATGGCGGCACAGTACTGTCCTTGGAAAAACTGGCAGACAAGCCTGCCGACTACTTCTTCACTCAGATGGAAGATGAAGAGATGGATCAGATGATGGAACTGTTCGAGGAACCGGTATATCAGAGCATTCCCGCGATCAAACATAATCGAATTATCAACGTGTCCAGGAACTACTGGAACTATGGGCCGTATCTGGCGGATAAGGGTCTGGACAGTTTGATTGAACAAGTGAAAAAGCTCCAATAGCTGTAATTGCTGTACTAGCAATAACTGAGAGGTTAGCTAATACTGCCTGATCGTAACAGAATACCATGCACGTAACACCATGAATGTATCCATCCGGATTTGTTCATGGTTTTTTTTATAGCATGAGCCGAGAACTGTAAGCAGTGATACTTTTTTTAAAAAGATATTGCTAGCGCTTTCATTCTGTGCTAATATCACGGTAATAACAGGATTGTAACCGATCTCAGGGCAAGACCTGTTCCAGTTCATTCGCTTCGTTTGGAAAATCAGGCGATTGATTGCGTTTTACTATATAAGATGAATGATTTCTTTTACACGTTAACGAAGAGGGCAGAAAAAACCTGGAAAAGCGAAGCGTTCGCCTTTATCACCGGATTTTCCCCTTTAGAAAAGGGAATCCAAAAAATCTGGGGATAACAGCGATTGAAAGGTTATTCTGTCATCGGAGTGGATTGTGTAAAATTTTTAGTTTAACTTATATAGAGTGACAATAATTCCATATCACACCTCATTATTCTCAGGGTTGTTACGTATTGCAGGCAAAACCTGAATTGAGGGCAATAGACGATGTGATCCAACGTCTGTGTGCCTTTGATTCAGGTTTTTTTATATATGATCCGCCTGAATGTCATAACCGAAGGGTTACAACAGTTCATGTCAGCAGAAAGGAGGGCCGCTCTTCCGTTCTTCCAAGACCAAGAAATAGAATGATCCAAACCTTGGAATACTGTACCGAGCGGTGCAATATTTCGAAACTATTTTTCCATCATACACGACTAGACAGCGAGGAGAATAACCAATGAAAAAAATGAAACGTTCTATTGCAGTAGCAGCGATTCTGAGCATGTGTGTATCGGGTCTACCCGCTTATGCAGCAGGGAATACAGCTCCATCCTTGTCCCCGGCTATGGACAAACTGGTAAAAGCCGAGCTTATTCGCGGGAATGGGCAAGGCGTGAACGCGGCTTACCTGAGTAAACATGCCACACGTATTCAAGCCGCGGTGCTTTACTTGCGTTTATCAGGTCTGGAAAAAGAGGCTCTGGCCTATCAAGGAACCGAAACGTATACGGATGCCGCTCAGGCAGGCAAGGTGTTGCAACCCGTCGTTGGATACTTGAAGCAGCATCCTTATTTAGCTGGTGTGGTCACGGATACGGAACATTTTGCGCCTAATGCTCCACTGACAGCAGAGGAATATGCAGATTTGCTACTCAAGGCTCTTGGTTATGAAGCAGGCACGGATTACACATCAGGAGAAGCTTCCGCATTTGCGGCAAGCCATGGTATCCAATCCCTTCAAGGAAAAGGAACGACACAACTGACCAACCGTTTAATGGCTGAAGCCACGGCACAGGCTTTGCAGGCTCAGCTCAAAAATGGTACAGGTACGCTCGAACAACTCTGGTCCAAACATAAACAGGCGGGAGCGTTTAAACCTCAAACGCTGCAACAAACAAAATACGGTGCCATTGATGGTAAAGCCTATGATCAATACGGCACGCTTGGCTGGCTTGGTGTTCCATACGCAGCACCTCCGGTAGGCGAACTACGCTGGAAAGCACCACAAGAACCGAAGGCTTGGACAGGCACAAGAGAAGCCAAAGAGTTCGCGGCAAACAGCTTGCAAATTTCCGGTAAAACTACAGTGGGTAGTGAGGATTCCTTATATTTGAACATCTGGCGTCCGAATACAACCAGCACCAAACTACCAGTCATGGTATTCCTGCACGGCGGCGGCAATATGACTGGATCAGGCAAGGACTTCCAGGGAGAACAGCTTGCACGCAATACAAACAGTATCATTATCTCGGTGAACTACCGTTTGGGAGCACTAGGTTTCTTCCAAAATGCTGCGCTGAAAACAGGCAATGCTCTGGATGATTCCGGCAATTATGGCTTGTTGGATGCGTTCCGTGCATTAACGTGGGTGCAGGATAATATTGCAGGTTTTGGCGGCGATACAGGAAACGTGACACTTGCGGGTCAATCTGCCGGGGCACGTGATGTTCTCGCAACGCTTATCTCACCGCTTAGCAAGGGATTGTATCAAAAAGCGATTGCGTTCAGCGGTGGTTTGACGACTGCATCACCTGAAGAAGGACAGCAGAAATCCGAGGATGCGATCGTGAAGCTGCTTGTGCAAGAAGGCAAAGCTGCAAATGAAGGCGAAGCCAAGGCCTGGATCAGCAAGCAAACACCTGCACAGCTGGAAACATATCTGCGTGCACTGCCTGCGGATAAACTGGTGACGGTATTTGGCGCAACGGCCATCCGTATGCAACCATTCCCGCATTTGTTCCGTGATGGTACGGTCATTCCAAAAGAAGGTTTTGATGCGATCAACAGTGGCAAATATACGAAAGTGCCTGTATTGCTGGGTAGCTTGGAAACGGAATTCTCTGCTTTTGCCTTCGGTGATCCAAACTTTGCTCCATCGATCAATGATGGTACATTGTTTACGGATCAGACGAAAGCAGCTCAATATGCGGCTGCAATCAAATATGGTAGCGAGGCATACGCAGGCTTTAATGCGGAGCGAGTTGCTGAAAAGTTAACCAGTGCGGCGGGTCAGCCGCCAGTATATGCATATCGTTTTGCATGGGGAACCCAGCCTGGCGTCATCTCTGAACGTTTGCGTACCCTGTTAGGGGCTCCGCATGGTGCCGATATGGACTTCTATACAGGAAAAGCAGCAGGTATTGCGGCTTACTTCCCTGAAGGTTATTTCAGTGATGCCAACGAGCCTGGACGTGAGCAATTGTCTGCTGCGATGGCCGCTTACCTCAAGCAGTTCCTGTATACGGGCAAGCCAGGTACGGGCGGAACGTCTGCACTTGCTGCATGGACGCCATGGACGAAAAATGCCAAAGCACCGATCATGCGACTGGATGCGAATAACACAACTGCCGAGATCGGCATGTCCTCCCAATATAATCAGGGCAAAGAAGCTGTGAATGCGAAGATGAAGCAGGAATTGCCTGAAGAGACGTACAAACTGTTGAACGAAAAAGTGCTTGCAGGCCGTTTCTTCTGGGAGTAAATGAAAAACCACAAAAATTAAGTTAAGAAAAATGACAGCAATTAACTTAAAATGAGAAGGAAGGACAGGGGATCATTTGCTCCTGTTCTTTTTCTGTTACTTTTAGAATCGATTACATAACTCTGCTTATCTCACATGCTACCCTTGACTTTCCCCTGCACGGGAGACTGTATACTCACGTTAAGCTAATGGATTGGAGATGATATATTGTTCAAAATCAGTACGTTTGCCAAACTCAGCAAGCTTTCTTTAAAAACGCTGCGCTATTACGACCAGATCGGTATCCTCAAGCCGCGTAAAGTAGACGAGGACACAGGCTACCGATATTATTCCGCAGATCAGTTGCTCGAACTTAACCGGATTCTGATCTACAAGGAATTGGGCTTTACACTGCCGCAGATCACGCAGCTAGTGAAGGAAGACATCTCGCATGAACAGATTCAGGGCATGTTGAGACTGAAGCGAAGTGAGATTCAGCAAATGATTGATATGGAACAAGCCAGGCTTGTCCGCATTGAAGAACGCATCCAGCTTATGGAAAGCGAAGGACTATGGGAGACAGGCCAGGAGATCCGAATTAAAGCCGAGGCTGCTCAGACCTTCCTGTTCTTTACTGGAAACGGGGGAGAAGAGCGTATTCCGGAACTGCTGGGTCATCTGGATTCACTGCTAACCAAAGACCTGCGCCAATGGATTCAGGGACCACAGGTTGTGTTGTGGCGAGAGGTGGATGGAAAAGAGGATGAATTCGAGTACGAAGTCGGTTACTTCTTAACGGGTCAGCCTCCTGCAGTTACTGAGCCGTTTCAGATCAGGAATCTACCGCCGGAACCGATGGTCGCCTCTATGGCGTTTCATTCGCATTCCACATTTGATGGGGCAGCCTGTGTGCATTTAGCACGGTGGATCGAGAAAAACAACTACCAGATCAAAGAGAATGAGCCGGGCAGAGAATACTATTTGCCCTTATCTCCTGAACAGGATGCACAGTACATCGAGATTCAGATTCCTATCACGTGCAGGTAACTAGAAGGCTTAAGTGAAAATGAACATATAGAAGATGGAGTGAGAAGGGTTGAAAAATAAAGGAACGATTTATATTCTGGCACTGGCTGTGTTTCTAATCGGCACCATTGAATACATTATCACCGGAATTATTGAGATGATGGCCGCCGATCTTGGCGTATCTACGGCGGAAGCGGGCTTGCTTGTCACGGTATTTGCTCTTGCAGCAGCTATTGTTGCACCTATTTTGATCGCCGTAACCATTAATGCTGACCGAAGGAAACTATTGCTCCTAACCTTTGGGGTATTTATTGCCAGCAATGGCATCATGATGTTGAATCTCTCGTATGAGGCGATGATCTGGATACGTATCATTCAGGGAGCGAGCGGTGGCATGACAACGGTCGTTGCGATGGCGGCAGCAACAAGGCTTGTGGAGAATGAAAAGCGTGGTAATGCGATTGGAATTATTCTAATGGGATTAAGCAGCTCACTTGTGCTTGGTGTGCCGATCGGTACATTTTTCAGTGAAATGTTTGGCTGGAGAATGTTATTTATTGTCATAGGTCTGCTCAGTGTTATTCCATTTTTGATTATCTATCAAAAGGTTCCTTCCATCCGCGAGCAAGAGAAGGTAACCGTGAACATGCAGCTCTCGTTGCTGAAAAATAAATCGATTATAATCGCATTGATGATGTCACTGTTATATGTGGGCGGTTACGCAACTTTGTTCACGTATATTACGCCGTTTTTGCAAACGACTTCGTCCCTTACCATGACCGAAATTAGCCTGATCTTGTTTTTGGCAGGGATCTG
The DNA here is from genome assembly GCF_019748695.1 of Paenibacillus cucumis (ex Kampfer et al. 2016). Classification (NCBI taxonomy): domain Bacteria; kingdom Bacillati; phylum Bacillota; class Bacilli; order Caryophanales; family Paenibacillaceae; genus Paenibacillus; species Paenibacillus cucumis (ex Kampfer et al. 2016). The sequence continues at coordinate 24,112 of NZ_JACLIC010000039.1, read as the reverse complement.
TAGTTTTATGGGTTCCAAATTGGGCGGACAACTGGCGGATGCCAGAGGATCGAAGTTCACCATTTTTCTTGGGTTGGTGTTGCAAGGTCTGACGCTTCTGTTATTTGCTGTGACGGGTGCACATCTGATCTTGCTGATCCTGGTTCTGATGATATTTATGTTGGCTACATGGAGCATCTCTCCTGCCCAGCAATTATATCTGGTGACGTTAGCCCCTCGTAGTCCGGACATTGCGCTAAGTTTGAATACGTCATTTATCCAATTCGGCTTTGCACTGGGTTCCGGGTTGGGCGGGATTGTGATCAGCCGTTCATCGGTTCTGGCATTGAATTGGGCAGGCTTTGTTGCGGTAGGTTTAGCCGTTTTATTAGCAGTACTACAGTTTGGGGGAGCAAGCAAGAGGAAAAGATTAGCGACTTCTGGACAGGAGATCAATACGCAGTGAGTTGCGGTGAAGTATCAAAAATTGGTCAGACAAAGTCAGAAGGTCAGATTTAGTCAAAATAAATGATACAACGATCTATGTTAATGTATTTAACCAAAATCGCAGATTATTGCCTTAAATCGCATTTTATCGGCTTTGAACCATCGTAGCATCATGAATACAATAATAGATGTAAGCAACAACAAACCCAACCACATTTAAGGAGATGATGTTCATGTTTGATCTGATTCCATTTCGCAGAAGAAATGATGACCCGTTCGGACAGATGCTGAAATCCTTCCATGACATGGTTGACACTTCATTCCTCTCTTCGTTTGGAAGCAGTATGCAACCATTCCGTACCGACATTCGTGAGGAAAACGGCAAATATCTGGTCGAAGCCGAATTGCCTGGCTTTGCCAAAGAAGACATTGATATTCAGGTGCAAGGCAATGAACTCGTCATTCGCGCCAAACGTAATGAACTGGTTGAGCAAAAGGACGACGATAATCGAATGATTCGTCAAGAACGTCGTGCCGGGGAATTTGTCCGCCGTTTCTACGTGGATCATATTGACGAAGAGAATATCAAGGCACGGCTGGAAAATGGTGTGCTGAAGCTGGATATTCCGAAACGTCCAGATGATGAACAGACACGCAGACGTATTCAGATTGACTGATGAAGGCATAAGCATAGTCATTCTTAGGAATGCAAGATAGGATTTAAGACGTAAAATGAAATGCAAAAGGTATGCAAAAGGACTTAACATCAGAGAACTGATGTTAAGTCCTTTTTATGTAATACATGTTTCATGTTCCGCAGGCAGGAACGAATTCCCTTGAGACGATTGGTGGAGCAAGTACATGAAAGGAGTCTGTTCCTGAACAGGAATGCTGGTTTTATTTTTCAGCAGCGGCTTGCATAAGCGCATAAATTTTACGCGTCGTATTAACGTTTCTAACCGTCATGTACGAATAAATCTTCGAGCTTGCAAGTTTATTCATGCCGCTCCGTGTTGCTTCCTCTCGACCAACTGAATACAGGAGCGCACCAGGTACATAAATAAGCTCGCCTACACCGGGTTTCAGAGGCAGCTTCTCCAGAATATCGACATCGTTAATTTCCTCCCACAAAAAGAAAACATCACTTTTGGCCTGATCATCATTGGTCCAACCGGAAGGCAGTGCCTGCATGACAGATGTGATCTCATCCATGTCACGCACGAGAACTTTAATCTGTAAGCCAAAATCCGCAGCAATGGCCTGTTCCAGAATTGCAGATATTTCAGCATGGGCATCGCTTCGTACCTGATCATCGGCAAAGATGATATTGCCAGAATTGATGTAAGTCACTACCTCTTGCATACCAGCCTGTTCAAACGTTTCTTTCAGCTGTTTCATCCCGATTTTGTTATTGCCGCCCACATTAATACCCCGTAGCAAAGCAACGTAGATCATGTATACATCCCCCAACCACTTGAAAATTTTTAAAAATGAAAAACGCTACTGACATACTGTTGGCAAGAGAGGGTCTTTATAATCAAGATACATATCAAGCAAGCGAGGTTATGTATAAGATCTTAGCAATCTTTGATTAACCCAATATAAAGGAGGACGTTATTCATATGTCAGTCATTGGACCCGATTTCATTTCACTTCAGGTGACCAATCTTGAAAGCTCGGCAACATTTTATCAAAATCATCTTGGTCTGGTCCGTTCACAAGCTGGACCGCCTCATGCAGTCGTTTTTGAAACAAAGCCCATCGCGTTTGCTCTTCGTGATCTTATGCCAGGAGTAAAACTTGGTGCAGACACGCAGCCTGGGCTTGGTGTCGCTCTGTGGCTGCATGCCCCTGATGCACAAGCCATCCACGACAAGCTTCTCGCAGCAGGTGTAAGAATTACATCCGCGCCAATCGACGGACCATTCGGGCGCACCTTCACATTTGCTGACCCCGATGGTTATTTAATCACTCTTCACAGTAAAGCCTGATATACGACTCCCCAAGTGGAACACAGCTAAATTGTAAAGCTGTTACTGTAAGGGGAGTTTTTTTAGTTCCTTATTGTCTATAAAACCATCCCAATTCTCTTCCTCATTCTCATATACTTCATAAAGATAGATACTCGATAAGGTGTTTTGTATGTACTTCTCCGAGCAGTTCCCTTAATTTTGGCTGCACCTGGACAAGATATTCAGGTTTGGTTTCGTAAGTTTCTTCGTCCTTCACTTCTCCTGAAAATGAACACGCGCTTTCAATCAGGATGGCAAGCGCGGTAAAAAAGTCGGCTAGGGAATCCGCAACTCGTTTTGGTTCTCCACCCTCAAAGGCAGCGTAGACAGGAGAATGGGAAGCTTCTACGTCAACGATGATCGGATCATCATTCACATTGGCAATGACAATATGATTGGGTGACCAAGAATCGGATTCCTTGTAAGGTTCCTGCATACCGACCCAGCGAAATCCCAGCTGCTGACGATGCAGATGCTCGGGAGCGACGAAAAAGAGCAGAGCGGCATCGCCGATTTCGACAGCTGCGCTTTTCATTTTCAATGTTCCTTCGGCTTGAGCGTCTACCATCTCGTAGTGACTGTAGAGGTACTCAAGCTCCGGCGAAAGGGAAATACGCTTGTCCACTTCTGGCTGAACTGGAAGCACCCGAGGGCGAAGATCGTGATTTTGAAAAAGCCCGTAGGTTTCATTATATAAGTCTTGTTGTTCTACGAAACGGGTTAAGGCCGCATTCAGTGATTGCATGATATGCCTTCCTCCTAATCAGTTTGTTATGACTCATGTAATAGTTACGAAGGGGGAATGCTTTAGCTTTGGATGCCAGACCAGAACACATTCCAGGTAATAGCCATCGCTTGCTCATATGATTGCCTTGTCTCGTACACGAGCTGTATATCAAGACCGTCCATCAGAGTGACAAAAGCTAGCGTTGCTTCTTCCGGGCTCAGACGAATCCCCTCATGACTTGCGAACAAAGCGGTTACTTCTTTTTTTAAGGTGCCGAGATATGTCCGGTATTGAGCCAAAACAAAATCATTCACTTCTAGCGGCGCCATAAAGGACAGAATGTACATAAAGGCTACATTGGGCTGAGTAAGGAAGCGATTTTTATGTTCGAGCAAAAAGGCATATAATCTCTGCTCCAGCGTATCTCCTGCAGTGGAAATTCCCAAGAAATCTTGTACAAACTGTTGCTCCTCTTGCACAACTTCCTCATATACTTCCAGCAACAAGTCCTTTTTGGAAGAATAATGATAAGCCAGTGATTGTTTGCGGATACCGGCTTCTTCGGCAATCTGTGCCATCTTGGTCCCTTCATAACCAAAACGATTAAAATGCTGAATCGCAATCTCTTTAATTCGTTTTTTACTCAATGTGTACCCCCAGTGATCGGTCTTCGAACTGCTTCTGCTTTAGAGCGTATACCGAATATAACAAGATGTATATCACTAAAACAGCGATAGAGATAGTATACACTACCGTGTAGGAGAATGCAGATGCCACCAGACCCAGAACCAAAGAGCCGCCGCCGATGCCGAGGTCAAAAAAATTAAAGAATGAAGCCATCGCATTCTCATGCTCATGTTCTTCCACGAGATTGACACACCATGTTTGGATGGCGGGGAAAATGGCACCAAACCCAAAACCGTACAGTGCGCCAGCAATCAGAAAATGGATCTGGTTCTGTGAGAGGATCAGAACGAGGAGCCCGGCGATCGCGAAAAGTGCCGAAGGAAGAAGTACAGACCCTGGACCTAGGCGATCAAACATAGTTCCTGAGAATAGTCTGACGACAAAGCTGGCAATCGCCACAATAAAGAAAAACCAGGCAATATTGCTGAACCCCTTCTCCGCAGCAAACAAAGCGACAAAAGACATGATCGAACCGGCCGCAACGCCAACCATCAGGATGAGCAATGAAGGAAATAATACCTTTTTCTCAATAAGTTTTACGGAAGTGGCAGGATGAACGGAAGATTTGTCCTCAGACTCCCTCTGAGAGTTTCTGGATACAAAAACGGTCATCAGAAGTGCCAATAACAAGATACACATTCCGCCCAAGAACAGGCTCTGGTAGTTGTATTGAAGGAGCAGGCTTGTTCCAATCAATGGACCAACAGATATAGCGACGGTTTCTCCAACTCCGAAATATCCCATGCCTTCCCCACGTAGGCTTTTCGGAATGTTTTCCGTAGCAATTGTTGCAAAATAAGTCGTTGCCAGACCAAAACCGAATCCGTGGATTACACGTAGTACAAGAATTATTCCTATACCTGACGAGAGGTAGTATGCGCCAGTAGCTAATGCACAGATGGCGATGCCAATAATCAAGAGGTACTTTTTGTCCATCTTTGTTGCCAAAACGGAAGTGAAAGGTCGAACTAATATGGCTGAAAACATAAAAATGCCGGTTACAAGCCCGATCTTTGAAGCATTTCCTCCCAAGCTGGAAACGAATAAAGGTAAGGTGGGGAGCAACATTTCAAAGGCCATAAACAAAAGTGCATTGGCCAGCATGATAAAGATAAACGATTTTCCCCAAAGTTTCTGCGGTGATATGTCTGATGTTAGGGTGTTCATGATATTCCTCCAAAATATGTTCTAATATCGCGCGATATGATGGTTGATTTTATCTGACGATAGTCAGGTTGTAAAGGTGTTTTTTCAATTTGAAACAACTATTTCATATTTAACAGAGTAAAAATATTAACATTTTTAACCCTAATTCCAACATTTTCCGATATAATACTCTGATAAATTAAAATTATAATCTCTCTGAGAGGTGAGTGAGATGACGGTTGATGTCCTTGTACGCAACAATGTAAATGTACTTGGTACAGGCAGTCAGACGATTATGTTTGCGCACGGCTTTGGGTGTGATCAGGATATGTGGCGACATATTGTGCCTGCTTTTTTTGAACAGTACCGGGTTGTTCTCTTTGATTATGTAGGCTCCGGGGAGTCCCAAATTAACTATTATGATGCGCTTAAATATAATGATCTTCATGGCTATGCCCAGGATGTACTTGAGATTATGGAAGTGCTGGAACTTCGGGATGTCATCTTTGTCGGGCATTCCGTCAGCAGTATGATTGGTATGCTTGCCTCCATTCAGGCACCACATTTCTTCAAAAATATCGTTATGCTGGGGCCTTCTCCGCGTTATTTGAATGATCTGCCCCATTATTATGGTGGATTTGAGCGGCGTGATATTGATGAATTGCTGGAGATGATGCAATTGAATTTTATAGGCTGGGCGAGTTATTTGGCACCTATTGTGATGCAGAACCCGGAACGCAAGCATCTAACGGAAGAGTTGGAAAAGAGCTTTTGCTCCCGTGATCCGCACATCGCCCGGCAATTTGCCGAAGTTACATTCCTGTCTGATTGCCGGATCGAACTGGATCTGGTGTCGGTGCCTACCTTGATTCTGCAGTGCTCAGATGATAGTATCGCTCCTGTAGAAGTGGGAGATTATTTGCATTCCCATCTGAAGAACAGCAGGCTCACTCAGATGAATGCCAGAGGACATTACCCTCATCTGAGTGAACCCGGCGAGACGATTCGATTAATTAAAGATTATCTGGCTAGTGCATAACGTATAGAGGAAAGGCTGTTTTTATGGACATTCAATTAGATACTGCACCTTGTGGATATTTTTCAATATCGGATTCGGGCGTCATTATGTCGGTAAATCAAACGTTACTGGACATGATTGGGCGTGAACGGGATGAATTGATGGGCAAACATATTGAATCCGTGATGTCCGTCACCAATAAAGTGTTTTTTCATACGTATTTCTATCCGTATATTCAGTTGTATGGTCATGTGGACGAGATGTATTTTTCCTTTCGCAATCGCGAGCGGGAAGACGTCCCGGTGTTGCTCAACGGGGTGCGTCAGATGCGGGACGGGCAACATATAGTGGACTGTGTAGTCGTCATTATGCGTAAACGGATTGAGCATGAAAAGGACATTTTAAATACCAAGACCAAGCTGCAGGAGTTATATCAGGCAACACAAGAGGCGAACCAAGAGCTGGAGCGTCTGCATGAAGAATACAAAATCAAAGAGCAGGCGCTGATTAAAGTCAATGAACAATTGGAATTGATGGCGTCTACGGACTTGCTGACAGGTCTCAAGAACCGTCGGTTTTTCCAGGAAAAAATGGCTCATCATCTATCTCTTTATCATGAGGAACAGCGTGAATTCTCCCTGCTTGTGATGGATATTGACCACTTCAAAAGCATTAACGACACCTACGGACATCCTATCGGTGATCTGGTACTGGGTAACTTGGCTACTCTATTACTATCCATTTCGCGTGAGGTCGATGTGGTGGCACGTTACGGTGGTGAGGAGTTTGTGATCATTCTGGCAAATTGCGGAGAGGAACAAGCCATCAGCATCGCAGAACGATATCGGTCACAAGTAGCTTCTGCGGATTGGGGGGAATATCACGTTACGGTGAGCATTGGCGCGGCAACGATCTCGGCAGCAGATACGGAGCTGTCTGTGTTTCAAAAGGCAGATGATGCACTCTATGCATCCAAGACGGGCGGGCGAAATCGGGTAACCCATGCCGCTAGTTTGGTCCGGCGTTAAGCCGGGCTAAGCATCATAAAAACGGATCAGCAGGCAGAGAATCTTTGCTTACTTGATCCGTTTATTTATTGGTATAGACGATGGTTAGAAAAGGAAGACAACGTCTATCTCGGGGCCAGATAGCCGTAAGCTTTGGCTGGAGAGCCTGTTCGCAGGCGATAATCTCCCTTTGAGCTGTTCACAAACGCTGGATTGACGTAGCGTGAGTGTGTGTCATTGCCTGTTCCTTGTTGGTACGCTGTAACACCGGAATAGCTTTTATTTTTCCAAACCCAAAGGGCCTCCTGCGCCTCGCCGTTAACGTAATAAAGGTTGTGGTCGAACACATTGCCTGTATTGCTTGTGTACTCGTTGTAGATCAACACGTCTGAGCTTCCAGCGGCAACAATATTACGGGTGAAGGTGTTATTTTGGGTATGTGACTGGATCAGGAGCTGTCCATTGCCTGCGTTTAACGTATCATTGTGTGCGAGTGTATTGTACATGATCTGGCTGTTTTCCGTTGCGCCCCGCTCTTCGTCATAACCTCCTATAGCAATACCGGTTAGTCGATTGGCATAGATCAGGTTATCACGAACGGTGATGTTGCTGGTGGAACGACCGGCGTGCTCCGAAGCTATCTCGATTCCGATATCATTCCGGTATACTTTGTTGCGATCGATGATAAGATGGGTGCCGCCGTCTACATAGATCGCTCCGGCCGAATTACTTTTATTCGGAAGTGGAAGCCCGTAAGATGGATTGCGGGTTGATGTGATGTTGTAGATGGTGTTGCCGCGAACGATGCCGTTTCTCGCCCGATCATACGTGTCATCCTCTGAAATGCCCTCATATCCAATCAGATCAATACCGATGTTGTCCGTATCATGGATGGTATTGTTTATAATGGCGAAGGTGTCAACATTGCCGTTAACCGCAAGTGATTCGCTGGAACCTAACACGAGGTCATATAATTCGTTATCTTTAATGATGATATCGCGTAGGGCCTGTGGATGCTCTGTGCCATAGATGGCGATTCCGTGTGCATCTCTGCCTTGCAGTTCATCGCCTTTTGGCGTTGCCCGGCTAGCTATGGCATGAATTTGGTTGCCGAGAAGCTGCACGTTCTCCCCTGCTCCATGTACATAAATGCCGACAGGGACTTGTCCCGTCTGAGTGGTGGAGAAGCCACGAATCTCCAGATTTGAGATCGTAACATGGCTGACATTGTCCAGTTCGACCATGCCTTCGACGCCGCGTACAGATAACCTCTTGCCATCGAGAATCGCTTTCTCTCCAGGATAACTTGAGATTAGCGTAGGTTTGCTTGAAGAAAGCCCGCTACGGGTTATTTTGACTTTCTGGGGGTAGACGCCTTGGCGCAGATAGATCGTACTACCGAGAGAAGCATGATCCGCTGCATACTGAATCGTCTTCCACGGAGAATGGATGGTTCCAGGATTCTTATCGTTTCCCTGTGGTGAAATATAATAGATGGTCTGATTATTCGTTTCGGTTTGGACATCTGGTTGTTGAGGAATAGAGAAGGCTCGATCCTGGCAGCCCGAAGATGTGAACAACGTGAGGATTAGAGCAGGGAGCAGGATGAAACGAAACAAGGATATTCCTCCTTTAATTACAATCTGAAAGCTAATTATATCAGATTTGAATGGTAGAATAAGCCATGATATGCTTGGAAAAGTCATAAAATGGAGAGGAGTTGTGGAATGATGAATAATCTGTCTGCTGATGAATTAATGGATCAGGAGAATCATGCTTGGCCGGAGCTTAAAGCGCTTATGGATCAGGGGGGAAATACATATACCTATGTTCCGGCAAAGCCGGAGACGGGCAAGAATGCGTTGCACCAGCTCCAAGTGAGCACGCGTTCCTATCTGGGGGCTGTCGCCTATGAGACGGAGGGCATGGTGGTGGATCATGGATGGATTACGTTGCTGGGTGCAGGCGGTGAGAGTGTATATGGCAGTCTGGCCAGCTGGAATGGCTTGAGTGCTGAACCTGCTGTAGAGGCATTGCCAGGCATGATGGTCGTGGCCTATGATGTGGCTGGAGGTTTTTTTGCTCTGGATACCGGGAAGTTCGATGGCTCGGGACAGATTTATTATTTTGCACCGGATGCCTTGGAGTGGGAATCAACAGAGCTCTCGTTCTCCGAGTTTATGACTTGGCTGGCTGAGGGTGATCTGCAATTATTTTACGAAACGTTTCGCTGGAAAGGCTGGCAGGAAGATATGGCGCAACTGGACAAAGGCCAAGTGTTTGCTTATTTTCCTCCGCTCTGGACGAAGGAAGGTAGCGGAAAGAAAAGCAGCAAAGCGCCAGTTGATATTGCTGAAGCTTGGAAAGCGGCACTTGAAGCGAAAAACTGATCAAGCTTAGAGAGGGCGAATAGGGATGAATGACCAGAATGATCGTGCAAGTGTGATGCGTATTCAGTCTCATTATGGTATTGTTTTTCCACAGGACTATCTGGACTTTATTCAGCTACACGGCGATGCTTCCTTTGATCTGATACAGGGCACAGAGACGGAAGATTGGGACATTCGTTTTCATGTACTGGATGATCAGTTTATTGCCAATAATGTTGCGTTGGTGGATGAAGTCAATCCTGATCCGCGGCGAATTATTCCGATTGCGTGGAGTGTCAGCAGCGGCAACAACTACTTGCTCGATTATCGGGAGAACAAAGTGTTCCCTTCTGTACTGGTGATGGAGCATGAACTGGCGATGGTGCGTGAAGATGCGGAGAGTGAAGCCGAGACGATGGAAGAGGCACAGCAGTTGATGGAGGAAAATGTGAAGCTGCTTGTTGCTCATTTCCAGTCATTTGCGGCCCTTCTCCAGTTACGGTCATCACAAGCGTAGGGTTTGTATTGGAGAAAGCAAAAGAAGCAAAAGGCTCGCAAACAGGTGCGAGCCTTTTTTACATAAGTTGAACTTGTAATTTTAGCGGTACACTCCGACGACAGGAGCACGCTACATTAGCGACCCGAGGGTACAGAGGTTAAATCACGATTCGAAACTGAAGTAGCTTTACTATGCCATAACGTCAGTCCAAGCGAAATGAGACATACGACCAGCAGGCAGCCGTATACTACATGATAAGCTTCTTGTAGCGTTACTCCGGGTATGGCGTGCAGAAGCAAACCACACACGGCGACAGACACCGAACCACCAAAGAACTGGATCAGCTGCAACAAGCCCATGCCAGAACCAATCTGGTTTCTAGGCAGTACACGTGAAGCTTCGTTATTCAGGGAGGCCATGGAGGCTGATAGTGCTGGCGAGAAGAACACGTAACCGCCTGTAATGATCAGGGCAGACTGGTCAAGTCCAAGCATAAACAACACCAGAACTGCCGCCAGCATACACTGCCCGATCAGCATAAACCGCATATTGCCATACCGATCTATCCAGCGCCCGACATAACGGGTACAAAATGCCGAGATGATCGCTCCGGGGGCAATGAGCAAACCTATGGCAAGGGCAGAACGATGATACAGGTCCGCAAGCACTAACGGCATAAGGAACAGATTTCCGAGATTAACCACGAGTACGCAGAACCCAATGATAATAAGCCTGGTGAAACCCGGTGTCCGAAATACCTGTGGGTTCACAAAAGGCAACCTTGCTTTGCGAATATAAAGAATATGAGTAGCCAGAGAGACTATGCCGATGACAAGCCATATCCATGACCGCTGTGTGATGGCTACCAGCAAGGTGGTTGCATTAACAATGGTGAGTAGTGCGCCTGTAAGGTCAAATGGCTGTTCTTTGTTCACGGTCTCCCGTGGTAAAAAATAGAGCAATACCGGCAGGGCCAGTAGCACCAGCACCGTAATCGCAAACAATCCGTTCCAGCCCATGTACTCGCTGATCAGTCCGCCAACAATGGGACCAAGACCAAAAGCCATTGCGCTACCTGATGAGATGAGAGCCAGAGCTGCACCACGTCGTTCCACCGGAATGTATCGGCTTGCAATGACCAGACCGAGTCCAGCCATAACTCCGGCCCCTGCAGATTGCAGAATACGTGTCGTGAGCAACAAAGCAAAGTTATGTGCGAACAAACCAAGCACGGACGAGCAACCGAGAATCAAGAGCCCAACGGTGACCAGCTTACGTACCGGAATTCGGTCAGACAAGCGGCTGTAAATTACGGTAGACAAGGCATATCCGATAGAATAACTGGAGATAACCCAGGAGCCCAGGTCAGAAGTGATCTGAAGATCACGGATAATGACAGGCAATGAAACATTAAACATGGTTGTGTTCATGACCACGATGAACAGACAACATGTCCAAAGTGGCATCACAATTTTTTCTTTCATGTAACCATTCCTGTCTTCTATAGAGTGTTGTATGATATGAAAAGACTTTGACATTAGTATTACATACGATGGAGACAAAACAATATTCTATTTTACACCTCCAATGTTAATATGGCAATAGTGTCATAGTTATTCGAGTGACTACATAACAGACGTAATCAGGTTTAAGAACAATTAGGATGAAGGAGATTAGTATTATGAAGCCAGAACTATTAGAGTCCCACAGTGTGTTCCCAACCCTTGATATGAGGAGAACGGCTGCATTTTATGAAGAAAAATTAAAATTTCGTGTCGTTGAATACTTGGATGTCGCAGAGCCGCATGTCTGTCTGTACCGTGATTCTACCGAGATTATTTTAACCCAAAGTAATGGACAAAAGGTGATTCCGAATAGAGAACTGTATGGCTACGGATATGATGCCTATTTCATTACGAAACAGCAGGAAGAACTCGAACAAGAGTTGATCGATGCGGGTGTAACGATTGTTCGTTCCTTCCATCATTCTGATTATAATAACAAAGAATTTGTGATCGAGGATATTGATGGACGATGGATTGCCTTTGGCTTCAAGCAGGGGTAGTAAAAGGTAATGGAATAGAAGCAAGAAGCAAGACCCGAGAAGCACCAAACAATCTATCTATGGTATGAAAAAATAACCCGGATAAACAAACAGGCGCCCTTCAAAAAAGGGCGCCTGTTTGTTTATCCAATCTATAAAAGCTTACAACGGTGTACAACGATACATCGTGTATCAACTAAGCCGCCGTGGTTTGTTTGCCGCGATTGCGAATCCATTTGATGACATCCATCAGGATAACCGCGCCGAGCGCAAGCCCACCTGCGATCAGGAGCTCATCCCAGCCGAAGGTGTCAGGAATGGCAAAGATGCTGCGAACACCCGGAATCAGTGTAATGCCATAGAGGCAGAGACAGACCACAATCGAACCAAGCACGAGCTTGTTGGTCAGGAAGCCAACCTGGAAGATGGTCTGGGTGTTGGAACGTGCCGCGAAGGTTTGCAGACTGCGCGCCAGGATCAGTGTAGTAAACGCCATCGCAACACTCATCTCTTCCGAGATACCGAGACCGATATATTGCGACACAATTACGGCAACGCCGATGAGCAACCCGCGGGTGATAACAGCCTGCAACGTTCCGCCTGCAAAAATGCCCTCGTTAATGTCACGCGGCTCGCGTCGCATCACATCCGGTTCAGCCTTCTCCGTGCCGAGCGCAATAGCCGGCAAGGAGTCGTTGACCAGGTTGATAAACAGCAGCTGTAGCGCTGTGAATGGATTGACCCAGCCGACAACCAGTGCGAAGAGGATGGCGATAATGGCGCCGAGGTTTCCGGCGAACAGATAGGCGATAGCCTTTTTAATATTATCAAATACCATCCGTCCAACGCTGACCGCATTCACAATGGATACAAAATTATCGTCAGTCAGGATCATCGCCGCCGCATCTTTGGCGACATCCGTTCCACTTCCCATGGCTACGCCGATATCGGCCTGTTTCAGTGCAGGAGCATCGTTGACGCCATCTCCGGTCATGGCTGCAACTTTACCTTTGCGCTGCCATGCACGCACGATCCGAATTTTATTTTCGGGGGATACCCGTGCATAGACGGAGATATGCTCCAGCTGCCCATCCAGCTCTTCATCCGTCATCTTATCCAGCTCGGCACCGGTGATCGCGAGATCATCTTTGTTTGCCAGTCCGATATCAATACCAATAGCCTGAGCTGTAGTTTTGTGGTCACCCGTGATCATAATGGTGCGAATGCCTGCTTTTTTCGACTCCTCAATCGAGCCATAAACCGCTTCACGCGGTGGATCAATCATGGCTGTCAGGCCGACTAATGTCAGTTCGGATTCGTCTTCGGGAGTGACCTCTTTTTTGTCATCGAAACGTTTGTAAGCGTAGGCTAGCACCCGGAAAGCGCGTTTGGAGAAGGCCTCATTTTTTTCTTCGAATTGAGTACGAATCTCAGGAGTCAACGGTTGTACTTCACCATGGATAAATACATGACTGCAGCGACTGAACAACACATCCGGGCCACCTTTGGTCAGCAAAGCAGTCTGTCCCTCAAAGGTATGCACCGTGCTCATGAGCTTGCGGTCCGAGTCAAACGGAAGCTCGGCTTCCCGTGGAAACTGATCCCGGATTTCGTTGTAATCCTTGTTCACGCTGTTGCTAAACGCAATGAGTGCAACTTCGGTGGGATCACCAAGCTCCTTGCCCTCCTGGTTGATGTTCGAATCATTGCAAAGTACGGCAATATGTAACAACCGACGTTCTTCTTCCGACCATTCGGCAGGATCATCGGGAAACTCGTCTTTTGTACCATGGGGAATGTAATAATCCACAACGGTCATTTTATTCTGAGTGAGTGTACCGGTTTTATCCGTGCAAATAATGCTGGCCGATCCCAACGCTTCCACCGCGGGCAATCTGCGAATAATCGCATGTTGCTTGGCCATCTTGCTGGTACCAAGAGAGAGTACAATGGTGACGATGGATGAGAGAGCTTCAGGTATGGCGGCCACAGCGACGGCTACAGCAAACATCAGCGCATTGATCAGCGATGGTCCGATATTTTCGGTGCCTTCTGTCAGCCACACCCGTCCTGCTTCAATGGCAAAAATAAGAATCGACAGCCCAAGAATGAAAAAGCCCAGTTTTTTGCTGAACGATTCCAGTTTGCGTTGCAGTGGTGTTTCCTTCGCCTCTGCATTTTCAATCAATTCAGCGATTTTACCGATTTCGGTTTTTAGTGCCGTATCTGTAATGACAATCGTGCCGCGACCATATACAACTAGCGATCCACTGAATGCCATGTTGCGCCGATCCCCAATTCCAGCCTCTTCCGGAATCACATCCGCATGTTTTTCTGCAGCTTCGGATTCCCCAGTCAACATGCCTTCGTTGATTTTGAGACTGCCGGATTCCAGAATACGCCCGTCTGCCGGTACGTAATCCCCTGCATCTAATAGAACGATATCACCTGGAACCAGTTCCCGTGCAGGAAGCGTCTGCTTCTGACCATCTCGAATGACCTTGGCCTCGGGGGCTGACATCTGGCGAAGGGCATCTAGTGAGCTTTCCGCTTTCTTGGTCTGCACCACGCTAATGATAGCGTTAAGCAGAATGACGAGAAAGATGATCAAGGATTCGATCAGATGCCCAAGCACAACTTGTACAGCAGCTGCGATGAGCAGCACGATGACCATCGGATCTTTAAAATTTTCAAGGAACAGTTTCCAGATCGGTGTTGCATCTTTTCCTTTTAACTCGTTATATCCTACGGATTCTAATCTCTTCGTTGCTTCGGATGTGGAAAGACCTCTCTCGGAACTTTGTAACTCCTGCAATACTTCGTCTGCACTGCGCCTGTAATGTTGCAATCGACCAGCTCCTCGGCATGTGATTTATATGTGTATTACCCGGATGGACAAAATCTAGAATCGCCAAGGGATGTTGTTTTTCAACATTTTATATGTAGTTTGACGATAAACTTGGGCGACATTAGTTGTCTATGTCATTATTCATATTTCCAGTGATACTTATGCGTAGAGACAGCATCACTGGAATGAAAGTTTTGATTTTAGATCGGACCTTGATGCCAGATCGATCTCGTTTCAAAGTGTGTCGTCATACTGGTAATTGGATGGATGATAGTCTGATATAAGTTTTAAAAGGGATAATATGGGTGTTAGTTTGAAAAACTGTGTGTAATATCACAATTGTCTGCCTCCAGCTCTGTTACGCTATTTCATAACAAGGAGTTAATTTGGTTTGGAGGGAATTAATATGTTTTGTTATCAATGTGAACAGACACCGAGTGGTGGATGTAAAGTAATTGGGGTATGTGGTAAAAACGAAACGATTGCCAGCTTGCAGGATACGATGATCTTTGCACTGAAAGGGATTGCGGCTTACGCAACACACGCACGGCAGCTTGGTTATACCGATCCTGAGGTGGATCGGATCACACACGAAGCTTTATATATGACGCTTACGAACTCAAACTTTAATCAGCAGGAACATTTAGAGATGGCGATGAAAGTCGGTAATGCTGCTATTCGAATCATGGATGTATTGGATCGTGCGCATACCGATCGATTTGGTATTCCACAGCCAATCACGGTGAGTCAAAATCAGATTGAAGGTCATTGTATCGTCGTGACGGGTCACAATCTGTACGCCCTCGAAGAATTACTGCGTCAGACAGAAGGCAAAGGCATCAACATCTACACGCATTCCGAAATGCTGCCTGCGCATGGTTATCCGGCATTAAAGAAATATGCTCATCTTAAAGGGAATATCGGTAAAGCCTGGTACGATCAACGCAGACTGTTTGAGGAATTCCCGGGTGCGATTCTGGCAACAACCAACTGCGTTATGCCGATCAAAGGCACATATGCCGATCGATTCTTCTCTTATGAAGTAGCTGGTCTCGAAGGAGTAACGAAAATTGAAGGCGAGAATTTCTCACCTCTTATTGAGCGAGCGTTGTCACTGCCAGTAGCGAACATCCAATCCGAGCAAGTATTAACGACAGGTTATCATCATGAGACCGTGATTGGACTTGCACCCGAGATTATCCAGGCCGTCAAAGACGGACATATCCGTCGTTTCTTTGTCATTGCAGGCTGTGACGCACCGGGTAAGGGCGGTAACTATTACCGTGAACTCGCTACGTCGCTACCGAATGATACGGTAATTCTCACTACCTCTTGCGGCAAGTTCCGTTTCAATGATGTGGATTACGGTACGGTGGGAGACACGGGCATTCCGCGCTATATCGACTTGGGTCAATGCAACAACTCCGGTTCAACTGTGAAAATCGCAATGGCTTTGGCCGACGCTTTTGGCTGCACGGTGAACGAGCTTCCTGTAAGCATCGTGCTGTCATGGTTTGAGCAAAAAGCGGTAGCAATTCTGCTTGGCCTGTTCAGCCTTGGCATTCAGGATATCCGGATTGGGCCTAAACCGCCTGAATTTATTTCAGAAGGTGTACTGGATGTGCTCGTAGACATGTTTGGTCTGAAACTGATCACAACAGCAGAAGAAGATATGAACGCAATGCTGGCTTTGTCTTAATTAAACCTAGCTATATGAGTTAGATTGGATAAAAGAGTCGTGCTTCCTGCACGGCTTTTTTTGACGTTGTGAACCAATTCCGGCATAGGATTGCACAGCGATTGCGATTCAGGTAGGATGAGTTCAAACGTTGGATGTGTGTATGGGGAGTATGACGAATAGAATAGTTGGATCAGGAATGGGCCTGCATGCGTGTAGCCTTTTTTCAGGAGTATGATCGTGAAAGGATAAGGATATGCCTCAGAATATGGAATGGATTGCTCAGTGGAGGTCAACCAAGGCATTAAACAATACATGGATATCCACCGGGGAGCGGCATTACTTTGCCAGTCACAGCCTGATATTTATTCTGGATGGCAAAGCGACATGGAGTATTAACGGCCAACGTGTTCACGCCTCCTTTGGAGAATTAATTGCGCTTGAAGAGAAATCGGTTCTGGAGGTCATTGACGGAGGAGATATGGATCTGGCAGGATGGCATGTTCAGTTCGATACTTACGCTGTATTTGAGGAAGGAAGAGAAGTAGAGAAGTACGATTGGCATGTACCCTCGGGGGAAGCCTATCAGAAAGTGCAACTTCCAGGGGGAAGTCTGGCTAGCATTATTCAGCATATGAGTGAAGAAAACACGGGTGAGGGGAGGGTGCCATGGGTTGGAAATCAGCACTTGTTATATGAGCTGTTGAATAATCTCTATCAGCAAAAGCGGGATAACGAACTGAGACCGGAAGATGGTATACTCCGTTCCGTCGATTATATGCGGGAGCATTATGATCAGGTGATTACGAGGGGACAGTTGGCGCAAATCGCAGGCATTACGCCGTGGCACTATTCCCGCAAATTCAGTGAGCAATATGGTAAGTCGCCCCTGGATTATCTGGCTCATTATCGGATCTATCGTGCTCAGGAAGAACTGTTATTAACTTCAGCCACCTCACAGGATATTGCTAAAAAGTCCGGGTTTGAGGATGCTCATTATTTCAGTCGTCGCTTCAAACAACTGACAGGGGAATCACCGAAACAATATAGACAACATTTGAAGCATCGTAGAATAGTAGTGCTTTCCCCAATCTGTGCAGAGATGATGATTCATCTGGGTGTTATTCCATATGCCGTTATGGTCACTGAGATCCTGTTGTCTCCACATCAACGTGAGCAATTTATCGTGCATGGGGTGAGACTGCTTGAGGTTACGCAATATGATATGGATCTGGAACTTGTAAGGCAAGTCCAACCAGAGATTATTGTGGGCAATAGTATGACAGAAGAGATTAAAAGAAAACTGCGCACAATTGCACCACTTTTGACAGGACTTCATCAGAACATAGAGCCTTTGCTCTATCAATTGGCAGCTTGGTTCCATAAGGAAGAAGAAGCCCAAGGAATTCAGTTACAATTGAAACAACAACTTAGCGTAGCACAACAGAAGTTGCAACCCATCATTCAATCCGCCTCGACAGTTATGCTGCTAAGGGTAGAAGCTTTTGGTTACCGTTATTTGGGTGGGCACTCATACGGAATATCACAGTTGATATATAATCAGCTCGGATTAGCAATTCCGCAAGCACTGGAACAAGGTACAGCCTGGTTCAATCCTTGCTCACTTGACTTGTTGGTAAAGGCCAATCCGGATTATCTGTTTGTTGAGAAACGAATGATGCAACATTTCAGTGCGGACGAGAATATGAGAAAACTGGTGGAGAGTTCTCAATGGAATGAACTGAAAGCGGTAAAAAACAAGCGGGTATTCTACATCGATACTCATCTATGGGTCGACGGTCATGGCATCACGGGCCAAAATTTGATTCTAAATCAGATGATCAGCAATCTGGTAGATACCGTATCAGAATGAGCACAATAATCCATCTGAATACGCACGATAAGCTATGGATGCAACACTTCTTATTTGATAGTATTTGATAATAATTATCATTATCAATACATATAAGGGGCGAAGCATAATGTTACGAAGTTTTAGAGGATTCGGTATCATGCTGGTGGTGATCTGCATTTTGCTGGCGGCATGTTCCAGCGGAACCAAAGAGGAGACAACAGCGGGTATATCAGGAACTCAGAGTGAGGAAGCAACAAGTACAACAAAAGTTGAACCGAATAACAGTGAAACCAAAGTGGTGAAGGATCAGTTTGGAGAGGTGACCATCCCTGCCCATCCTCAAAATCTGGTTGTGTTTGATTCGATCTATGCCGAGTATTTAATTGAGATGGGAGTTACACCACAGATCGTATTGTACACGCCAGAAGTCGAAGCGGAATATCGACCCGCCTATTTTAAAGAACACGGTGTTCAGACGATAGAAGTAGAACAATATCAATACAATTATGAGCAGTTGCTTGCATTATCTCCGGATATGATTCTTACAGCCGGCGAGGGTATGGAACAGGGCGTATACGACGAATTATCCAAAATCGCTCCGACTGTGGCACTGGATGCCAATAGTGAAATGGAGCGGGCGATGCCAAAATTAGCGGCCATCTTCGACAAGACTGAGGAATCTGCTAAGGTACTGGCCGAATTTGAAGAGAAGGCTGCACAGGCCAAAGATAAGATTGCAACTGCTCTGGGGGACAAGACGGTATTAGTTCTGCGTGTGGAGCACAATCGTTACCGTTTCATGGGTCCCAAAGGGGGAAGCAGCAGTGTCTTTTTCTATGAAACCCTCGGTTTAAACAGTCCGGAGGCCATTAAAGACTCTACAGATTGGTTCAGTCAGTTCTCTCTGGAATTTTTGCCTGAGTTGAATCCGGATTATATCTTCTTGGAAGACAGAACCCTCGTAGGTTATGACACGAAGAAATCCATGGAAGATCTGAAAGCAAGCCAGGTGTGGGCGAATCTGAAGGCAGTAAAGAATGATCATGTTTTCCCACTGAAAACCAGTGAATTTGTATCCGGTGTGGGCCCGATAGGTTCGGTTAAATTAATGGACTATGTTGTTGGAAAGTTGGTGCCTTAATGAATACAGAGAAGCAACTGGACATTTATGATATTACGATCGTAGGCGGTGGGCCTGCTGGAATGTACTCTGCATTCTACAGCGGAATGAGAGCCATGCGCACTAAAATCATTGAAGCCAAACAGGAACTCGGCGGATTTATGCGTACCTATCCAGAGAAGTTAATCTGGGATGTGGGGGGAATCGAGCCTATACGTTGTGAGAAGTTGATTGAATCATTGGAGGTACAAGCGAGAACATTCGACCCCACTATTGTATTCGGCCAACAGATTGATCAGATGCATCGGCGCGAAGATGGTGTATTCGTGCTGACAACCAAGACGGGAGAGCAACATTACACACGCACCATCCTGTTATGTGCAGGTCGGGGAATGACACAGGTTCAAAAGCTGGACATTGAGGGTGCGAACCGTTATGAACTAACCAATCTGCATTACACGGTTACAGACGTTTCCCGTTTTATCGGCAAACGGGTTCTGATCTCGGGAGGTGGCGATTCTGCCATTGATTGGGCCAATGAAATAGCCAAAATTGCGAATGAAGTGATTGTGGTACACCGGCGGCATGAGTTCACTGCACATGAAACGCCAGTCGCCCAGATGAAAGCTCATGCTCAGGTCTTTACGTCCTATGGGATATCTCATTTATACGGTTCGGGTGACCGGATAAACCGTGTTGAACTCAAACATATGGAGACTGGGGAATTGAAACAGCTGGGCATGGATGAAGTTATCGTGAGTCATGGGTATGATCGCGACTTCGGCAATCTTGTACAGTGGGGACTCGAACGTGAAGATTATGGGGTGAGCGTTGATGCGCGCATGCGTACCAGCATTCCAGGTGTGTTTGGAGCCGGTGACTTTATCACTTATGGAAGCAAAGTGCGACTGATCGCAGGAGCCTTTAACGATGCAGTGCTTGCAGTTAACAGTGCCAAGATGTATCTGGAACCTGCAGCATCCGATATGGCGGGTGTGTCTTCTCATAATGCCCGGTTCTTTGAGAAAAACAAAGCTATTACCAACAGATAGACAGGCCTATGTATCTGTCAGGACTAGGAGAGAGTGCGAGATTCATAGGATGAAAGTCAATATCCTTGCCAGCCACCCGAGAAGTTCTTGGTGTGGTTGGCAAGGTTTTTTTGTTATGTTTCAAGTTATATTGGCAAGTTAGATGCGGGATTGCAAGATTAGGCGAATCGCCTGTTTTATTGATTGGAATCAAGGAAAGGGAAATATTTTTCTGTCATTATGGAATTATAAATCATCCATGGGAGGTCGCAACGATGTTGGAATATACATTTGAGGATATGAGAAAGATGAATCGTGAAAAGCTGGGAAATATGGTGCCGCTGGAACTGTTCCGTACGATTCGGTTAATTGGATTAAATCAGGGTTTGCCGATGGGCGGCAAAGGTACCACACTTACCATTGGACGTAAAATTGGAGAGAATCTGCCTGTACATACGGTCGAGGAATTATTGCAAATGTTTGAAGAACTGCGGATTGGTATTCCTCGGGTAATAGAAAGAAATGAGCATAAGATCATTGTTGCCGTGGATGACTGTTTCTGTAAAGGACTGCCTACACTTGAAGATGAGCAAATGGTATGTGATCTGGAGGGGGCAATTCTCGAAGGGGCACTGACTAAGATGATGAAACGAAGAGTGACAGTAAAAGAAACCAAGTGTAACGTAAGCGGTCATGAACATTGCGAATACGAGATCAAGCTGTAAAAATAGGATAAATCAATCCCCTAAAGTTAAATGCGCGTACGATTTAAATCATCGTTACTCGCATTTTTTATTTTTCTTATAACAAAGTAAGCGTTCCACCGACTTATGTTGAGAAATCCTGATTTAATTCCTAACAACTATTTCAGTTATAGAAAAGGTGCATTTTTGTTGGAATTAGTTAATAGTTGTAATAAAATACATATTTTTGTTGAAGGTTCAGAACCTTTGACGAATGAAAGATTTCTTAAGATTAATAAATTATAATCATAAAAAGAAGGATTCAAAAGAGGAGAATCTGATAATGAATCAGCCTCAACTAGTTAAAGTAACAATTGAAAAGATGATAAGTAGGTATTCTAAAAACATAGAAAGATTAGTAAAAAGGTTTGTTTTTTCAAAAATGATATATGATAGATGGTTAGAAGAAGACCTAATACAAGAAGGTTATTTAGGGTTAATAGAAGCATTTGGAAAGTATGATTTTAGCAAAAGTGACGATTTTTTTTGGCGTTATGCTTACAAGTTTGTAAAAGGGAAAATAGTAGATTTCACAATAAAACACTTTAATCATGTCAAACCAAGTAAAAAGGTGAATAGCCTCATTACTCAAATAATTAACAGAAATCTGATAGGGAAGTCAGCTTATTTTATATCAGAAAGTTTGGAATGCTCATACAATATGGCGGTCAATGCATTACAATTTTTAATGATTAGACGTGTAACGTACTTGCATGAAAAAATTGTTTCAAGTAAGGAGCAGCTAGAAGAGAAATTAACCATTGACACGCTGGCTATAGAAATAGATCAAGACGTAATATTTCAAGTTGAAAGTCTGAACAGCTTTTCTAAGCATGAAAAGGAAATAGCAATTAAACTGATGGATGGTTACAGTAGAGAAAATATTATTGAGCATTGTGGAATTACTGCCCTGCAGTTGAAAGTGATTATTGATGGAATATTAGATAAATGCGGAGTTGCACACGAATATATTTCTGATAGGAATGAGGTTCTGCTTATGCAACTTTCAAAACTTCAAATGAACGGAGAACTTGAAGAAAGCGCCAAGGATAAAAAGTTTGAATGGGTGAGGATTGAATTAATTAGTGCGAGCTCAAAAAATCCTCGAAAGGATTTAACAGTTCATACTGAGCAATTACAGGATGTAATAGCATCAAAAGGTTGGGAGGAACCTGTGACCTGTTACAAGAAGGGAGATTTTTATATTTTGTTGGCAGGGCATCGAAGATGGTATGCTGCTAAGCAACTTGGTTATGACAAAATGCCGGTATTTATAGTAGACTCTCCTGAAACTTATGCAGAAGAAAAAGATCGTTTGGGGTCACTTCAGAGCGTTCAAGTGGATTGGACCCCATATGAAATTGCAAAAAATATACATGATCGATGGATTTATTCGGGAGGCATAAACTATAGTGAATTTTCTAAAAAGATAGGAATACCCAAATCAAAAATCGCAGCAAAAATTCGGGTGTTCAAGTATTATCCAAAAATTGAGATAGAAGACAAGTTAACAAATGGTATGTACTCAATCTCTATGCTTGATTACATCATAAGTTGGATTAAACGGCTAGTTCAATATCAACCTAAATTCGTTGATTCAATTAGTGAAGAGTATGTGAGACATCAAATGCTAGCGAAATACGAAAATAAATGCTTTAACAGCCAAATAGCAAACGACAGATACTTTGTGTTTAATGCCACAAGCGAAGAAATATTCTCTTTCCTCTCAGATACTACAAAAACATTGAAACAGTCAGAAATAGAATTGAAAATTAGTCGATCAAAAAAAAGCCGTGATCATAAAGAGATTTATAAAATGTTAGATGACTCAATGTCGTCAGTGAAGAAAATAGAATGGAAAGATCAGAAAGAAGCTATTCTTCTCATAGATGAATTGGACAGTCTCTTAAGTGAGATTAATGCACTGAGTAGAAAAATGAAAGGAAGGATTTAAAAGTGGATAATCGTTCTGATTTTATTATGGCGGACATAAAAAGTGTTTTTCCAAACCCTTTAAATCCTCGAACTGATAATACAATTAAGACTGACGAGATCCAACGTGTGATTAGGGAAAAAGGATGGGAAGTTCCAATTACGTGTTATCAAAAAGGAAATCAGTACATCATATTATCGGGGCATCGTAGGTGGTATGCAGCCAAGAAATTAATGCAGAAAGTAATTCCTGTTTATTTGGTAGCACCTCCAAAAAGTATAGAAGAAGAACAAGAGAGATTAGGTTCAGTCCAAGGGGGAAAGTCAGACTGGAGCGTTTATGAATGGGCAAAACATACGCATGATATGTGGATATATTGGGAAAAGTGCTCTTTTAGTGAACTAGCACGTAAGATGAATAAAAGTTGTACGTTTGTCTCTCATAGAGTAAAAGTATTCAATTATTATCAACATTCTGAAATTGAAGAAAACCTGAAAAATGGAAGATTTTCTATTTCGATTCTAGTGTATTTAATCAAATGGCTGGAAAATTTATCGAAATTAAAACCTGAAATTATAAAAGTACTTAAATTGGACGGTGTAAGAACAATAATGTTATCCAAAATTGAAAAAAAATTAGTGGGTATATTAGACCTTAAGAATGATTCGTTTATTTATAAGGCTAACACCGAACAGATAAAAACCTTTTTGTCTGATTCTAATATGAAGTTATCAGATGCACTTTTTAAAATTGATAGTAATAGTATTCGGTATAGAGGGAAAAGTAAATTGAAAACATATATTAACGACATAGATAATGCTAAGGATATCATTACAAGAATTGATTTATCCGGTATTGAATTTGAAACTACAAAACTAAAAGCAAAAGTTGATGAATATTACAATTTAGTCAGTGATCTTAAAGCTGATCTGAAATTATATACAAATAGTTAAAATATTTTAGAGACAA